>DATFRY010000675.1:0-31389 GCA_035262925.1 Kofleriaceae bacterium | reverse complement strand
GCGAGATGTGCGGACTATTCGGCATCTATGGCCACGATGAGGCGGCCAACATCGCCTACCTGGGCCTCCACGCGCTGCAGCACCGGGGCCAGGAGTCGGCGGGCATCGCCACCATCGACGACGGCAGGCTCCGCCGCCACGCGGCCATGGGCCTGGTGTCCGAGCACTTCGGCAAGGAGACGCTGGCCGGTCTGCCCGGGCGCGCGGCCATCGGCCACGTGCGCTACTCGACCAGCGGCAGCTCCGAGCTGCGCAACGCCCAGCCCTTCGTGTTCGAGTACGCCCACGGCGGCCTGGCCATCGCGCACAACGGCAACCTGGTCAACGCCGACGAGATCCGCTCGCGCCTGGAGCGCCAGGGGTCGATCTTCCAGACCTCGAGCGACACCGAGGTCATCGTCCACCTCCTGGCCCAGGCGCGCGAGGCCGACCTCATCGACCGCCTCGCCGCCGCGCTGGGCCAGGTCTCGGGCGCCTACTCGCTCCTCCTCCTCACCGAGGGCAAGCTGATCGCCGCCCGTGATCCGCACGGCTTCCGCCCGCTCGTGCTCGGCCGCCTGCGCGACTCGTACGTCTTCGCGTCGGAGACCTGCTGCTTCGACCTCATCGAGGCCGAGTTCATCCGCGAGATCGATCCGGGCGAGATCGTCGTGGCCGACGGCGTCGCGGTGCGCTCCTACCGCCCCTTCGAGCCGGCGCCGCCGCGCTTCTGCGTCTTCGAGCACGTCTACTTCGCGCGGCCCGACAGCCTGCTCAACGGCCGCTCGGTCTACCGCGCCCGCGAGCGCATGGGCCGGCGCCTCGCCGTCGAGCACCCGGCCGCGGCCGACGTCGTCATCGCGGTGCCCGACTCGGGTGTGCCGGCCGCGGTCGGCTACTCGCGCCAGTCGGGCATCCCGCTCGAGATGGGCCTCATCCGCTCGCACTACGTGGGCCGCACCTTCATCGAGCCGCAGGACTCCATCCGCCACTTCGGGGTGCGCCTCAAGCTGAGCCCGGTGCGCTCGGTGGTGGACGGCAAGCGGGTGGCGGTCATCGACGACTCGCTGGTGCGCGGCACCACCTCGCGCAAGATCGTCACCATGCTGCGCGGGGCCGGCGCCGCCGAGGTGCACCTGCGCATCAGCGCGCCGCCCACCACCCATCCCTGCTTCTACGGCATCGACACGCCGACGCGCGAGGAGCTGATCGCCAGCTCGCACTCGAACGAGGAGATCCGGTCGTACATCGGGTGCGACTCGCTGGGCTATCTCTCGCACCACGGCATGATGGAGGCGGCCAGCGCGGCGACCGCGACCCTGGCCGAGGGCGACGCGGCCGGCTTCTGCTCGGCCTGCTTCACCGGCGACTACCCGGTGGCGGTCACGCCCGGCCAGCGCGCCGACGCCGCGGTCGGCGATGCCCCGCTGGTGCCGCTTCGCCGGCCCGGCCAGGTGGCCAACCAGGTCAAGAAGTAGTCGATCGACGCCCACGTCGACGCGACGCCACATCGACCCGACATCGACGTAGACCGAACGGACACCCCGAGACTCATGCCCACCGATAGCGACATCGACATCAAAGGAATCCGCTCCCACCTCGGAGAGCTCGGCGGCAAGCTGGACGAGCTCCGGAGGCATCTTTGACGTCACGGGCAAGCGCAAGCGCGTCGCCGAGCTGGAGTCGATAGCCTCCAAGGCCGACTTCTGGGACAAGCCGAGCGAGGCGCAGGCGGTCCTGCGCGAGAGCAAGCTGGCCGTCTCGGTGATCGAGACCTTCGAGGGCCTCGATCGCAAGCTCGCCGACGCCGTGGTCCTGCTCGACCTCGCGGAGGAGGCGGACGACGCCGCCTCGGCGCGCGAGGCCAGCGAGCTGGGCGAGCAGGTCGATCGCGCCATCGCCGACCTCGAGTTTCGCCGCATGCTGTCGGGCGAGCACGACGCCGGCAACGCGGTGGTGGAGATCAACTCCGGCGCCGGCGGGGTCGACGCGGCCGACTGGGCCCAGATGCTGGTCCGGATGCTCACCCGCTACGCCCAGCGCCAGGGCTGGAAGGTCGACCTGCTCGACGAGCTGCCGGCCGAGGAGGCGGGCATCAAGAGCGCGACCCTGCTGGTGGAGGGGCCCTACGCCTACGGCCTGCTCAAGGCCGAGACCGGGGTCCACCGCCTGGTCCGCATCTCTCCGTTCGATCAGAACGCGCGGCGCCAGACCTCGTTCGCGGCGGTCACCATCACGCCCGACATCGACGAGGAGATCGACCTCGACATCCCGGACACCGAGCTCCGCATCGACGTCTACCGCGCCGGCGGGGCGGGCGGGCAGCACGTCAACAAGACCGAGAGCGCCGTGCGGCTCACCCACCTGCCGACCGGCCTGGTGGTCCAGTGCCAGAGCGAGCGCTCGCAGCACAAGAACAAGTCGCAGGCCATGCGAGTCCTGCGCTCGCGCCTCTACGACCTGCGCAAGGCCGAGGCGGACGAGCGGGCGGCCAACGCGGTCGAGCGCAAGAAGATCGAGTGGGGCTCGCAGATCCGCTCCTACGTGCTCGCCCCGTACCAGCAGGTCACCGATCACCGAACCGACCTCAAGGTCGGCAACGTCGACGCCGTGCTCGACGGCGCCATCGACGACCTCATCCGCGCCTATCTCCTGCAGGCCGGCTCGCAGCCGCATGGCAACTGACGCCGGGGCCGGCGCGGCCCGGCCTCGCCATGTGGCCCGCAGCGCCGCTACTTGGTCTTGTCGGGCTTGCCGACCGCCGCCAGCGCCTCTCGGGCGGCGGCCAGCGAGCCGGCGCTCCGGTGGCCCGGCGGCAGCGACGCGTAGAAGTCGACCACGGCGCGGCGCGCCGCGCGCTCGGCCTCGAGGTCGCCGCGCGCCTTCTGGATGTCGGCCACCATGGCCAGCGCGCGGCCCTTGCGCGGGCCGTATACCATGCCGACCGCGCGCTGCGCGGCGGTCATGGCCTGGTCGAGCTCGCCGGTCTGCAGGCGGACCCACGCCAGGCGGTAGGGCGGGTCGTACTCCTCCGGCAGGTCGGCCATGAGCTTCTCGAGATCGGGGATGAGCTTCTTGCCCTCGCCGAGATACACGTAGACCTCGGAGCGCGGCCACACGTACGTCATGCGGCCGAGCGGCGTCTTCGCCTCGGCCACCGCGCGGTCGAGCAGGTCGCGCTGGCGCACCGCCATGGCGCGCGCGGTCGCCTCGTCGCCCAGCTTCTCGGCCAGCTCGCGCAGCGCCGACAGCGCGTCGCTCCTGTCGTCGATCGACATGGCCGAGTCCGGCGCGTCGACCACTCCGCGTACCGCATCGCGGAGCCGCTCGCGCAGGAGTTTTGCGCGCGCGTCGTCGAGCTTGTCGGCGCACTGGGCCGCGTAGTAGGAGAAGTCGGTCACGCTGGCGGTCTTGCCCTGCGCGGCGCGGGTCGCCTCGCGCATGCCGAGATCGGCGCAACCGGCCAGGTCGCCCGACCTGAAGCGGGCCGACATCTCCTTGACCAGCACGTCGGCGGTGCGCGGCCACCCGGCCGGTGCCGCGGCCAGCGCCTCGCCGTAGGACTTCGCCGCCGCCTTCAGATCGCCGCCGGCCGCGGCCCGATCCCCGGCCCGCGCGAGCGCGGCGGGCGACCCGGCCGGGAGCTTGCCGGACCGGGCCATCGCCTCCTGGTGACCGTCCTCGCCCTGGGCCAGCACCTCGCGCAGCTGCGCGATCGACGCGGCGCCCAGGTGGCGCGCCTGCACCGACTCGCCCTCCGGGCTGAGCACGTAGAACGTGGGCCACACGTCGATCGCGAGCCGGGTCAGGAGCGGCGCGTTGACCGGCTTGTCGGTGTCGACCTCCAGCCAGACGAATCGCTCGAGGAAGGGAGCCAGGCTCGGGTCCGTCATCACGGTCTGCTTCATCGACAGGCACGTGTGGCACCACGGCGCCCACATATCGATGAAGATCGGCTTCTTCTCCGCCCGCGCGCGCGCGAGCGCGGCCGCGTAGTCGTCCGAGATCCACGGAATCTGGACCGTGCGCGCGGCCGGCGCGTCGGCCCTGGCCTTGCCCGCCGCCGCCGCCGCGGCCGCCGGCGCGTCGGCCTTGCCCACGGCCGTTGCCGGTGCGGTGGCCTTGCCCGCCCCGCCGGCGCGTGGCTCCGCTCGTCCGTCCTGCGAGCCGCCGCCCTTGCAGCCGCCCCCTCCGCCCCCCAGGGCCGCTGCCAGGGTGATGACCGCGCACCAGCGCAAGGACGCCATGTCTACCGCGTACCTCATGGCCAGCGCATAGCACGAAATCGCCGGCCGGCGCGCATGCACCTCCTGACCGCCGAAGTCGCCGGGCCGGGATGACCCGGTGGCACTCTTCGATTACAGTTTCGCGCCGATGGCGGACCAGGACGGAAGCAGCTCTTCAGCGCGCGGCGGCCCGGGCGCCGATGGCTCACTGGGCCGCATGATGGGCGAGCGGCGCGAGAAGGCCTCGCGCCTGCGCCAGGCCGGGCACAACCCCTACCGCAACGACATCCGGCCGACCCACACGTGCGCCGAGGTGCGCGCGCGCTACGAGCCGACCCGCCCGGCCGCCGATCCCGCGCCCACGGGCGAGCGCCCCGCCGGCGAGCGCGGCATCGTGCCGGTCGACGGCCAGGTCGTCCGCCTGGCCGGCCGCGCGGTCGCCCGCCGCGGCTTCGGCAAGACCGTGTTTCTCCCGATCCGGGATGGATCCGGCGACCTGCAGCTGTTCCTCAACGTGGACCACCTGGCCGCCGCCGACTTCGCCGAGGTGCTGCCGGACATCGACGTCGGCGACATGGTGGCCGGCGAGGGCGAGGTCTTCTGGACCAGGCGGGGCGAGCTCTCGCTCCTGTGCCGCCGCGCGTGGATCCTGACCAAGTCGCTGCGCCCGCTGCCCGAGAAGTGGCACGGCCTGACCGACGTCGAGACCCGCTACCGCCAGCGCTACGTCGACCTCGCGGTCAACCCGGAGGTGCGCGAGGTGTTCCGCCGGCGCTCGCGCATCGTGTCCGGCGTGCGCCGCTTCTTCGACCGCCACGACTTCCTCGAGGTGGAGACCCCGATGATGCACCCCATCATCGGCGGCGCCGCCGCCCGCCCGTTCGTGACCCACCACAACGCGCTCGACATGAAGCTCTACATGCGCATCGCGCCGGAGCTCTACCTCAAGCGCCTGGTGGTCGGCGGGTTCGAGCGCGTCTACGAGATCGGGCGCAACTTCCGCAACGAGGGGCTCTCGCGCCAGCACAACCCCGAGTTCACCATGCTCGAGTTCTATCAGGCCTACGCCACCTACGAGGACCTGATGGGGCTGACCGAGGAGCTGGTCACCGAGCTCGCGCGCGACGTGGCCGGCTCGCTCCAGATCGCGGGCGACGACGGACCGCCCATCGATCTGACGGCGCCGTGGCGCCGCCTGAGCGTGCGCGACGCGGTGACCGGCGCGGGAGTCAGCCCGGCGGTGTTCGACGACCCCGTCGCCGCGGCCCAGGCCGCGCTCGCCGCCGGCGCGCCCGGCGACCTGGTGCTCGCCGCGCTGGTCGAGGGGCTTCTGCCCGACGACGCGGCGGCGCTCGGCGGAGGCCACGAGCTCGGCCGGCGCTTCGCCCAGCGGGACCAGCGCGAGCGCATCGCCCGCTCCATCGCCGAGCGCTACGACCGGGACGAGGCGCGCGTGCGCGCCGGCGCGCTCGCCTTCCTGGTCTTCGAGCAGCGCGTCGAGTCCTCGCTGGTCGAGCCGACCTTCCTGTGCGACTTCCCGCTCGCCGTCTCGCCGCTGGCCCGGCGCAAGGAGTCGGACGCCGCCCTGGTCGATCGCTTCGAGCTCTACATCGGCGGCCGCGAGATCGCCAACGGCTTCAGCGAGCTCAACGACCCGGACGATCAGCGCTCGCGCTTCGTGGCCCAGGTGCGCGCGCGCGAGGCGGGGTCGGCCGAGACGATGGACTACGATGAGGACTACTGCCGCGCCCTCGAGGTCGGCATGCCGCCGGCGGCAGGGGAGGGCATCGGCATCGATCGCATCACCATGCTATTGACCGGTCAGTCCTCGATCCGCGACGTCATCCTGTTCCCCCAGATGCGGCCGGAGTCGGCGGAGTAGCGGCGGTCACCTTGCGCGCACGCGGATTCCAGTGGTTCGTGGCCTGGCGCTACCTCATGGCGCGGCCGCGCCGGCTGAGCGGGATCATCATCCTGTTCGCGACGGTGTTCGCCTGGCTGGCGGGCGCGGTCGCCTACGGCGCGCAGCTCGCGCCGCTCACCGACGAGTACATCGCCGCCGGCCAGCCGCTGCCGCTCTGGTTCCCGGTCGGCTACGGACTGGCGATGTCGCTGTCGGCGGTGCTCTTCCTCATCGCGGCGGCGCGCCTCCTGCGCCCCTCCTGGTCGCCGCTCCGGCGCGCGCCGGCGCTCATCGCGGTCGGCGGGCTGGCCGCGCTCGCCCAGCTGGCCGGCGCGATCGCGCTGGCCAGCGAGGAGACCGGCTTCGACCCGTCCAGCGTTCCGGGGCTGGCGGACCGCCCGCCCGCGGCGCTCGACCCGCTGGTCCTGCTCGCGGCCGGCGGCACGCTGGCCGCGCTGGTCGTCGCCCGCCTCGTGCGCGGCCAGGCGCGCGCCCGGGCCCTGCGCTGGGCGGCGCTGGCGGGCGCCATGATCCCGGTCGCGCTCGCCCACTTCTTCGGGGCGGGGATGATGCAGTACCTGTCCGTCGAGCTTGGCGAGCACGGCATGGCGCTCGAGCATCAGACGCCGGTCTGGATGACCATCGTGGGCGGGCTGGCCGGCACCATGTTCACGCTGTCGCTCATCCTGCTCGGCATCCGCTACTTCTTCACCTTCTTCACCACGGTGTCGATGGGCGGAGTCGCGATCGGAACGATGGCGCTGGTCATCACGCTGAGCGTGATGAGCGGCTTCGAGACCGACCTGCGCAGCAAGATCCTCGGCTCCAACGCGCACATGCTCATCACCCGCCACGACGAGGCGGCCTTCCCGGGATACCGCGCGGTCATGGACAAGGCGGCGCGCATCCGCGGCGTGGTGGCGGAGACGCCCTACTTGACCAGCGAGGTCGTCATCGCCGGGTCGAGCAACTACTTCAACGTGGTGGTCAAGGGCATCGACCCGCGCACGATCGCCCGCGTCACCAACCTCGGCAAGGACCTCGACGACGAGGAGGCGCTCGACCGGATGTGGCCGCTCACCCCGGAGGGCGAGGTGGCCGGTCCGCCGCCCGCGGCCAGCCCCGCCGCCGAGCCCGGGCGCGTGCCGCCCGATCGCGAGCACGTGACCGACCCGGCCCCCGGCGACATGCAGGTGAACGAGAGCCCGCCGGTCGACTGGAGCGGTCCGCCCGAGCCCGCCGCGGGCACGGGCGCGGGCGCCGGGGCAGGGGCAGGGGCGCCGCCGGCCGCTCCCTCGGACCGGTCGCGCTTGCCCGACCCGGCCCCGTCGGATCTCGACGTCCCCGGGTCCGCGGCGCCCACCGACTGGAGCGGCGGCCTGACCCAGGCGCCCGCCGCTGCCGACGCGGCCCCGTCCTCGGACGAGCCGCTGCTGGACGCCGACGGCGTGATCGAGGGTGACGTCGAGACCGTCCACAAGGGCGAGGGCCGCGGCCGCCGTGCCGACGACAGCGAGTGGCTGCCGCCGCCGGCGCGGGAGCTCGAGCCACAGGTGGCCGCGCTGCCCGGCGTGCTGGTCGGCCGCGAGCTGGTCAAGCAGATCAACCTCTACGAGGGGCAGGAGGTGAAGGTCATCTCGCCCCTGGGCCAGAACACGATCGTCGGGCAGACCCCGTACATCAAGCCCTACCGGGTGGCCGGCAGCTTCTACACCGGCATGTACGAGTACGACCTCAAGCGCATCTACGTCGAGCTCGGCAGTCTTCAAGATTTCCTCGATCTGCCGGACGAGGTCACCGGCATCGAGATCCGGGTGACCGATCCGGAGGACACCGAGGTGATCGCGGCCGGGCTGCGCCGCGTGCTCGGCCCCGACTTCACCGTGCAGGACTGGAAGGAGCTCAACCGCAGCCTGTTCTCGGCGCTCAAGCTGGAGAAGATCGCCATGTTCCTGGTCCTGGCGATCATCATCCTGGTGGCCTCCTTCTCGATCGTCGGCAACCTCATCATGGTCGTGGTGGAGAAGGCGCGCGAGATCGCGGTGCTCAAGACCCTCGGCGCGTCCGACTCCGGCGTCACCCGCATCTTCATCGTGCAGGGCTTCTTCATCGGCCTGGTCGGCACCGCGATCGGGGTGACCCTGGGCCTCATCGCGTGCCTGCTGGCCGAGCGCTACGGGGTCGGCATCCCGCCCGACGTCTACTACATCGATCGCCTGCCGGTCCACGTCGAGCCGGTGGCCGTCGTGCTGGTCGCCGCGGCCGGCCTCGTCATCAGCGTCGGCGCCACGATCTATCCGGCCCGCATCGCCGCGCGCCTGCGCCCGGTGCAGGGCCTGCGCTACGAGTAGCGTCCCCGGCGATCCCCCTGTCACTCGCCGCGAGCCGGGTCACGCCGGGCGGGCGTCCGCTCGGCGGTCGCCCGAGCACCACACTGTAAACCGATGGTCACGCGGTGCAGCGCACAGGTCGCTGAAATCACGAGCGCGGTTCGCGGCATGGTTCCTGTTTAGAATGCGCAGCATGATGCGCATCGCCTCCCTTGCCCTGGTCCTCCTCGGCGTGGCGGCCGCGGCCCCGGTCGCGCACGCCGACAGCTACATCCTCTTCGGCATCGGCCCCAAGGCCGGCGTGGGGGGCGATCTCGGGGAAGTTGCTGATGGCGATACGCGGGCGCTTCGCCTCGGCTTCGGGCAGCGCATCGGCCCGATCGGGCTCGAGGTGTCCGGGTTCGGCGCCGACCTGGTCGGCACCGGCGGCAGAGGCTTCGCGCTGGGCCGCGAGTACTCGACGCTGTCGTTCGCGGCCGATCTGAAGGGCTTCTTCACCCTGCTCGGCCCGCTCGAGCTGTTCGGCAAGGCGGGCCTCAACTACACCGTCGTCAACGGCAACGACTACAGCGGGACGGGCTTCGATCTGGGCGGCGGCGGCCAGTTCGTGTTCGACATGCCGGTCGGATACGCCGCGCTGTGGGTCGACTACACGTTCCAGCACCTCGGCCTGAGCGACGACACGCGCGACATCGGCGGCAGCCTCAACATGCTGATGGTCGGCGTCTCCTTCGGCATGTGAGAGGCGCGGCCGCGTCCCTGGCCGCGGCCATCGTCAGGGCTGGAGGTCGACCCGGCAGAGCTGCCAGTCCGGGATGATCTCCGCGCCCACCGCCCGGTAGAGCGACTTGGCGTCCTCGTTCCAGGCGAGCACGAACCACTCGAAGCGGCCGCACCCGCGCCGGAGCGCCTCGTCGCGCAGGAGCGCGAGCATGCGGCTGGCCACGCCGCGCCGCCGCGCCGACGGGTGGACGAACAGATCCTCCAGGAACAGGGTCGGCCGCGCGCGGAACGTGGAGTAGCACTCGAAGCAGGCGGCGTAGGCGATCACGCGCTCGCGGCGACCGCTCGCAGTGCCGGTTCCGGTGATGGCGCGGTCGCCGTCGCGGTCGCCGTCGCCGTCGCCGTCGCCGTCATCGTCATGGTCGACTGCGACCCACACCTCCAGCCTCGGCGGCGCCCTGTCGAAGGCATCGCGCAGGAGGCGCGCCTCTGCCTCGGCGTCGGGCGGCGGCAAGCTCTCGAACTCGGCCAGGCAGCGGATGAGCTCCACCACGGCGGAGCCATCCTCGCGGGTCGCTCGGCGGATCTGCATGAAAGCCTGTTTACTGCGTTTCCTCGCGAAGATGCTGGGCAACGGTCGCGAGCGGGCGGGGGTCTCATCGCGTTGACATAGCCGCGCCACCCGGGTAAGTTCCGGCACCCTTTAGGGAAATCGCGTTGTCCGACACCGTCCTCACGAGCGAAACCAGCACTGCCGACGGCCCCCCGAGATCCGTCGCCCGCCGCGCCGTCGGCGCGCGAGTCGAGGTGATGGACGTGTACAAGACCTTCGAGCACGGCGGCACCACGCTCGAGGTTCTGCGCGGCATCACCTTCACCCTCGAGCAGGGCGAGATGGCGGCCATCGTCGGCGCCTCCGGCGTCGGCAAGTCGACCCTGCTCCACATCCTCGGCACGCTCGACCTGCCCACGTCCGGCTCGCTGTGCTACGGCGGCCTGGAGATCACGCGGATGGGCTCGTCGCAGCTGGCCGAGTTCCGCAACCGCACCATCGGCTTCGTCTTCCAGTTCCACCACCTCCTGCCCGAGTTCACCGCGCTCGAGAACGCGATGATGCCCTGTCTGATCCAGCGCCTGCCCCGCCAAGAAGCCGAGGAGCGCGCCGCCCACATCCTCCAGCGCGTCGGGCTGGGCCGCAGGCTCACCCACAAGCCGGGAGAGCTGTCGGGCGGCGAGCAGCAGCGCGTCGCCCTGGCCCGCGCCATGGTGCTCGAGCCGGCCGTCCTTCTGGCCGACGAGCCGACCGGCAACCTCGACTCGCACACCGGCAAGGAGATCCATGACCTCCTGGTCGAGCTCAACCGCGAGCGCGGCTCCACCATGCTGATCGTCACCCACAACCCGGACCTCGCCGCGCTCATGCCGCGCACCCTGCGCATGGTCGACGGCGGGCTGGTCGACGAGCGTACGTGACATGAGGCGACAGAGGGCATGGACCGCCGCGCTGATGACCGCGGCGGCGATGATGGCCGGCGGCCGCGCGGCGCGCGCTCAACAGCAACCTCCGCCGCCGCAGCCGCCGCAGCAGCAGCTCGGCGTCGACATGCGGGCGGAGCTCAGCGAGGCGTCCGATCTGATCGGCCAGCGGGTCGATCAGGTGCAGTTCAGCGGCAACCGCAAGGTGGAGGACGACGCCATGCGCGCCAACCTCCTCACCCGCGCCGGCGGCCTGCTCGACCTCGACAAGATCCGCGAGGACGTGCGCTCGATGTGGAAGCTCGGCTTCTTCTCGGACGTGCGTGTCGAGGCGTCGCGCGGGCCGCGCGGCGGCGTCGTCGTCGTCTTCGCGGTCAAGGAAAAGCCGTCGGTGCGCAAGATCCTCGTCAGCGGCAACGACGAGCTCGATCTGGACAAGATCAACGAGGTCCTCGACCTCAAGCGCGACGCGATCCTCGACGTCACCAAGGTCAAGCAGAACAAGGAGAAGATCCACGACCTCTACGTCGAGAAGGGCTACTACCTGGCCACGGTCGAGTACGAGCTCAAGCCGATCAACGAGTCGGAGGTCGACGTCTGGTTCGTGGTGCAGGAGCACTCCAAGGTCCAGATCCGCGACGTCTCGTTCATCGGCAACCAGAAGGTCCCCGACTCCGCCCTGGCCGGCGTCATCGGCACCCGCCGCGGCGGCGCGATGTCGTTCCTGACCGACTCCGGCATCTACCAGCAGGATCAGTTCGAGCGCGACCTCCTCATCATCCAGGCCTACTACTACGACCGCGGCTTCATCAACGTGAAGCTGGGGACGCCCGGCATCCGGCTGTCGCGCGACAAGAAGTACATGTACGTGTCGATCCCGATCGACGAGGGCCCGATCTTCGACATCGGCTCCATCGACTTCAAGGGCGACCTCATCGGGCCCAAGGACGACTACTACAAGCGCCTCACGGTCAAGCCGGGCCAGGTGTTCAACCGCAGCAAGGTCAGCGAGGACATCAACAAGCTCAACGACTACTACAAGGACAAGGGCTACGCCTACGTCAACATCACGCCGGTCACCCACGTCGACCTCAAGAAGCTGACCGTCGGCCTCGACTTCGAGATCGAGCGGGGCAAGAAGGTCTACTTCGAGCGCATCAACATCCGCGGCAACTCCAAGACGCGCGACAAGGTGATCCGCCGCGAGATGAAGATCTCCGAGGGCGAGCTGTACAGCCAGACCAAGCTGGACGACTCGAAGCGGTTCATCACGGCGCTCGGCTTCTTCGAGAAGGTGGACGTCTCGACCCAGCGCGGCTCGTCGGACGAGTTCATCGAGGTCAACGTCGAGATCGCCGAGCGGCCGACCGGCACCTTCCAGATCGGCGCCGGGTTCTCCTCGGTGGAGAACTTCATCGCCCAGGCGCAGATCTCGCAGAACAACCTGTTCGGCCGCGGCCAGACCCTGGCCCTTCAGGCCCAGCTGTCCAGCCTGCGCCAGCTGTTCCTGCTCCGCTTCATCGAGCCCTGGTTCCTCGACACCCAGTGGACCTTCGGGTTCGATCTGTTCAACCAGAGCCGGGCGTTCTCGACCGATCTGTCGCGCAACTCGAGCGGCTTCAACCTGACCTGGGGCTATCCGCTGGGCGACCTCACCCGGGCCTACGTGACCTACAAGCTCGAGGACGTCAGCGTGTCGACCGGGCAGCGCGGCTTCGCCAACATCGGATCGATCCGCGAGCCGATCGAGGCGCAGTTCGTGGCCAACCTCTACCGCGGCGGCTTCACCTCGGCGGTGCGCACGATGCTGCAGTACGACTCGCGCAACAACCGGCTGTTTCCGACCGAGGGCTACTGGCACCAGATCTTCGCCGAGGTGGCCGACGACTACACCGGGTCGCAGAACGTGTTCGTGCGCTACGGCGGCTTCGCCCGCCACTACCGGCCGCTGGTCGGGCCGTTCGTGCTCCACCTCAACGCCGAGGTCGGGGTCACCGTCAGCCGCGATCCGCTGGGCGTGCCGATCACCGAGCGCTACCTCATCGGCGGCATCTACGACGTGCGCGGCTTCGCACCCCGCTCGCTGGGTCCGGTGCTGCGCGTGAGTCAACCGGGCGACGTCGGCCAGCCGCTCGGCGCCATCCCGCTCGGCGGAAATCTACAGGTCATCTGGAACAGCGAGATCGAGTTCCCTCTGTTCGAGCGGGTCGGCATCTCCGGGGTGGTGTTCTTCGACGCCGGCAACGCGTACAACCTGGAGGACCGCTACTGCAGCGGCTCGGCCCAGTCCGGCGACGTCTCGCCGAAGTTCGACCCATGCTTCAAGTTCCCCAAGTCGCTCACCGAGGGGCTCCGCCGGTCGGTCGGCTTCGGCTTCCGCTGGATCTCGCCCATCGGCCCGTTGCGGTTCGAGTGGGGCATCCCGCTCGACAAGCAGCCGGGCGAGGATTCGCTGGTCTTCGAGTTCACCATCGGCAACTTCCTCTAGACAGGGCCCGCCGCACCGACGGCTCCGTGTTGACCCGATCCGGGTCCCGGGGTAGGAAGGTGCCCCGGAGGTCTCCATGAATCGACATCTCGCCATTGCTCTCCTGGGTGTCGCCGTCGTCGTGGGCGGCGTGATCACGGCCAACGCCGGGCCGGCGGCGCCCGCCGCGCCGGCCGCTGCCAGGCCCCCCAAGATCGGCTATGTCGATCTCCAGCGCAGCCTGAACGAGACCCCCGTCGGCAAGCGCGCCAAGGGCAAGCTCGAGTCGGACAAGAAGAAGAAGCAGGACGAGCTCGACAAGAAGCAGAAGGAGCTGCAGGGCTTCGCGGCCGAGCTCGACAAGCAGCGGGCCGTGCTCAAGCCGGATGTGCTGCGCCAGCGCGAGAAGGAGCTGCAGGAGAAGTACGTGCAGCTACAGGAGCGTTACTTCCAGCTGCAGCAGGATCTGGCCAAGCAGGAGGCCACGCTGGTGCGCGAGATCTTCGGCAAGGCGGCGCCCGTCATCCAGGAGATCGCCAAGCGCGACGGCTACACGATGATCCTGGAGAAGAACGAGGGCGCGGTCCTGTGGGCGGAAGGCGGCCTCGACATCACGACCGAGGTCAACAAGAAGCTCAACTGACAGGGCGGAGCCCTCCGAGTTATAACCGCGGGCGCATGGACAGCTCGCCCGCGCCGACCGCCGTCTCGGCCCAGGAGATCCTCTCGATCCTCCCCCATCGCTACCCGTTCCTGCTGGTGGACCGGGTGCGCGAGATCGCGGAGGACCGGATCGTGGCCATCAAGAACGTCAGCTGGAACGAGCCGTTCTTCCAGGGCCACTTCCCCGGCATGCCGATCATGCCCGGTGTCCTGCAGATCGAGGCCATGGCCCAGGCCGGCGCCATCCTCGCGGTGCGGACCGGCGACTTCGACCCGGTCCGCCAGGTGGTCTTCTTCATGGCAATCGACAACGTCAAGTTCCGCAAGCCGGTCACGCCCGGCGATCAGCTGGTCATCGAGGTGGTGCCGCTGCGCAGGGGCCGCATCTGGAAGATGAAGGGCGAGATCCGCGTCGACGGGCAGCTGGTGTCGCAGGCCGAATTTCTGGCCACGATGGCCGATCGCCCGACTTGATGGCAGCCTGATGCGTATGCGGGCCGTGCCCATGCGGGCTGTGTTCCAGCCAGTCCTTCTGGCCGCGCTGGCCGCCGCGGCATCCGGCGTGGGCGGCGTGGGCTGCAAGCACGAGCGCAAGCGGGGCTCCGGCCTGGCCGCGCGCGACGGCGGACCGCCGGTCGTGGTGGTCGACCAGCCGACCGAGGGAGGTACGGTCGGGCCGCTCCAGCGCGAAACGGAGCCCAACGACCAGCGCGATCAGGCGGCGGCCGTGCCGGTGCCGGGCGGCGTGGCCGGAACGCTCGGCCGCCCCGACGACATCGACTTCTACCGCATCGAAGCCGGCGCGGCGCGCCAGGTGGCGGTGCGGCTGCGCGGCCCGGCGGCCGACGACGGCGGCGGCGATCTGGTGCTCGAGCTCTACGACGGCGACGGCAAGTCGCTGGCGCGCTCGGATCGCGGTCCGGCCGGCGCGCTCGAGGGCCTGCCCGACGCGCCGCTGGCCCAGGGCGCGGCCTACTACGTCTCCGTCAGCCAGTTCGTGAAGAAGGCCGGCAAGAAGAAGAAGAAGGCCGCGGCCGACGCGGGGCCGGAGGGCGGCGGGCCGAGCTACCAGCTCACGATCGAGCCGATCGCGCCGGGCGCCGACGACGAGCTGGAGCCCAACGACGACCCGGCGCACGCCCGCGAGATCCTCCTGTCCGAGGAGAAGTCCGGCTTCCTCGGCTGGGGCAAGGACGTGGACGTGTGGAAGCTGAGCCTGACCGGCTTCTCCGGCGGCTACGCCCTCGACCTGTCGGTGGGCGCGGTCGAGGGGCTCGAGCTGACCGTGGACGTGCTCGCGCCGGACGGACGGGTCCTGGTCTCGCGCAAGGGCCAGAAGGACCGGGCGCTGCTCGTGCGCGGCCTCCTGCCGCAGCTCGGCGCGCCGTTCTACCTGGCTCGCGTGTCGGGCTCGCGCTCGAACCCGGAGCAGGCCTATCGCATCCGGCCGACGTCGCGATCGCTGACCGACACCGACGAGGCCGAGCCCGACGACGACGTCGAGCACGCGATCGCGGCCGGGCCGCTGGGCGACGGCGCGACCGGTGAGCGGCGCGGCTTCCTCGACGGCGGCGACACCGACATGTACAAGTTCGACGCCGGCCGCGAGGCGCTCGGGTTCACCGTCGCGGTCGAGCCCCCGGCGGGCACCGACGTGGTCCTCCGCGTGCTGGGGCAGACGGGAGCCGAGATCGCGGCCGCCGACAACGGCAAGGCCGGGCAGCGCGAGGAGATCGCCGGGCTCGCGATCGGCGGCGGCCAGGCCCGCTACGTCGTCGTCACCGGGACCGGGCCGGGCGACGAGCCGGACGGCTATATCCTGCGCTGGAGCGCGGCGGTGAACATGCCGGGAACGCCGCCACCGGGTCTGCCGCCGGGCGCGGCGCCGGGTGCGCAGGCACCGCGTCCGCCGCCGGGCCCGCCGCCGGGCGCGCAGCAACAGCCCCCGCCGGACGACGAGCCCCCGCCGGTCGACGATCCGTACGAAGGCAAGTAGCGCTGCGAGTGTCGGCACCCGCGCTGGTCGCGCGTCACGCGTGACACAGGCGCACCGTCGCGGCGCTGCTTTCGAGCGCTTGCGAATGGCACGGCGGCTGCTCTCTCCGACGGCGAGGGGATTCACTCCCCGAGGAGAAGAGAACATGTTTCGTCGTCTCAGCGCATGGCACATCCTGACCGCGGGCCTCATCGGCCTTTCCCCCGCCTGTGGCAGCAGCGCGCGCGAGGATGCGACCTCGCAGGGGCAGGCCGCCACCGCGCCGGCGCTGCCGTCGGTGGCCAGGGCCGGGGCGGAGCTCACCTCGGTGCAGCCGGCGGCGACGCCGACGCCGGCGCCGAAGCCGGCCGAGCCAGAAATCGAGCCCAAGGTCGTCGACAAGTCCCCCGACGAGGTGCTCGACCAGCTCACGCTCGAGGCCGAGCGAAAGCCGAGCGACGTGCGGCTGCGCGTCCGACTGGCCCGCGCGCTGCTCGACGCCGGCAAGATCCACGAGGCGCGCACGCACGCCCAGCGCGCCGTCGAGATCGACGAGAAGTCGAGCGCGGCCTGGTACGTGTTCGGCCGCATCGAGCTCGCGGAGAACGACACCGCGGCCGCCGCGACCTCGTTCCAGCGCGCCGTCGATCAGGACCCGGAGAACTCGCACGCGTGGAACAACCTGGGCTTCGCGCTCATGCGCGAGACCCGCTTCGAGGAGGCGGCCACCGCGCTGGAGAACGCGACCAGCGGCACCAGCCCGGCGGCGTACATGTGGAACAACCTGGGCATGGCCTACGAGCACCTGGACCGCATCCGCGAGGCGCGCGCGGCCTATCGCCAGGCGGCCAGCGCCGGCTCGGCCAAGGGCCAGGCCAACGTCCAGCGCCTGGAGGGGGTGACCTCGCTGCGCCCGGGCGCGCCGGCGACGTCGCCCAGCACCTCGCTGCTCGACCGGTCGATCCTCGACACGCCGCACGACGCGCTCGACGAGCCGATGGCGATCGACGCGGACGAGGGAGATGAGGGCGCGGCGGGTGGCGCCGGTCAGAACCCGCAGGACGAGGAGCCGGGCTGCTGAGCTCCGCGCTCGGGGCCGCTCGGTTCAGCACGGAGCGCGGCGGGGCCGGTTGGCCCTGCCGCGCTTCTTTTGCTAAAACAGGCCGGCGATGAGGATGGTCGCCCGGTTCGCGACTGCGCTGTCGGCCGCGATCCTCGCGGTCGGATCGCTCGCGTGTGGCGCCGGCCAGTCGGAGCCGGTCTCCGCGCTGCACAGCTACAGCGCCGCGCTGCGCGCGAGGGACTACTCGGCCGCCTACGACATGATGTCGGAGAGCTTCCAGGCCAAGCACTCGCGCGACGACTTCGTCCGCATGATGAAGGAGAGCGGCGACGAGGTCGCGCAGACCGCGCAGACGCTGAGCAGCCAGCACAAGAGCGTCGAGATCACCGCCGAGTTCAACTTCGGCATCGGCGACACGATGCGCCTCGTGCAGGAGGACGGCGAGTGGCGCATCGCCAGCAACCCGATGGCGTTCTACAGCCAGTCCACGCCGCGCGAGGCGCTCCGCTCGTTCGTGCGGGCCTACTCGCTCAAGCGCTGGGACGTGATGCTGCGCTTCGTGCCGACCAAGTACCGCGAGCGCATGACGGTCGCGAAGATGCGAGAGCAGTTCGAGGGCGCCCACCGCGAAGAGATCGAGAGCATGATGAACATGATCCAGGCGAACCTCGACGAACCGATCACCGACAAAGGGAACGAGGCCCGGATGCCCTACGGAGACAGGTTCGAGGTGAAGTTCGTGCTCGAAGAGGGGCGCTGGAAGATCCAGGATCTGGACTGAGGCGCCGCCGCACATTTTGCGTGACCCGATAGAAGAAGCTCACCTCTCGGATCTCAGAGGAGTCTGGCACTGGGGTCTCGGGTACCCGCGAATGGCCTGAACCGCCCTTCTAGAGCAAGAAACGTCAACCCCTCCGGCGACCCGAAACAAACAGGCGTTCCAGTCGCTTGAATAATGTACAGTGGAGATGCTGGGAACAGGCACGGGCGGAATTGTCGCTCCTCCTACCGCTCCCGGTGCTCATCAAGAACGGCCCGGACGTAGCGAAACCGACGTTATCCCCGCGCGTTACACTAGGAGAAAAGCCGCCGCCGGTTCGGGGCGCGGTGCTTGCATCGACTGAGACTGGGTGAATTTTGACTCTCTCGACCGCGGTCTTTATGGAAAGCACGAAGACCAGAGAAGAGGTGACGCGATGCTGGATCCCTGGATCATCGAAGAGATTCGACGCCGCGAAGAAGAGCGAAGGCGCGATCGGGAAGCAAATCGGGTCGAGCTCCCGCTGGAGTCCCCCAAGTACCAGGATCGAGGAAACCCTGGGACGCCAGCCGAAGAGAACGACCGCGGGGTGATCATCATCGACATGTAACTGGCGATACGGCGACGCGCATACCTGCCCGGCCCATCCGGCGATCGAACGGCGAAGCACGCCCGGATGGAGTCGACGCCAGGTCGACGAGTCGCTCGAGCGACGGGGCCCGCCACTCGCGGGCCCTTCGCTTTTTCGGGTGCGCCGTTCGACCGTGTTCGGGGCGCTACTTGAGCGCCGAGATCTCCGACCAGCGCTCGCGGATCTCCTCCACGCTCCAGCCCGCCGGGTCGCGCGGCACCGTGGCCGGGGTCTGGATCATCCGATAGACGTACATCCGCTTCCCCTCCACCGCGAGCACCGCGCCGGTGATGTCCCCGGCCAGCTCGGAGGCGAGGAACAGCGCGGCCGGTGCGACGAAGGCCGGCGAGAGCAGCTCCGACGCGTTGGGCATCGCGGCCATCATCGGCAGGTCCTCGGTCATGCGGGTCAGCGCCACCGGGGCGAGCGCGTTGACCGTGATGCGATGCTTCCTGAGCTCGATCGCCGAGGTCATGGTCAGCCCGTAGATGCCTGCCTTCGCGGCGGAGTAGTTCGCCTGTCCGAAGTTGCCCATGAGCCCGGAGACGCTGGTCGTGTTGATGATGCGGCCGCCCTGGTTGCGCTCGGCCATGTGCTCGACCGCGGCCCTGGTGCAGAGGAAGGCGCCTCGCAGGTGGACCTTCACGACCGCGTCCCATTGATCGACGGTCATCTTGCGCAGCGTCTTGTCGCGGAGGATGCCGGCGTTGTTGACCAGGATGTCGAGCTTGCCGAACGCGTCGACCGCGCGGCGCACCAGTGAGTCGGCGCCGTCGGGCTCGGAGACGTCGGCGTAGCTGCCCGTCGCCTGGCCGCCGGCCGCGCGGATCTCGTCGACCACCTGGTCGGCCATGGCCCGTCCGGCGCCGTCGCCGTCGCGGGCGCCGCCCAGATCGTTGACCACGACGTGCGCGCCTTCGGCGGCGAACAGGAGCGCATGGGCGCGCCCGATGCCGCCGCCGGCTCCGGTGATGGCCGCAACCTTCCCGTTGAGAAGTCCCATGGAGTCACCTCGGGACGAATCTACTCAGTCGGGCGCTCGTCGGTATCGGGAATCGCCCATGCCCGGGACGGCGGATCCGCGCCCCCGTCCCGACCCGGCTGCACCCGGTCAGTACGTATAGCGCAGGTAGCCGCGGCCGCCGACCGACTGCATCCCGGCGAAGCTGGACAGGACCATCCAGTTGCCGGCGACGCCGAAGGCGTAGTGGCGGTTCTGCAGCTGGTACTCGAGGCCGCCGCCGGCCGAGAGGAACGGGCTCCAGCGCTCGCCGGGATCGAGGAGATCGACCTGGGCCAGGATGTTGGTCGACATGTACGCGAGGCCCAGGCTCCCGTCGGCGAACAGGGCGACGCGGCCGATGCGGAAGCCGAGGCGCGCGTCGGCCGCGCCCAGGTAGAGCTGGAAGTACTCGCCCTGGGGCGGGGGCGGCACATCGGCCTGATGGGTCTCCATCTCGAGCCGGCCGCCCAGCGAGACCCACGAGAACACGTCGATCCCGCCGCGCAGCGCGAAGGCCGGGCCCAGGCGCGAGTGCTGGCTGCCGGTGCCGATGAAGTTGGTCGCGCCCAGGCTGGCCTCGGCGTACGGGCCGGTGGCGGCGGGTCGCGGTTCGGCGGCGGCGGGGCGTGCGGCCACGACGGCGGCGGCGACAGCGGCGAGGAGGGCAGGGCAGGCCGGGCGGAGGCGCATGGTCGACTCAGGGGGCGGGCGGCGGCGGCGGCGCGAAATCGGCCGGCGCGAACTGGGTCAGCTCGTCGGGCGGTGCGTCCGCGAGGTCGTCGTGCAGGAGGTTGCGGTGGTCGCGCGCGCGCACCTCGAACTCGAGCGTCATGTGGCGATCGGCCCGGAAGTCGACGTCGAAGCGGACCAGGCTGGCGAACGCGTCGCGCGGCAGCGCGGCGCCGCCGGCGTCGAACTCGGTCAGCGACTCGTCGACCATGAGGAGAGCAGCGAACGGGCTCACGCCGCCCCGCGTGATGAGCTCGAGGTCGAGGCTGGCCTCGGCCAGCAGATCTTCCTGGAAGACGCCGCTCCGCCCGCCGTTGCCGGCGATCTCGAGGGGGACGTTGCCGCACAGGGGGGGCGGGGTCTCCTCCTCCTCCGGGTCCTCGACGAACGCGAGCGGCACGTAGGCGAAGAACTCGTTGGCGCCGTTGACGTCGATGAAGGCGATGCCCGGATCCGGGTCGAGGTTGCGGATCCTCCACTCGAGGGAGAGGTCGAGGTCGTCGCGCGTGACGTACGGGACCTCGACGCCGAGCTCGGCGGCGCGGTCGGCGCGCGCGGTCGCCTCCTTCTCGGTCTCGAGGCGGATCGGCAGGACCAGCTGCGCGGTCGCCGGCTCCGCCTCGTCCCCGGGCGTGAACTCGAGCGCCGCTGTCGACGGAACGTAGACCGGGTCGTCGGCGCACGCGCCCAGGCCGCCGGCCACGAGCGCGAGCGGCGCGGCGAGCGCGAGGGGCGCGAGGAGGGGTCGGGCGGGTCGGGTTCGTCTTCGGCTCATGGTGTCACCGGGGCGCGAACAGGAAGGGGAAGTTCCTGACGTTGGCGATCTGGCCGCCGCGCGGCTGCGGGAAGTGGAGCCCCTGGATCTGGCGGACGATGCAGTCCTCGACCCGGCCGCTGTGCATGGTCGTCGACCGGACGCGCGCGCCCTCGACCGATCCCGACGACAGGATCTTCCAGGTCAGCACCACCTTGCCGCCGAGGCCCTTCTGCCGCTGCAGCTCGCGCTCGTAGCAGCTGCCGATCGCGTTCTTGCGCGAGCGCACGACCTTGAGGATCTCCTCGGCGGTGAGGCCGCCGAGCTCGCCGCTGGGATCGCCGGTGTCGACCTGGACCGCGACCTCCTTGACGCCGCGCCCGCCGGAGCCGCGCCCCGCGCGGGTGCCTCCCGTGTCGAGCGGGCCGTGCGACTGCACGTCGCCCAGGTTCTTGCCGCCGCCGCCGGAGCCGTGCCCGCCGCGCGTGGACGTCCCCGTGCCGCCCTGGCCCGGGCCGTAGCCCGTGCCGGTGCCGGTGCCGTGGCCCCCCGGGCTGCCGTCCGCGAGCGGACCCTGGATGCGGGCGAGCGCGTGGCCCAGCTTCTCGTCGAAGCCGCCGCGATCGCGCACCTTGCGCAGCTCGGCGCGCGACTTGGCGCTGAGCAGGCCCACCTGCACGGTCGCCGGCAGCTCCTGGTCGGGCCGGCCGCGGTCTGGATCGGGTGCGCGCGCGCGCGGCTTCTCTCCCTTGCCACCCGCCTTGCCCTCCTTGCCGACCGTCGCGGCCTGCTTCTTCACCTCTGCGCTCTGGGCGGCCGCCTTGGGCTTCTCCGGCTCCGGTGGGGGCTGCGGCCGGACCAGGAGGTACTGGGCCATGATCTCGCGCTTGCCGGGGAACGTCATGCTGTGGCGATCGGAGCGGAACTCGATCGCGATGATGACGAAGATCGCGTGCACGATGGCCGCGAAGCACAGCGCCGGCACGAGCAGGTCGCTGTCGCGCCAGGTGGCGCGCGGCAGGATCGGATCGGGCCGGACGAACTGGAAGAACAGGCTGTGCTGCGCGCGCCCGTCGAGGTGGATGACGCCCCAGTCGCCGGGCGCCACGCGGGTCGCGCGGAACGAGCCGTGCGCCCGGGCCGAGCGCTCGCCGCTCCGGTCGTGCACGAACTCGGCGACGTCGATCTCCTGGCCGCCCAGCGACAGGCGGCCGGTCATGCTGGTGCCGAGGGTCAGGAGGTGGCCGCGCGAGCTGCGCCGGATGATGGGGAAGCGCGGCGGCAGGCCGAGCTCCGGCGTCACGAAGGTCGCGCCGGCACGCGTGCCGAGCGTGACCTTCCGCCTCCGCCCCACGATCAGGTCGGACATCAGCTCGTCGCGCCACACGTACGAGACGCGCAGCTCGGTGCCCTGCTGCCGACTCGGCTCCAGCTCAGTCACGTGCCACCGACCCGCCCCCGCCCCTGGTCCTGCCGTCTAGAGGTGCTCTTCGTCGAGGGAGCGCATCATCTCGGGCACGAACGAGCGCCGCTCCAGCGACGCGCGCTCGAGCTCCTCCTCCGCGCGATCGAGGAAGTAGAGCAGCTGCGGCATGCGCTCGCTGCCGGCCAGCTCGAAGCCGCTGAAGTCGAACACCTTCTCGCGGGGCTTGGCGCCGGTGGCGCTGGCGCTCGCGCTGGCGGTGGCCCCGGCGCCGGCGCCGGCACCGGCACCGGCGCTCTGGCCCGCCTGCGCCACGGTCGACGTCGGCGCCGTCCTCGGCGCGGTGCGCTTTGACGGCTTCCGCGTGTGCGACTGGGTCTGTGTTTGAGCGTGGGCTCTCACCTTCTTCGACTTGTGCGCGCGGCGTCCGGCCTCGGCTGGCGCCGCCCAGGCGAGCGCGAGGGCCAGCCCGATCAACAACAACACCTGGGGGCGCATGGCCGCGCTCCTCCTCCTGGTCAGGGGTTTCACTGCCCCAGCTCCTTCCTACGCTCCTCGGCCTCTTTGCGCCGCGGATGGTTCTCGGGTGATTCTTGCAGAAAGCGATCCAGCGCTCGAGCGGAACTCTTCTCGTCCATCACGAAGTCCATCTCGAGGGTCGCCAGGTTGAAGAGAGCATCGCCGCGCACCGTGCTGCGCTTCGGCGCATCCTTGACTACACCTTCCCAGAGGGCGCGCGCCTTCTTGTGGTCGCCCAGCCCGCGATAGGCGATGCCGAGCGCGACCACCGCGCCGAGATCGTCGGGGCGCCTGGCCACCACCGCCTCGAGCTCCGACTTCGCGCGCGCGTAGTCGCCGGCGTCGATGAGCACCGAGGCGACGTTGTAGCGCGCGTCGAGGAAGCCGGGATCGAGCGCGGTGGCGCGGTCGAAGCGCTCGAAGGCCTCCTGGTAGCGGTGCCGCTCCATCGACACCAGCGCCAGCGCGTTGTAGATGGCCGGGCCCTTCGGATCGAGCGCGGCCGCCTTGCTGAGCACGAGCTCGGCCAGCTCGTGGCGCCCCTGTGCCAGGTAGACCAGGCCGAGCTCGAGGTAGATCGGCGACGAGCCGCCGGTCCGGCGCAGCGCCTCGCGCAGGACGTCGAGCGCCTGGTCCTGATCGCCGGCCTGGCGGAGGAGCGAGGCCAGGCGCGCGCGCGCATCCGCGCTGTCGGGCTTGCGGCGCAGGAGCTCCTGGTAGTCGGCGCGAGCGCGCGCGATGTCGCCGGCGCGCCGGTAGGCCTCGGCACGGGCCATGAGCGCGGGCGCGTGGGCCGGGTTGATCGCGAGCGCGCGGTCGAACGCGGCCGCCGCCCCCTCGTCGTCGCCGCGGGCGAACAGCACCGCTCCCAGGTCGTGCCACGCCTCCCACAGGCGCGGATCGCGCCCCACCGCCCTGCGCAGGTCGGCCTCGGCGCGCTTCTGGGCCTCGGGCCCGCCGGCGCGCAGCGCGCGCACGGCCGACTCGAAGTCGCGCACCGCCTCCGGGTGGGCGGCCGGCAGCGCCGGCTTTGCGACCACGACCGGGCCGCGGCGCGCGTGGGTGGCGGCGCCGCCGCCGCAGCCGGCCATCGCCGCCGCGCAAGCCGCCAGCAGCAGACCACGGCTACCGGCCCTCACGCACCACCTCCTTGACCAGGAGCGGCTCCGGCGCCTGTCCGCCCAGGCGCAGCCCCTCGCGCGACTCCTTGTTGGGCGGGAAGCGGCTGGCGGCCATGCGGGCGAGCGCCTCGCGCAGCTTGCGCGTGAACTCGCCGTAGACCTTCAGCGCGAGCGCCTTGTGGTAGCCGACGGTGTAGAGCTCGATCGCCTTCTCCTCGATGGTGATGACCTCGTTGTCGAGCTGCTCGCGGTAGAGCTTCTGCTCCGCGGCCGACAGCCCCGACGGAGTGGGCGCCTCGCGCAGCGAGCGGGCGAACCCCTCCATCACCGCGCCGATGCGGTAGAGCGCGGCGGTCGCCCACTGCGGGTCGCGGTAGCTCACCACGTCGAGGTAGATGACCGAGGCCTGGTCGAGCAGCTTCATCTTCTGCTTGAGCGTGCGGCCCAGCGCGCGGGGCCGGACGTCCAGGCCGATGCGGTCGTACTTGCGGTACAGCAGCTCGCCCTGGTAGTAGCGAGCCTCGGCCGCGGCGGCGACCTGGGCCCGGCGCTCGGCGGCGGGCGCGTGCTTCCAGCGCTTGACGACCTCGTCGAAGCGGTGCTCGGCGCGCGCGAGCTGGCCCTGGCGGTAGGCGCAGCGCCCGGCCCGCATCATCGCCTCCAGCGCGTGGCCGCCGCGCCCGTAGCGGGTCAGGTACTCGCCGTAGTCGCGCTCGGCGCGGGCGCAGTCGCCCGCGTCCTCGCGCACCACCGCCACCCGGAACGCCACCTCCTCGGCGTCGCGCACGGTCCGGCGGTAGCGGGTGGCGTAGGCCTGGTAGTGATCGATGGCCCGCTTGGGCTGGGCCAGGGCCTGGCGCAGGACGCCGGCGTTGAAGCGCGCGTCCGCGCCGTGCGGGCCGTCGGGGTAGCGCTCGGCGACCAGCTCGTAGGCCTCGGCCGCGCGGTCGAACGACGCGACCGACTCGAGCACCTGGGCGGCGGTGAAGGCGGCCCGCTCGGCCAGCTCGCTCTTCTTGTAGCGATCGGCCAGCACCATGTACTGCTGCGCCGCCTCCTCGGGCCGGCGCGCCTTCTCCAGCATGACGCCGGCGTTGAACAGCGCCTTGGGGGCCAGCGGGTGGCCGGGGAACTCGGTGGGCACGCGCAGGTAGAAGCGAGCGGCCTTGGCGGGGTCGCCGGCCGCGCCGTACTTCTCGCCGCTCTTCAGGATGGACTCGACGATGAGGCGATCGAGGCGGGTCTGCTGCTCGCGCGACTGGAAGGCGCGCGCCTTCTTCAGCTTGCGGGCCCAGGTCTCGATGTTCTCGTAGTCTGCGGCCCGGTTGAGCCCCTCGAGGATGCGGTCGCCGGCGGCGCCCGCGTTGGGGTCGTCCGGGTAGCGCGTGACGATGAGGCCGAAGCGCTTGATCGCCTCGTCGTAGTCGCCGTAGCGGTAGAACAGCTCGCCGTTCTCGTAGATGACGCCGACGATGTCCTTGTCCGCCGGGAACAGCGTGGCGTACAGATCGATGGCCTCGGCGAACTTGCGGTCGACCGGCAGGAGCTCGCGCCGGCCCGCCGCCAGAGCGCCGGGCGGGCGCGCCTTCTTGTAGGCGTCCATCGCCTTGAACAGGGCGTCCTTGTGGTACTTGCCGACCGGCGTGGTCTTGCCGACCGCCAGGTACTCGTCTCCGGCCGCCTCGTACATCTTCAGCTTGAACAGGAGGATCTCGGCGCGCAGGAAGCGCACCTCGATCGCGCGCCGGTGGCGGCCGAACTGGGTCAGGTAGTAGGCGTAGGTGTCGGCCGCGCGCTGGTAGGACGCCGCGTCGGGCCGACCGTGCGCCTTCTCGCGCGCCTGCGCCTCGGCGTGGAAGCCCTTCGCGGTCTGCCGCACCAGCTCCTCGATCGAGTCGACGGTGCGCGCCACCTCGCGCGGGTGGCCGGGGCGGTTGGCCACCGCCCACGCCGAGCCGGGGCCGTAGTTCTCGGCCAGCACCTTCATCTCGGCCAGCGCCTTGCCGCTGTCGAGCGCGGCCAGCTCGGCGTCGACGATGCGGCGCTGGTGGCGGGCGGCGTCCAGGCGCGTCGGATCGACCTCGATGAGGAAGCGGTGGGTGGCGATCGAGCGGTCGTAGGCGGCCTGGTCGAAGAAGAGGTCGGCCAGCCGGACCAGCACCGCCTCGGAGTAGCGCTCGCCGCCGATCGAGGCCAGGAAGTCGTACACGTCGCGCGGCGCGACCCGCTCGTCCTCGCTGAAGACCACGACCAGGTACTCGAGCGCCTCGTCGCGCAGCTGGCTGCGGCGCCGGCGCTCGCGCTCGCTGCCGGAGCGCTCCGCCTCGGCGGCCAGGTCGAGCACCAGCTTGAACCGGCGGGCCGCGCGATCCATCTCGCCCAGCTTCCAGTCGCACCAGGCGCTCTTGAACAGGGCGAGGTCGAACGAGGCGGCTCCCGGGCGCTCGAGCACGTGCGCGTAGGCCGCGCGCGCCTCCTGCCAGTGGGTGAGCGCGAACTGGTTCTCGCCGATCATCATCCAGGCGTCGGCGTAGAGCGGCGAGCGCGGGTGCTCGGCGATGACGCGCTGGAAGTAGGCCAGCGCCTCCTCGGTGCGCCCGTCCTCGCGCGCGGCGAAGCCGACCAGGTAGAGCACCAGATCGGTGCGCGGGTAGTCGGGGTGGTGATCGAGGATCGACTTGTAGAGGGCCTCCGGCTCGGCGAGGTCGAGCTCCGGCTCGTGCGGCGGCGCGCCGCAGGTGGCGCGCCGCTGCCGGCAGGCCTCCACCTTGCGCTCGTACACGTCCATGCGCGCGATGTACTTGCGGCGCGAGTCCTCCCACAGGAGCTCGGCCAGCTTGAACAGGCCGTCGGCGCGGCCGGCGCCGGTCGGGTTCCCGGCCAGGAACTGGCGCAGGAGGCGGATCGCCTCGTCGCGCTTGAGATCGACCTGGCCCTCGACGTAGTCGACCCGCTCGGACAGCACGCGCGGCAGGTGCGGCGACTCGGGCGCGGGCGGCCGGCGCCGCACGTAGAGGTCGGCGGCCGGGCTCTTGTCGTCGTCGACCTCGACCTCGCGGTGCTGCGCGCGCGCGCCGGCGGGCGCCGAGGCGATCGCGGCCACGGCGGCCGCCAGGCACAGTCGTCCGCGTCGGCTCACCGCCAGCCCTCGTACTCGTCGGCCCAGAACTCGCCCTCGAACGGCCAGTACTCCTCGTCGTCGCCGATGAGCCCCGCCTCCCACAGCCGGCCGTGCAGCTCGGCCGGGAAGCGGCCGACCGACAGGTCCTGCAGCTCGATCTCGAGGCGGCGCTTCTGGCCGATGACCGAGTCGATCTTGCCCAGCCTGGCCTTGTCGAGCACGCGCCGGGTGTCGCGGTAGAGCTGTTCGAGCGAGCGCCGGGCCAGCTCCTCGGCGGCGCGGCCGAGCTCGTCGGCCAGGCGGTCGGCGGCGCGCTCGAGCCGGCGCGAGGCGCCGAGATCGGCCGCCACCATGGCGGCCAGCCCGCCGCGCGGGCGGCTGGCCAGGTCGGCGTCGGCCGACTCGCTGGCCTGGCCGGTCTTCTCGGCCAGCGCGGTGACCGCCGCGGCGAGCGCGGCCAGGCGCGCGTCCTCGTCCTCGGCCTGGCCGCGCGCGATGGTCTGGCTGGCGACGCCGCGGCGCAGCTCGACCCGCGCCGCCGCGACGTCGTCGGCCAGGCGGGCCACGTCCTGGTCGAGCTCGGCCGCGCCGGCGGCGGCCTCGGCCTCCGGGCTGCGCTCGCTCGCCACCGCCGCCACCCGTGTGCCGCGCATTCGCGAGGCCAGGCCGCGCCACTCGCCCACCACGTGCGGCGCGTCGCCGGCCGCGCGCCGGAGGCCCGACACCGCCTCGTGCAGCCGCACGAACTCCGGGTCGAGGCGGAGGAGGGCCAGGATCTGATCGGCCGGCGTGGCGGCGGCGACGCGCGCCCCGCGCACGCCGAGCTCCTCCTGCGCGTGCCAGCGGGCCAGGGCGCGATCGAACAGGGCGCCGCGCCGCTCCGGGCTGCGCCGGACCGCCTCCAGCTCGCGCACGACCGGCCCGAGCTCGGCGACCAGCCGATCGTAATGGCGCTGCGCCTCGGTGAACTTGCAGTCGGCCAGCTCGACGTAGCCGGCCAGGAGCCCGGCCTCGGGCGACACCGGCGCGTCGGGGAAGCTCTTGTGGAGCTCGGCGACCAGGTCGCGGGCGGTGCCGAGCTCGCGCTTCTGGTACATCGACCAGGCGGCCTCGAACAGCGCGTCGGGCAGGCGCTCGGAGTCGTCCGGGATCTGGAAGTAGTGGTAGTAGGCGTCGTCGTAGTCGCCGTGCTCGTGGGCGATGCGGCCCAGGCCGAGCCGGGCCAGGTCCTTGACCGAGAAGTAGCGCTGGTCGACCACGAAGGTGACCTTGCTGTCGTCTGCGGTGCCGGCGATCTCGCACAGCGCGGCCGCCGCGCCGGCCAGCTCTCCCCGCCGCGTGCGGATGAGGCCGCGCAGGTAGACCGCCGAGCTGTACAGCCGGCTGCGCCGCGTGATGCGGTCGAGCTCGGCCTCGGCCTCGCGCAGCCGCCCGGCCTCGTAGTCGACGCGCGCGCGCAGGTAGCCGCGCTCGCCGCTGGCCTCGACCGGGATCGCCCGTCCGGCGGTGGCCCGGGCCAGGCGGTCGAGCACGCCGCGGTGGTCGCGGGTCTCGAGCGCGATGTCGACCATGCGGCGGTGGGCGGGCGCGAAGTAGGCCGCGTCCGGCCCGCGCGCCAGCACCCGCTGGAGGCTGTCGAGCGCGGCCCCGTAGGCGCCGGAGCGGGCCAGCGACACCCCGAGGTAGTACTCGGCGTTCTGGTACTCGATCGAGTCGGAGAAGTCGCGGAAGCGCGGCGACTCGACCACCTCGTAGAGGGCGACCGCCGCCTCGATGCTGGCTCCGTCGCGCAGGAGCGCCTCGGCGCGCCCGACCTCGGCGGCCAGCGCCTTCTCGCTGCCGGTCGACACGTCGATGATGCCGATGCGCGCGAGCTCGGTGAAGTAGCGCGCGATCGGCGCGTCGCCGCCCGGGCCGGGCGCGGCGGACGTCGCCGGCGCGGTCACGGGTTGCTGGGCGCGCGCCGGCGACGCGGCCACCAGGAGCGCGATCGCCCCGGCAACCCGTGCCGCTCGACTCCGTGTTCGCAGGGCGAGCTCGTCGGCAGCCAGCCAGCGGTGCGTCGGGCGCCGCCGTCGGCGGCTCCCTCCGCTAGTGAACGCGCTTGACGCCACCGCGCCTCTCCTCGCGACGGGCGCTCTCGACCGCGACGTCGAGGCGCAGCCGGTAGCTGCCGTGCTCGCTGCGCTGCCACTGGTAGGCGATGTCGCCCTCGTCGCGCGCCGCGCACCTGACCACGAGGTCCTTGCCGGCCGGCGCCTGGACGGTGAAGGAGGACTCCAGCGCGGTCGCGAAGCGCCGGTCGTCCTTGCCGGTGGCCTCGATGCGCACGGTGACCATGTGGCGGCCGGGCGCCACGAAGCCCTCCCAGCGCGGCGCGCGGTCGGCCGCGATCGCCCCCTGCGCGTCGTCGTACACGTTGGCGCCGTCGAGCCGCACCGTCGCGCGGGTGACGGTGTAGAAGCGGGCGCTGGCGTAGTCGAGCTGGACGCGCAGCTTGCTCGAGTAGAGTGCGCCGGCCACCGCCGCGGCGCGGGCGCGCGAGCGGAACAGCTGGTCGCGCAGCTTCAGGTACTCCTGGCGCAGGGCGTCGACGTCGGTCGACGGGGCCGGCTCGGCCTTGCCCGGCTCGGTCTTGCCCGGCTCGGTCTTCCCAGGCTCGGTCCTGGTCTCGGTCGCGCCCGCTTCGGTCCGGGCCTGCTCGGGCCTGACCGCACCGGCCGCCGACGCCTCCGGCCGCTCGCCGGTCGCGGGCTCGGTCGACGCGGTGGGCGCCGATGGCCTGGGCGGCGCGGAGGGAGCGCGGGCCGGCGCGGGGCGGCGCCGCACCTGCGCGTCGGCCGGCCCGGGCGCGGCCAGGAGCGCGGCCAGCGCCAGCGCGGTCAGTAGCACGACAGGTGATCGTCGCATCGCTCAGTTCCTCAGCGGCAGAAACAGGGACAGGCCCAGGGTCAGCGAGAGGTCGTTGACCAGGAAACGATCGTCGAGCAGCTCCTGGCGGTAGACGTGGTCGCGCGCGTCGAGGCGGAAGGCGAGGGCGCGCCCCGCGAACAGCTTGAACCCGACGCCGGCCACCCCGGCCGCTCCCCGGCTGGTGTTCGAGTCGATGACCCCGGCGCCGACGTCCAGGTGGATATCGAACCGGGACACGTCTCCCCCCAGCCGCAGCTTGCCGTACACCGGCGTCCACAGGAGCAGCGACTCGAAGAAGCGCACCTGGGCGAAGTCGTCCTCCAGCACCTCGTCGCGCTCGCCCTCGAGCGCGCGCACCAGCTCGGCGTCGGCATGGGTGATCGCGCCGCCCAGCTCGACCGCGGTGGTCTCGGTCATGTGATAGGTGTAGGACGCGCCCACGGCGTAGGTGGACGAGAACAGATCCGAGACGTAGTAGCCGCCGATGATCGAGAGCTCGTGGCGCGCCTGCTTGACGAACAGGCGGTCGACCACCTTGCGGCGCTTGCGCTTGATGGCCAGGCGATCCGCGATCTCCTGATCGATGCAGATGCTGGTCGGCCGCTCCGCCGCCACCGCCGCCACCGCCGCGCGCGCCTTCATCGTCTCGGCCGTGACCGGCGGCGCCGCCGGCTGCCGCGGTGAGACCGCGGGCGAGGCCGCCGCCGCGCCCGCGCCCGACAGCGCGGTGACCGCGGCCAGCGCCAGCGGGAGACCGGCGCCTACCAGCCGGTCGGCACCCACAGCCCGAGCCCCCCGGTCACGGTCAGGTTGTTGGTGAGGCGGGTCTCGCCGACCGCCTCCTGCAGGAGGACGACGTCGCGCAGGTCGAAGCGGATCGTCATCCAGCGGGTAACGAACAGATCGAGCAGCGCGCCGCCGTCGAACGCGTAGCCCTGGGCGCTGTCGTGAAAGAGGCGCCCGCCGCCGGCGGCGACCAGCACGTCGGCGTGCACGATGCCGCCGCCCATCTTCATCTTGCCGTGGATCGGCGACCACAGGAGGTTGCCGAGGGCGAGGAAGCCGTGGCCGGAGGCAAAGCGATCGTCGCCGGTGATGCGGGAGATCGGGCGGTCGAGGTCCAGCTTGACGTAGGTGGCGTCGAGGCTGGCCTCGACCCCGAGGTCCTCGGTCACGAAGAAGGCGACAGCGCCGCCGTAGAGGTACGAGGAGGAGATGAGGTCGCCGGCGAACATGCCGCCGCGGGCGACCAACTCGACGTGTCCGCGCTTGAGGAAGTCGCGCTTCTGCACGCCGCGCGGGCGCAGGCTCTGACCCAGCTGATCGACGATCGATTGATCGAGGCAGGACGGCACCGGCGCGTCGGACGGCCGGGCCGCGGCCGGGGGCGGCCCGGGCACCGGCGCGTGGGCCGCGACCGGCCGCGCGGCGACCGTCTGCGCCGCGGCGGCGCGCAGATCGGCCACCATGGCGAGCGCACCGATGAGCAGCGCTTGCCTCCCCCGTCCCATCACAAGCACCGCATCGAGGGTACTCCCCGCGCCAGCAGACGGTCAATGCAGGGCGAGGATCGGGCGCTTCTGGTTGCCGGCGACCTTCCGAGATACATT
>DATFRY010000674.1:0-18906 GCA_035262925.1 Kofleriaceae bacterium | reverse complement strand
GCCTACATGCCGACCCGCCAGCGCGATCTGGAGATCTTGCTCGACTTCTACCTCCTCGAGAAAGTCGCGTACGAGCTCGGCTACGAGCTGTCCAGCCGGCCCGACTGGGTCTACGTCCCGCTGACCGGGCTGCACGACCTCCTGCGCGCCGATCCGAGCCCGCCGAGCCCGCAAGGGGTGTGAACATGACCTTCCTGGGCGATCAAGACCTGCACCTTTTCAACGAGGGCACTCACGTTCGCCTGTACCGCGTGCTGGGCGCGCACCCGACCCAGGAGGGGGGCGCGGCCGGCGTCCACTTCGCGGTGTGGGCGCCGAACGCGGAGCGGGTGGCGGTGATCGGCGACTTCAACGGCTGGGACGCGGAGCGCCACCGGCTGCGCCCGGTCGGCAGCTCCGGCATCTGGGAAGGGTTCGTGGCCGGCGCCCGCTCCGGCCAGCTCTACAAGTTCCGCATCGTGCCGCGCGGCGGCAAGCAGGCGCTCGAGAAGGCCGACCCGTTCGGCTTCCGCCACCAGACCGCGCCCGAGACCGCGTCGATGGTGTGGTCGCTCGACTACGAGTGGCGCGACCGCGAGTGGATGCAGTCGCGCGGGAAGAAGAACAAGCTCGACGCGCCCATCTCGATCTACGAGGTGCACCTGGGCTCGTGGCGGCGCGTGCCGGAGCAGGGCAACCGCATGATGACGTACCGCGAGGCGGCGGCGGCGCTGGGCGACTACTGCGCGGAGCTCGGCTTCACCCACGTCGAGCTGATGCCGCTGGCCGAGCACCCGTACTACCCGTCGTGGGGCTACCAGGTGACCGGCTACTTCGCGCCGACCAGCCGCTACGGCGAGCCGCAGGACCTCATGTACATGATCGACGAGCTGCACCGGCGCGGCATCGGCGTCATCATCGACTGGGTCCCGGCCCACTTCCCGTCCGACAAGCACGGCCTGGCCCAGTTCGACGGCACGCACCTGTTCGAGCACGCCGACCCGCGCCGCGGCTTCCACCCGGACTGGGGCACGCTCATCTTCAACTACGGCCGCTACGAGGTGCGGAGCTTCCTCCTGTCGAGCGCGCTCTTCTGGCTCGACCACTACCACATCGACGGGCTGCGGGTGGACGCGGTCGCGTCGATGCTCTACCTCGACTACTCGCGCAAGGACGGCGGGTGGATTCCGAACCGGTACGGCGGGAAGGAGAATGTCGACGCGATCGACTTCCTCCGCCGCTTCAACGAGGAGGTGTACCGCCACCACCCCGACGTGCAGACCTTCGCCGAGGAGTCGACCTCGTGGCCGATGGTCTCGCGCCCGACGAGCGTCGGCGGGCTCGGCTTCGGCCTGAAGTGGGACATGGGCTGGATGCACGACACGCTGGGCTACCTGGGCCACGACCCCATCCACCGCCGCTTCCACCACAACCAGCTCACCTTCCGCGGGATGTACGCGTTCACCGAGAACTTCGTCCTGCCGCTGTCGCACGACGAGGTGGTGCACGGCAAGGGCTCGCTGTGGGGGCGCATGCCGGGCGACGAGTGGCAGAAGCGGGCCAACCTGCGCCTGCTTTTCGGCTACATGGTCTCGAGCCCGGGCAAGAAGCTCCTCTTCATGGGCGGAGAGTTCGGCCAGGCGCGCGAGTGGAACGTGGAGGACAGCCTCGACTGGCACCTGCTCGACGACGAGCGGCGGCGCGGGCTCTCGCGACTGGTCGGCGATCTCAACCGGCAGTATCGATCGGATCCGGCGCTGCACGAGCTCGACTGCGATCCGGCCGGGTTCGAGTGGATCGACGGCAGCGACTCGGAGCAGAGCGTGCTGGCGTTCGCCCGCCGCGGCAAGCGCGACGAGGACTACGTGCTGGTCATGTGCAACTTCACGCCGGTCCTGCGCGAGAACTACCGGGTCGGCGTGCCGCGCGAGGGCTACTGGACCGAGGTGCTCAACACCGACTCCACCTACTACGGCGGAAGCGACGTGGGCAACCTGGGCCGCATCGAGACGTCGCCGGTGCCGTGGCACGGGCGCCCGTTCTCGCTCAACCTGGTCCTGCCCCCGCTCGCGGTGCTGTGGCTGCGGTGGACCGGCTTCGACGGAGCCGGGCTCGACGGGCCGGGCGGGGCCGGCGGGGCCGGCGGGTCCGGCGGACTCGAGGGCTGAGGCCGCGTGATAGGCTCGCGACCATGATGTGGTCGCGCGCGGGCCTGGCGCCGCTGCTCCTGGCCGCGTGCGCGTGCGGCGACGTGCGGGTGGCGAGCGACGGGTCGCCCGGCGGAGGCTCGTCGCCCGACGCGGCGGAGGGAGCGCCCGACGGCGGCGGCGACGGCGGCGACGAGGACGCATCGGTCGGGCCGGACGCGGCGGGGCCCGACGCGCCGCCGGCCGACCGCATCGTCTTCGTGACGAGCCAGGTGTTCACCGGCGCGATGGGCGGGCTGGCCGGGGCCGACGCGGCATGCCAGGCGGCGGCGGCGGCGGGGAGCCTGCCCGGCAGCTACCTGGCGTGGCTCTCCGATGCCACCGGCAGCCCGGCGAGCCGCATGAATCAGGGGGGCGGGCCGTTCCACCTGACCGACGGGACCGCGATCGCCGCCGACTGGGCCGACCTCACCGACGGCTCGATCGCCACGCCCATCGATCGCGACGAGCTCGGCAGGCCGTCCGAGGGCACCTTCATCTGCCAGGGCGGCGAGGTGTGGACCAACACCACGGCGGCGGGGGCGGCGCGCGGCGCGGACGCCTGCACCGACTGGACCTCGATCCAGGACACGTCGTCGGCCGGCAACGTGAAGTTCGCCGACGCGAGCTGGACCGAGTCGGAGTGCAGCGTCATCACCTGCGAGTCGGGCCTGCCCATCTACTGCGTGCAGCAGTAGCCGCCGGGTCGGGCGCGATCGGGGCGCGCGGGGCGCGGCCTGGCTGGCCTGCGGCTTGCTGGAATCATCCGGCAGGCAGGCAGCATGGATACATCCAGGGACATCGGCAGCGGGCCCGTGCGCGAGCGTCACAGCGCGGCGGGCGGCGCGAGCGGCGGAGCGCACCGGCCCGCGACACGGCAGCTCATCGCGCGCGAGTGGAAGGCGCTTCGCGAGGACCCGCCGGGGGAGAGGTTTCGCAACCACCACCGCCGCATGCGCGACCCGGCGTGCAGGACGCTGCGGATCGCGGCGCTGGCGGTCGGACCCATCCTGGCCGCGGCCGGTGTGATCATGCTGTTCATCCCGGGACCGGGCCTCCTCTTCATCGTCGCCGGGGTGGCGCTCCTGTGCGGGCAGTCGGAGAGGCTGGCCGGCTGGCTCGATCGCCGCGAGCCGGAGCTGCGCCGCGCGCTGGCGGGCGTGCAGCGGCGCTGGCGGACGCTCCGGCCGCGGCCCTGATCGCGTCGGTCGGATCCATCCGCGCGCATCCGCGGCCCGGCGCCAGAAGGTGCTTGCAGCGGGGCCCGGCCGGGGAGGACAGTGACAGCGTTCCGCCCGAGGGGGGCGGGCCTGGAGGGAGGGAAGCCATGGCCACCCATGAGATCCGCATCGACTCGTCTCGTCCGCTCGCCGCCGAGCCCGGCACTGGACACAACCGCTGGCATCCGGATATTCCGCCGGTGGTGCGGTGCAAGCCGGGCGACGAGGTGGTGATGGAGACGCGCGACGCCTTCGACGGCCAGATCACGCGCGCCTCCACCCCCGCCACCGTGGGCAAGGTCGACCTCGGCGTGGTCCATCCGCTGACCGGCCCGGTCCACATCGAGGGCGCGGAGCCGGGCGACATCCTGGTCTGCGAGGTCCTCGAGGTCATCCCCGACCGCTTCGGCTACACCGTGCAGGTCCCCGGCTTCGGCTTCCTGCGCGACGACTTCCCCGAGCCCTACATCGCGAGGTGGGACATCGATCGCGAGTGGGCCGTGTCCGACGACCTCCCGGGCGTCCGCGTGCCCGGCGCGCCGTTCATGGGCACGATCGGGCTCGCCCCCTCGCGCGGCCTGATGGAGAAGATCACCGCGCGCGAGGCGGCGCTCATCGGACGCGGCGGCTTCTGCCTGCCGCCCGACGCGGCCGGTGCGGTCCCCGCCGAGGCCCCCATCGCCGGAGAGGCGCTGCGCACCGTTCCGCCGCGCGAGAACGTCGGCAATGTCGACATCAAGCAGCTGTGCGCCGGCGCCCGGCTGCTCATGCCGGTGTGGACGCAGGGCGCGCTGTTCTCCGCCGGCGACGCCCACTTCGCCCAGGGCGACAGCGAGACGTGCGGCACCGCGGTCGAGATGCGCTCGACCCTGCGGGTCCGCTTCGACGTGCGCAAGGGAGAGGCGGCCGCGCGCAACATCAGGGACCTTCGCTTCCAGCGCGACGACTACTACGCCCGGCCCGAGTTCGCCGCGCCCCGGCGCTTCTTCGCCACCACGGGCATGTCGATCGGGCGCGACGGCAGCAACCTGTCGGAGGATCTCACCGCGGCCGCGCGCAACGCGCTCCTCAACATGATCGACCACCTCACCCACGAGTACTCGTACAGCCGGCAGCAGGCCTATGCCATCTGCAGCGTGGCGGTCGACCTCAAGGTGAGCGAGCTGGTCGACGTGCCCAACTTCGTCGTCTCGGCCTTCCTGCCGCTCGACATCTTCGTCTGACCGGCGCCCACGGCGCGCCCGGCCGCTCGTCCGGTGCCGCGGCGGAGTAGGCTAGCGGCCATGAGCAACGACGACGGCCCGGTCCGCCCGGAGCTCGAGGAGCTGCGCGCGCGCGTGGAGGCGACCCTGGACGCGGCCAGGCCGGAGGCGGTGGCCCGGCGCCGCCGCACCGGCCAGCGCACCGCGCGCGAGAACATCGCGGACCTGGTCGACGACGGATCCTTCATCGAGTACGGCGGGCTCGCGCTGGCCGCCCAGCGCGCCCGCATGTCGACGGACGAGCTGGTCCAGGCCAGCCCCGCCGACGGGCTCATCGCCGGCATCGGCACCGTCAACGCCGCGTCGTGCGGCCCCGAGCGCGCCCGCGCGCTGGTCCTGGCCTACGACTACACCGTGTTCGCCGGCACCCAGGGCGGGATGAGCCACAAGAAGCTCGACCGCGTCCTGGGCGTGGCGGCGGCGCGGCGCCTGCCGGTGGTCCTGTTCGCCGAGGGCGGCGGCGGGCGGCCCAACGACACCGACATGCCGCTGGTCGCCGGGCTCGACACGCCGAGCTTCGCCCGCTTCGCCGCGCTGAGCGGCCTGGCGCCGCGCCTGGGCATCGCCTCGGGCCGCTGCTTCGCCGGCAACGCCGCCCTGCTCGGGCTGTGCGACGTCATCATCGCCACCGAGAACAGCTCGATCGGCATGGGCGGCCCCGCGATGATCGAGGGCGGCGGCCTCGGCCGCTTCACGCCGGAGGAGGTGGGGCCGATCGACATGCAGACGCGGAGCGGCGTGGTCGACCTGCGCGCGGCCGACGAGCCCGAGGCGATCGGGCTGGCCCGGAGGTACCTCGGTTACTTCCAGGGCCCGGTCCCCGCGTCCGCCGCGTCGGCCTGCGCCGACCAGCGCGCGCTCCGCACCATGATCCCGGCCGAGCGGCGACGCGCGTACAAGGTGCGGCCCATCATCGAGACCCTCGCCGACACCGACTCGGTCCTCGAGCTCCGCCGCGACTTCGGCACCGCGGCGGTCACGGCCCTGGTCCGCATCGAGGGGCGCCCGCTCGGCCTCATCGCAAACAGCTCGCAGCACCTCGGCGGCGCGCTCGACTCCGACGCGTGCGACAAGCTGGCTCGCTTCCTCGCCCTGTGCGACGCGTTCGGCCTCCCGATCGTATCGCTCTGCGATACGCCGGGCTTCATGGTCGGCCCCCGGGCCGAGGCCACCGGCCTGGTCCGCCACGCGTCGCGCCTGTTCGTGACCGGTGCGAGCCTGCGCGTGCCCACCTTCGCGGTGGTGCTCCGCCGCGGCTACGGCCTGGGCGCGCAGGCCATGTGCGCCGGCCACACCCACGCGCCCGTCTTCACCGTGAGCTGGCCGACCGGCGAGTTCGGCGCCATGGGCATCGAGGGCGCGGTTCGCCTGGGCCTGCGCAAGCAGCTGGAGGCGCTGCCCGACGACGCCGCCCGCGAGCAGATGGTGCAGCTCGCCGTGGCCCACCAGTCGGAGCGCGGCAAGGCCATCAGCATGGCCTCCTACCTCGAGATCGACGCGGTCATCGACCCGGCCGAGACGCGCGCGTGGATCCTGCGCGGCCTGCGCGCGATGCCGGAGGCGGACGTCCGCGAGCGGCGCTTCATCGACACCTGGTGAGCTACTGGTCGCTCGCGAGGACCGGCGCGGAAGGGATCGCGAGGCAGAGCTCACCAGGCGCGCAGCTCGGGGCGGCTTCCGAGGCGGGCCGCGAGGGGTGCTCGCCGTCGCAGCCCGCGCGCGCACATTCGGCGGCCACGCCGGCGGCCGCGAGCGCCGCGGCGCCGATGGCGGCCACGACCAGCCGGCCGAGCCGGACGCGGCGCGAGGCCCGGGCGCGCGCCAGGTCCTCGGCGTCGAGCGCGAGCCCGACCCGGCGGCGCAGCGGCTCGGGCGCCGCGCACGGTCGCAGGCAGGCGCGCACCCTGCGGCTGAACAGCTCCTGCCCGCGCAGCGAGGCGGCGCAGCCCGGGCATGCCGCGACGTGACCCTCGAAGTCGTGGAGCGGCCGCTCGACGAGCTCGCCGTCGATGAACGGCTGGACCTGGGCCAGAAACTCCGAGCAGGGCGTGGACATGCGGGTGGCCGGCGACCCCCGTCGTCGCGTCGCCGGCAATGAGGTTTCAACCGGCGCGCCGACCGGCAAATTTCCGGTCCGTCACCGCCAGGCGACCGTCCGCTGGCCGCGCGGATTTGCTACACCGGAGTCGTGACCCACAACAAGAAGCTCGCCATCCTGGTCAGCGGCGGCCCGGCACCCGGCATCAACGCGGTCATCGGCGCCGCCACCATCCGCAGCGAGCTCGAGGGCGTGGACGTCCTGGGCCTCGAGGACGGCTTCGAATGGATCATGAAGGGCGACATCGACCATGTGGTCCAGCTCACCACCGCCCAGGTCAGTCGCATCCACTTCCGCGGCGGCTCGTACATCGGCATCTCGCGCGCCAACCCCACCACCGACCCGGCGCTGCTCGAGACGGCGGTGACCTCGCTCCTCCGCCTCGGCGTCAACCAGCTCATCACCATCGGCGGCGACGACACCGCCTTCTCGGCCATGAAGCTGGAGCAGAAGGCGGGCGGGCGCATCCGCGTGGTCCACGTGCCCAAGACCATCGACAACGACCTCGACCTTCCGGCCTACATCGACACGTTCGGGTTCCAGACCGCGCGCCACCACGGGACCGAGCTGGTCAAGAACATCATGGTCGACGCGCGGACCACGTCGCGCTGGTACTTCATGATCTCGATGGGCCGCAAGGCGGGGCACCTCGCCCTCGGCATCGGCAAGGCGGCGGGCGCCACGCTCACCCTCATCCCCGAGGAGTTCGGCACCGAGGGCATCCGGCTGAGGACCCTGGTCGACACGCTGGCCGGCGCGATCATCAAGCGGCAGAGCTACGGCCGGCGAGACGGCGTCGCCGTGATCGCGGAGGGGGTCGTGCTCGGCATCGTCCCCGAGGACCTGGCCGCCCTGAAGGACGTCGAGCGCGACGCGCACGGCAACGTCCGCATCTCCGAGATCGACCTCGGCGACGTGCTCAAGCAGGCGGTGCAGGCGCGGCTGCGCGAGTTCGGCCTCCAGTCGACCATCGTGGCCAAGAACATCGGCTACGAGCTGCGCTGCGCCGACCCCATCCCGATGGACATCGAGTACTGCCGCGACCTCGGCTACTGCGCCGCCAAGTACCTCCTGTCGGGCGGCGGCGCGGTCATGGTGTCGATGCAGGCCGGCCACTTCGTGCCCATCCCGTTCGAGCAGATGCTCGATCCGGTGACCGGGCGGGCCAGGATCCGCCTGGTCGACATCGCGTCCACGCGCTACGCCATCGCGCGCCGCTACATGCTGCGCCTGCGCCGCGACGACTTCGCGGACCCGCACGAGCTGGCCCGGTTCGCGGCCACCGCCGGCGTGCCGCTCCAGCGCTTCCGCGACGAGTTCGAGTACCTCATCGGCTTCGAGCCGCCGCCGCTCGACTTCGCGCCCCAGGTCGCGGCGCGCGACCAGAAGCGCGCCGCGCCGGTGAGTGAGTCCTGAGCCGCGGCGCGCTCGTGAAGGCCCTCGAGTACGACGGCTACGGCGGCATCGAGCGGCTCGAGCTTCGCGACGCGCCCGAGCCGGCGGTCGCGCGCGGCGGGGTGCGCGTGCGGGTGGCGTGCGCCGCGCTCAACCCCAAGGACGCGGTCGTCCGCCGCGGCAAGTTCCGGATCGTGACCGGGCGCCGCTTCCCCAAGCGCTGCGGGGTCGACTTCGCCGGCCAGGTGGTGGCCAGCGACGACCCGGCGTTTCGCCCGGGCGACCGCGTGTTCGGGGCGCTCCACGAGCTGACCTACGCGCGCGGCACGCTGGCCGAGGAGGTCGCCGTGCGCGGCTTCGAGATCGCGGCGCTGCCGGCGCGCGTCCGCCAGGAGGACGCCGCCGCGCTGGCCCTGGTCGGGCTGACGTCGCTGCAGGCGCTGCGCGACGTGGCCCGGCTGCGACCGGGCGGGCGGGTGCTCATCCACGGGGCCTCGGGCGGGGTCGGCACCGCGGCGATCCAGGTGGCGCGCCTGCTCGGCGGCCGGGTGACCACGCGATCGAGCGCGGCCAGCCGCGAGCTGTGCCTGTCGCTGGGCGCCGAGACCGCGCTCGACCGCGAGGGCGAGGCGATCGCCGCGGACGGCGGGTTCGACGCCGTGTTCGACGTGTTCGGCGACTTCTCGTTCGAGCGCGCCCGCGCGCTGCTCGCGCCCGGCGGGACGTTCGTGTCGACGGTGCCGTCGCCGCGGCGGGTCGCGATGAATCTGTGGTCGCGCGTGTCCGCCCGGGGCGAGAGGCTGATCATCGTGCGGCCCAGCCGCGGCGATCTGGATCGGCTGGCCGCCTGGATGGCCGACGGCAGCCTGCGCGCGGTCGTGGACTCGCACTTCGGGCTGGCCGAGTTCGCGGCGGCGTTCCGCCGGCTCGAGTCCAAGCGGGCGCGCGGCAAGATCGTGGTCGCGGTGGGCGGCTGACCGGCGGACCCGGGGCGGGGGCGCCGGCGCGGGCGGCTCAGGAGTAGAAGCTGGGCGGCGGGATCGCGCCGTTCAGGACCCAGTCGCCGATCTCGCGCAGCTTGTGGTCCACGGGGTCGTGCAGGGTGTGAGTGCGGAGGTTGCGCCAGAAGCGGTCGAAGCCGAGCTTGTGCGCGGTGGCGCGCGCGCTCATGACGTCGAAGATGCGGCTGGCCAGGTCGAGGCCGACCCGCGTGGTCGCGGCCTTGGCGATGGCCACCGCGATCGAGCACTCGCCGCGCTCGGCGGGGGTGAGATCGTCGGCGCGCGCCCACACATGGCCGAGCGTCACGCCGGCCCGCTCGGTCAGGAGGCGCGCCCCCTCCAGCTCGACCCACATCGATCCGTAGTCGTGAAGGACGTAGGGGTCCTCGCGCGGAGGCACCGGATTGGGGGCGCCGGCGTAGCGCGGCCGGTGCTGCTCGAGCGTGTAGCCCCGCGCCTCGGCGAGCCCGCCGGCGGCCAGGCCGAGGTAGACGTTGCACAGGACCAGCTGCGCGATGAGCGAGCGGATCGACGCGAACGTGCTGCCGAGCGGCCCCGGCGAGCTCAGGATCTCGTCGGCCGCGATCTTGACCGAGCGGAAGCCGGCCGACCCGCTGTCGGTCTGGCGCTGCCCGATGTTGTCCCAGTCGTCGCGCACGTCGACCCCCTCGCGGCTGGTCGGGATGGCGGCGATGATGAGCTTCTTGTCGGTCTCGCGCAGCGCCGAGACGATGAGCATGTCGGAGTCGAGCGCGCCGGAGCAGAACGTCTTCTCGCCGGTCATCGAGAACTCGTCCGGTCCGCCGGTCAGGACGGTGCGCGGATCGAGCGGGTTGAGCGCGTTGCCCCAGAACCAGTCGCCGGCGGCGCTGGCGGCCGCGAGCGCCCGGTACTGCTCCGGCGTGCCGAACAGGCGCACGGTCGCGAGCAGGAGGTGGTGGAAGCCGAACAGGTGGGCGAGCGATCCGTCGGCCTCGGCCAGACGGCGCACCATCGCCATCACCTCGGGCCAGCCGAGCCCCCACCCGCCGAGGTCGGTCGGGATCGACGCGCGCAGGAGGCCGCTCCGCCGGATGAGGTCGCGCTCGGGCTTGGCATGCCCGCCGCGCCGATCGCGCTCGGCGCCGGTGGCGGCCAGGGCCCGGGCCAGCTCGTCGGCGATCGCCGCGGCGGCGGCGGCGTCCGGCACCGGCGAGGAGGGTTGCTTCGTGGGCTCGCGAGGGGGAGGCGCCATGTCGGCGGCGAGAGTAGCAGGTCGGGTCCGCGATGCTCGGCGCTGCCGTCGATGGCGCGTCGATGTCGGCGTCACGTCGGCGCCGATGTCGGTGTCGCCCACCGGGAGCCGCGCAGGATGTTCACGACCGTGGTCGGCGTCGCGCGCGGTCGATCGCCACGAATCGCGGCCGCTCGCATCGCGATGCGGTCCTTCTCTCCTCCCATCCGCCGACACACTCGATCCGCGGGCCCCGCGGCCCAGGTGCGAGCCTCGGACGCCTCGCTCGGGCACTGGACACGCGTGTCACGTCGTGATACACAGTGTCACATCGTGACACAATACGACTGCAGCCCTTCGAGATCCCGAGGCTCTGACGGCGAGGACGACGCGAGCCCGCCCGGCCCAGGCGACGAATCGACCGCCCGCAAGGAGCGCGTGCTCCACGCGCGCATCCCCGAATCCCTCGACGATGCGATCCGCGCGGCCGCCTCCGAGCTCGGCATGTCGGTGTCGAACCTGGTGCGCAACGTCCTCGCCAACGCCGTCCACGTGGTCGAGGCCGCCGCGATGCGCGTGCCCGGCGGCGTCCCGCGCACGCAGCGCCCGGCCGCCGCGTACGGCCCCGCGGGAGACGCGGACACGAGAAGCGGGCGCGAGGCCGCGACCCCGGCCGGGCCCGCGCGCGTGCTCGGCTGGCAGGAGGCGACTCTCAACCTCAACGCGGTGTGCGACCGCTGCAACGCCATCCTGGCGCGCGGCACCCGCGCGGCCATCTCGATCCCCGACCCGGCCACCGCGCCGCGCGCCATCCGCTGCCTCCCCTGCGTCGAGGAGCTCGGCCGTGAGTCGACCGATGAGCGCTGATGCAAGGGCGGCCGGCGCGGGCGAGCTGGCCCGCGCGCTGCTCGAGAGCTGGACCGGCACCGTGCGCGCGACCGTCGGCCAGCTGGTCGCCGACCTCGTGCGCGACAGCCGCACCGTGCAGCGCCGCGGGGCCGCGCTCGGCGACGCGGTGGCGGCGCGCGCCACGCCATTCGTGCACGCGGCCCGCGCCACCCCGCGCGCCGCCCGCCTGGCGGCCGAGTCGGCGCAGCTGTTCGCGGCCTACCGGTGGCACGAGGCCCGCGCGCGCGTCCTGCCGCCGGCCGAGGCGCGCGCCGAGCGCGACGACCTCGACCGTCGCTGGGCCGAGCGCATCTACCAGCTCTGCATCGAGCTGCGCGGCGCGGTGCTCAAGCTCGGCCAGTTCGCGTCCACTCGCCGCGACCTCCTGCCCCCCGCCTACGTCGAGGCGCTCGGCCGGCTGCAAGATGCCGTGCCGCCGGTCCCGTTCGAGCGCATCGCCGAGCGCGTGCGCGCCGAGCTGGGCGCGCCGATCGAGGCCCTGTTCCGCGAGTTCGAGTCCGCGCCGATGGCGGCCGGCTCGCTGGCCCAGGTGCACGGCGCCGTCCTGCCCGGTGGCGCGCGGGTCGCGGTCAAGGTGCAGGTGCCCGACGTCGAGACCGAGGTCGAGGCCGATCTGGCGATGTTCTCGCTGGCGGCCGGCGCGCTGCGCGACCTGGTGCCGGCGCTCGATCTCCGGTCGATCGCCGACGAGCTCGCGCGCTCCGTGCGCCAGGAGCTGGATTTCCGGCTCGAGGCCGACAGCGCGAGCCGCGTCGCGAACGACCTGGCCGGCGATGACTCGGTCCTGGTCCCGCGCGTCCACCACGACCTGTCCTCGGCGCGCGTCCTCACCATGGATCGCGTGGACGGCGAGCGGCTCACCGAGTTCCTCGACCGCGCGTCGGCGAGCGGCGGCGCGGCGGAGGGCCACCGCGACGCGGTGCTGGCCGCTCTGGTCCGCGCCTACGCCGGCCAGATCCTCGGCGCCGGGCGCTTCCAGGCCGATCCGCATCCGGGCAACTTTCTGGTCTGCCCCGACCGCCGGCTCGCGCTGCTCGACTTCGGCGCCGTCCGCGAGCTCGGCGACGGCGCAAGGCGGGCCTACGCCGCGCTGACCGGCGCGGTCATCGCGCGCGACGGCGCCCGCGCCGCGCGGCTCATGGCCGACCTCGGCTTCGCGGTGCGGCCGGGCGGCGACCCGTCGGCGCTGCTCCGCTTCGCCGACCTCCTGCTCGATGCGTTCCGCCCGGCACCGGATCGGCCGCTCGCCGACATCGACCCGCGCGCCGCGTTCGACGAGACGCTCGCGCTCGGCCGCGCCAGCCCGATCCTCATCCCGGACCACTTCGTGCAGATCGGCCGCGTGCTGGCCGCCATCGCCGGCCTGGTCCTGGCCTATCGCCCGCGCATCGCGCTCTGGCCGCTCATCGCCCCGCACCTGTCCATCCCGCCCGACGCCCCCGCCAGTACCGCGCCACAGAGATGATGACCGCTGCGTTCACGTGGTCGTCGACCTGGTCGTGGTCGTGATCGTAAAACGTGGCCCTTGACGGCGACGGCGCCGTGGACCTGGGCGCCACCGTTGTCGACTCAGGTTGCCGCGGGGAACGCGGGGAACGAGGGGGACGCGGGGGACGCGGGAGACCCGACTTCGAGCCAACGACTCATGCCGCCCGGCTCGCTCAGCAGGGGCAGTCATTGTAGGCGTAGTGGACCGCCGCGACCTCGTCCCCGTCGCCGTTCACCAGCGCGGCCGCGGTCCCGAAGCTGTCGTGGGTGACGAGCTCGAGGCGGCCGTCGGCGTCGGCGTCGATCGCGCCGCGGACCTCGCCCGGCCCACCCTCGCCGTGGAGCAGCGCGAGCGCCGATCCCTTGACCTGATACACGGCCCACGCCGAGGCGGCGAAGTCGCCGCACCCACCGTGGTTGTCGGCCAGGACCGAGACGATCACCTGGCCGGAGCCGGGGTGCTTGAAGATCTGCACGTCGATGTTGCCGTCCCACCAGCGGCCCTTCTGCCCCGCGCCTCGATACTCGGTCTGCAGCGCCGCCACTGCCTCGAGTCCGGCGAACGCGTCGCGCGCCTTCTCCTCGAGCGCCGCGTCGGAGACCTTCTCGCCCGGGACGATGGCGGGCCGATCGGCGAGCGCCGCGTAGGTGCCGTGGCAGCTGCCGCCCAGCTCGGCGCCGACGAACGTGCGCCCGGCCGCGAACACGTCGCCGGCGATCGCGGCCTCGCTGGCCGGCTTGCCGTCCCCGTCGACGCCGCCGCTCCACTCCTGGACGGTGCCGAAGTGAGGCACCTCGAGCGAGAACGCGCGGAAGCCGACGATCTCGGCCTCGCAGCCGCCGTCGTCCCTGACTTTGGCGCCCTTCAGGCGAGCGAGGTCGGGGTCGAGATCGGCCGTCGCGATGGCCGCGCTGGCCACGTACACGCCGTCGTCGAGCCCTTCCGGCCCGCCCGGCTTGACCAGGCCGAGCGCGCCGTGAGGCTCCGGCGCGGGCCCGGGCAGGACAAGGAATGACTTCGCACCCAGCTCGAGCAGGAAGCCCGAGGCGGCAGGAGCCCCGCCGCCGCCGCGCCCGCCCGCGCTGACGACGTCGGAGCGCAGCATCTCCTCGCGCGCGATGCGGAGCTGGTCGCCCTCGGCGACCAGGAGTAGACGCTTGGGCCCGAGGTCCTCGAAGCGCCCCGACCGCCAGCGCTGGGTGAAGCGAACGTCCGCCGAGGCCGCCGCCGTCGAGATCGCCGGCTCTCGCGCCTCGACGTCCATCGGTTTGCCGAACATCCGCTTGCGGTCCTCCATCCATCCGGCGCGGGCGAAGCGCTTCACGCGCTTGCCCACCCGCTTGACCCCCTCGAACCGCGACGCGTACAGCTTCTCGTAGGCGGCGAAGTCCCCGCCGTTCTGCGCCGCCAGCCACGCATCGAGGACCGCGCGCGCCCGCTCGGCCGCGATCGCGTGTCCCGGTGCCGGGGCGCCGCCGGCCGCGTCGGCATGTGTGGCGGCCGGCGCAGGCGCTGGTGCTGCCGCGGCGGTCGACCCCGCTTGCCGCGGCGGCGCGGACGGCGGGCCCGACCGCGTGGTGTCGTTGCTGTTGCAGCCGGCCGACAAGCCGAGGAGGACGATCACCAGGGCGGCGCGCATCGCCAGGTTACGTACCACCGCGATCCCGTATTCCTCCAGGCCGATTCGCCGGGCCGACTATCCGCGGGCGAGCTGCCCGCCCCGCTCGGCCATGGTCTGCAGCCACTTCTCGGCGAAGTCCGGCGGCACCGTCCCGGGCACCGAGGGTCGCACCGCGATCCGCCGCGCCCAGCTCTCCACTCGCGGCACCCCCGCCAGGAAGCGCGCGCCGCGATGCTGCTCGAACAGGACGAAGCGAAACAGGGCGGGCGCCGCGGCCGCGTGCAGCAGGCCGAAGCCGCCCTCGTCGATGAAGCCGGACGCGAGCCCCTCCTCGAAGCGAGCGAGCACCGGCTCCAGTCCCTTTCGCGCCGCCTCGATCTCTTCCGGCGACGGCGCGACGAACAGCTTGTACTGCGCGCTGAAGAGGTCGTTCGCGATCTCGTTCCAGCCCCGCTGCAGCGCGCGCTCCAGCGGATCCTCGGCCTGGAGCCGCGGCCCCTGCACCTCGTCCAGGAACTCGTTGATCGCCGCCGACTCGAACAGCGCCCTCCCGTCGACCAGGAGGACAGGCACCTTGCTGCGAGGCGCCAGCGCCAGGAACCAGTCCGGCTTGTTCTTGAGATCGACCTGCCTGCGCTCGAAGGGCAGCCCCTTCTCGTGGAGCAGGATGGCGGTCCGATGAACGTACGGACAGAGCGGATTGCTGAGGAGCTCGAGCTTCATGACATCACGTCCTCTCGCTGCTGCTGCCGCCGTGCTCGCGCGGCCCATCTCCTCTACGGCGCAAGCGCCCCCGCGCAAGCCCACGGCGGCCAGCCTCGTCGCGGGCCTGACCAGACTTCGCGCTTGCCACGCCCGCCATCCCGCCGAATAGAGACCGAATAGGGAATCGAAGCCAGCCCCGCCGCAAGACAAGGAATCCTCCGTGACCGCCCAAACCCAGTCCCAGTCCCAGTCCCGATCCCAGGCCTCATCCCGACCCAGCCCGACCGCGCGTCTCCCCCACGTCACCGCCGCGATGAACTACCTGATTCCTCCGGCAGAGAAGCCGCGCAGCCTGGCCTATGAGCCGCCGCCCGGCGTGGCGCCGACGACAGCCGCCTACGAGGCGCACACCGTCGACATTCACGATGTCCGCCCGATTGCCGGGGAACTATCGCTCGACCGCGAGGGTCTCCGCCTAGAGACCCGACCGACCGAGCTCGGCGACTTCGACGACGACGACGAGCTCCGCCGCGTCTACTATCCCGAGACCGAGCGCCTGGTCGCGGAGCTCACCGGCGCGGCCCGGGTCGTCATCTTCGACCACACGATCCGCCGCCGCATCCCCGGCGTCGAGGACCGCACGACCGGCGCCCCGCGCCAGCCGGTGCCCCGCGTCCACAACGACTACACCGTCCAGTCGGGCCCGCAGCGCGTGCACGACGTCCTCGCCGACGAGGCGGAGTCCCTGCTGCGCCGACGGTTCTCCATCATCAATGTATGGCGCCCGATCCGCGCCCCGCTGGAGGACTCGCCGCTCGCCCTGTGCGACGCGCGCACCATCAGCCCCGCCGACCTGGTCGCGACCGACCTCGTCTATCCCGACCGCACCGGCGAGATCTACTACGTCACCTACAACCCGGCGCACCGCTGGCTCTACGCCCCCCGCATGACGCGCGACGAGGCCTTCGCGTTCAAGGTCTACGACTCGGCGCTCGACGGCCGCGCGCGCTTTGTCCCCCACTCCGCCTTCGCCGATCCGACGGCACCGGCGACGCCGCTCCCGCGCGAGAGCATCGAGCTCCGGACCCTGGCCTTCTACTGATGGCCCGATCGGCCGACTGCTCGATCGCCTGATTCGCCGGAGCGACCGATCGCCGATCGCCCGTTGCGCGACGGCCTCATCCGACCGATCACCGACCAGCGATCGCCATCGATGGCCGGATCTCGGCCAGCAAGTCCGCCCCGGACGACCCTCGAGCCGCCTCCCGGACACCCGCCGCGCCCGCGTTTCTCGCCACTTCGACGCCAGATGTCCGGCGCCATCCGGGGGAGGGTGGCTACTCCATCTGCCAGGACGGCCGGCCCCACTGCCAGGTCGACTCGCTGCGATCGCCCCGTCCGGTTGGCGACTCCACCCCCGTGTCCCGCTGCTCATGCGAAACAGCACCGACCAGTCACGCGCGGTTGCGGCGGCTCGATCGGGGCCCTGGCCCCCGCTGTGCAACCATCCAGTCGCGCCCTTGCACACCGCGCCGTGGAATGTCCCTTGCAGCCTCTTCCCTTCGCTTGGGGGAGGTGCCTTCCATGAATCGACTGCTCATCGCGCTCCTGGGCGGCTTCCTGATCTCCGCCTGCTCCTCGGGTTCCGCCGCCGACGATGAAGACGACGACGCCGCCGGCGGCGCCGACGACGGCAGCACGGTCGTGGGCGAGGGCGATCCCACCGCCATCACCATCCAGATCGACACACCGGAGCGCGGCACCCTGTCCCAGGACTCGCAGGCATCGGTGAGCGGCAAGGTGACCAGCACCGACGCCGACATCGAGTCGGTCGACATCAACGGCACCGCAGTCACCCTCGGCGGCGACGGCACCTTCCAGGCCACCGTCCCGCTGACCGAGGGCATCACGCTCATCCAGACCCACGCGCGCGACGCGGCCGGCAACGAGGCCATCGACGCGCGCGGCGTCCTGTCCGGCACGCTGGTCGACGCATCCACCCCGGTGACCAACGGCGTCGTGGCCAGCCTCTCGGGCCAGGCCATGACCGGGCTCAGCACCGCGGTGTCCGATCTGGCCAACGGGACAGACTTCACCGCGCTCGCCACCGCACTCAACCCCGTGGTCAACACCGGCGACGGCTGCAACGACGCGCGGGTGTTCGTCGAGTCGATCGAGCACGGCCCCATCGACGTCTCCGCCACCCCGGTCGCGGGCGGCATCGGCGCCGCGGTCAGCATCGGCTCGCTGGTGGTGCGCGGCCACGTCGACTTCTCGGCCGTCTGCATCGACGGCTCGGCCGGCTTCACCATGACGGCCGACTCCTACGACGTGGGCGGCTCGATCATCCCGTCGCTCAGCGGTGGCGACATCGCCATCACCATCGACGGCGTGACCAGCACGTTCGCCGGCTTCAACATCGACGTCAACGGCGTGCCCGGCTTCGTCGAGAGCCTGTTCGAGGGGACCGCGCGCGACAAGATCGCCGAGATCCTGCGCGACACGATCAGCCAGATGATCCCGCCGCTGGCCAGCGACTTCCTGTCCGGCTTCCTGGCCGAGTCCTTCACCATCCCGCTCCTCGGCCAGAACCTGTCGCTCGGCATCACGCCGACGGCGATGAACTGGACCGAACAGGGCGGCACCATCGCCATCGACACCACGGCGACGGTCGAGGGCCTCGAGGGCGCGACCTACCTCAGCACGCCCACCACGCCGCCGAGCGACGCCGACCTGGGCGCGACCGGCATCCGCGTGGCGCTGGCCGACGACGTCGTCAACCAGCTCCTGGCCAGCATCTGGGCCAGCGGCGCGCTCGACGACACCATGCTGCCGCTTCCGGGCGACGCGCTCAGCGCCGCGTTCGGTGGCGACGTGGCCAGCGCGCAGCTCACCATGATCCTCCCGCCGGTGGCCAACTTCGACACCACCACCGGCACCGCGCGGCTCACCATCGGCGACGTCCAGCTCGACGCGGTGAGCTCGACCGGCGAGGAGCTGGCGTCGTTCATCCTGTCGGCCGAGATCGAGCTCGCGGTCGAGACCACCTCCGACGGGCGCGTCCTCATCGTCACCCGCGCCCCGCAGATCGTCGCCCAGATCCTGTCGCAGAGCGAAGGGCTCGCCCTGCCGCTCACGCCCGACCAGGTGGCGGCGATCGCCGAGCTCGGGATCAAGCAGGTGTCGCTCCTGGCCGACGACCTGCTCGAGAGCATCCCGGTGCCCGGCATCGCCGGCGCCACCATCACGTCGCCGACCATCCAGCCGGCCGGCGGCTACCTGCTCCTCGGAGGCACACTGACCTTCGAGTAGCCCGACAAAGCAACCACGCGAGCGCGCGCCTCCCTCCCCTCTTCAGGCTCTGGCGTGCTCGCCCCCGCGGCCCGGCTGATCGCCCCTCCCCCTACGCGCGGCAGTCGGGCCCGGTTTTTTTTCGGCGACAAATGCGGAGGGCGGCCGCGATGGGCCGCCCCCCGGTCCTCGCGCTCCTGGCCGCCCCGCTCACCCCCCCGTGCGCAGGTTGGGCTGCGCGACCCACCCGCGCCGCGTCGACGCCCCCTCGACATAGCCGTAGAGGAAGCTCAGCGTCTGCGTCACCTTCACCGGCGAGCCGCTCGCGCAGCTGTACAGCGGCCGATCGAGCGAGTGCTGCGCCTGCGCCCGGTGGAAGACGATGCCGGTGTTGTTGGGATACGAGTCGATGGTGCCCGACCCCAGCGCCGGGTCGTAGCCGGGCAGATTGAAGATCACATTGACGTGCCCGTTGCGCCCCAGGTAATCGGTCGCGTTGCGCCCCGAGCCGCACGTCCGCACCACCTTGAGCGACTG
>DATFRY010000673.1:0-17463 GCA_035262925.1 Kofleriaceae bacterium | reverse complement strand
CTCGCGCCGCGGGATGCCCGATCACTGCCAGCGGCTGCGGCTCTACTACCTGGCGCTGGTGCACGGGCTCGACACCACGCCCCATCGGATCGAGGTGCACTGGGACGAGGAGCTCGTCATCGAGTGGATGCGGCTCCTCCGGCTCCCGCCGCATCGCGATCACTATCCGCTGCGCGATACGACGGCGTGCGGGCGGTGCGAGAGCCGGCCCGGCACCGTGGTGACCAAGGGCGTGTTTCCCGGCGGGGCCAAGCTCGAGTGCCTGCAGTGCGGCGCGCAGTGGCTGCTGCACCACCCGGGTTCGCGGGGCGGTTGATCGCCCGGGCCGGCCGCCGCGCGGCCACACTCCGGCCGGCCGCGGATCGGCCCGAGCAGACGATCGGGCGGCGAGGATCCGCCCGCGCCGGCCTACTTCTTTCTCCTGGCGAAGAAGTCGGTGGCGCTCTTGCGCTGGGCGGCGACCAGGGCTCCGCACAGCTTGGTCTGCTCGATGGCCTTGGCAAGGGTGTAGGGCGCGCCCTGGTACGGCGTCATGCGCGCGCCCATCTCCTTCTGCAGCGCGGCGGCGTCCTCGTCGCTGCAGCCGCCCTGGAGATAGACGATGAACTGCACGTAGGCGGGCGGCAGCTTGGAGGCGAATGCGTCGAAGTTCTTGAGCGCCCACGTCCACGCGGACGCCCGCAGCTCGGGAGACTGGGCCTGGCCGCCGATGATGTTGGCGCGCTCGTTCACGCGCAGCCGGTCGTCGAACGCCAGCTGCCGGGCGCGCTCGGCCAGCTGCGGGTCGGTGAACGACGCCAGGCCGCCGAGCAGGGCGTCGCGCACGGTCACGTCGTCCTCGTGCGCCAGCCGCTGCAAGATCGTCTCGAACAGCGGCGCCGACCCGAGCCGGGCGGCCGCCTTCACCGAGACGTTGACCAGGTCGGGCTCGACCGCGTCCCGGTGCACCTTGTCGTCGGTGCCGATGTACGCCCGGCCGAGCGCCGCGGCGCGCTCGAGCACGCCGCGGTCGTCGGCGGTCAGGGCCAGGTAGGTGATGAGCCAGGGGCGGAAGGTGTGCACGCGCCCCGACTCGCCCGATCGCGACTTCCAGCCCAGCCGCGCCAGCACCGGCCCGTACAGCGATCGCATGTACGCCTTGACCGCGTCGCGCTGCGACGGATCCACGAGGTGCTCGTGGACCTGCTCGAGCAGCTCGCCCGGTTCCTGCGCCACCGCCGGCTCCGGGTCGCGCGCCAGCGGGCGCAGCGCCGCAAGCACGTCGGCCGCCGGCAGCGCCCCGCTGCGCAGGCCGGTCGTCAGGTTGTTGCCGAGCGACAGGCGCTCGGCCGGATCGAGGTGGCGGTAGCCCCTGGCCAGGAGCGCGCGCAGGTCCTCGGGCGACAGCGCCCAGCGGTAGTAGCCCTGCGCGCCCGGGTTGAGCGCGATCCACGCCGGGCACGACTTCTGCGCCAGCGGCAGCTCGGCCTCCGCGGTCTGGAGCAGCATGCAGTCCGGCTTCTTGCCGCCGGCCGAGCGCACGCACACCGGCACCGCCCACTGCACCTTGCTGGACGCGGTCGAGCCGAGCGGCAGATTTCGCGACTGGGCGAGCGCGACGCGCGGCACCCCGCCGTCGCAGCGCAGCGTGGCCCGCACCAGCGGGATGCCGGGCTGGTCGACGAAGCTGCGCATCGCCGGCCTGATGTCGGTCCCCTGGGCGGAGAGCGCGGCGATGAGGTCGTCGCGCGTGGCGTTCTTGTCGGCGTGAGCCGCCAGGTACTGCCTGATGCCGGCGCGGAAGGCGTCCTGGCCCAGGAACTGCTCGAACATCGCCACCACCGACGAGCCCTTCTGGTAGGCGATCGCGTAGTCGAAGCCGAAGATGTCGCCCTCGACGCGCAGGGTGGGCCGGATCGGTCGGATGCCGGACAGGTCGTCCTGCCGCATCGCGAAGTGCACCTCCTGCAGCTTGGAGAGGTCGTACCGGTGCTCCGGCGCCCACGCCGTCGCCATCTTCGTCTCCATGAAGCTGGCGAACGACTCGTTGAGCCAGAGGTCGTCCCACCAGGCCATCGTGACCAGGTCGCCGTACCACTGGTGCGCCATCTCGTGGGCCACCACGACCCCGACGTTCAGCTTCTGCGCCTCGGGCGCGGTCTTCGGGTCGAGCAGGAGGAGCGGCTCGCGATAGGTGATGAGGCCGACGTTCTCCATCGCGCCGTACTCGAAGTCGGGGACCGCGATGTGGTCGAGCTTGGGGTAGGGATACTCGGTCCCGAACCAGCGCTCGAGCATGACGAGGAGCTCGCCGCTGGCCTTGAGCGCGAAGCCCAGCTCCTGGCCGCGGCCCTTGGGCGCCAGCCCGCGCAGCTGCAGCGGGCGCGAGCGCACCTCGTTGGGCGGAAGCGGCGGCGGCGTCACCACGTCGAAGTCGCCGACCGCGAGCGCGACCAGGTAGCTGGGCAGCGGCCGCGTGGGCTGGAAGCGGACCCGCTTGAGCCCGCCGGCCTCGGCCTGGTCGAGCATCGGGTAGTTGGACACCGCCACCGCCTCCTTCGGGACCCGCAGCGCCACCTCCCACGGGATCTTGAAGGACGGCTCGTCGAAGCAGGGGAACGCCCGCCGCGCGTCGATCGCCTCGAACTGCGTGTACGCGTACCAGCGATCGCGCTCCTTGACCCGGTAGAGGCCGACCAGGTTCTGGTTGAAGGGGCCATGAAACTCGATGGTCAGCGTGGCGGCGCCGGCCGGAACGCGCTCGGGGAAGCTCACGCGCGCCGCGCCGCGCGCGTCATCGGGCGCGAAGGTGACCTGCAGCGACTTGCCCCCGACGGCGAGCGATCCTCTGGTCAAGGTCAGGTCGCGCGACGAGATCCACAGATCGTCGCGCGCGCGGTCGAGCTGGATCGCGATCTCGACCCGGCCCGCGAAGGTGTCGCGCTCCGGCACCACCTCGAGCTCGACGCGCTGGCTCGTGGGGCGGACATCGGTCGGCAGGCGGAAGATCGGGACCGAGGCTCCCTTCGGCCCGGCCTCCGCCGCCGCGGCCGCAGCCGGCGCCGGCGCCGCGGCGGGCGCGCTGGCGGCCGGCGCCGCGGACGCGGTCACCGCCGGCTGCGAGCAGGAGGCGAGGAGCGCGACGAGGAGACCGTCGAGGAGAACCGCCGCGGCGGTCCGATAGCCTGGAGGCAGCTGCATGCGGGCCATGTTGGCAGGCATCATGCCATGCGCGCCCTTCTGCCAAGCGCGCAGTACTGCGGTGGTCAGGCCCTGTCAGTGCGGGCGTGTCGTCCGGAAGCGGACGTCCGCGCGTCCGCAACCGTACAGGTGTCCGGACGCATCTCTCGCGTCCGGATCCGGGATTCCGGCACGACGAGACGAGGCGAGACGATGCGAGACGCGCCGGGACGCGGTGAGACGAGACGAGGCGCGCCGAGCCGGGTGTCACATGAGACGTCACAGCGAGCGCGCGCACAGTGCAGCGCAGCCAGCCCAGCTCGCCCGCCCCGGGTCAGCTCAGCCGCGATCGCCCGGCGACGCCTCGGCGACCTCGCGCGCGCGCCGCTCGCCCTCGACCCAGCCGATCTCCTGGGCCAGCTCCTCCGCCTCGCGCAGGCTGCCCGACGCGATGGGCGAGAAGCTCTCGGTCGGCCGGGCGCCGTCGAGCAGGAGCTCGGCCGTGCCGCGGCGGTCGCCCAGCCGGCGCATCTCGTCGATCGCCTGGTCGCGCAGCTCGCCGGCGCGCCGCTGCTGCCCGGTCTGCTCGAGCAGCCCGGCCAGCATCGAGCGAATGCGCGCGATGCCGACCCGCGCGCCGGCGCGCATCGCGTGGCGCAGCGCGTGCTCGGCGAGATCGGCCGCGCGATCGCGCCGCCCCTCCAGCGCGTGCAGCTGGGCCAGCCGGTACAGCATGCGCCAGAGCGGCGCCGGCCCCTCGGCCGACCGGCCGCCCTCGCCGCCGGTGACCAGGTCCACGCCCTCCTGCAGCTCGCTGGCCGCCTCGCTGGCCAGCGACTCGCGCAGGTGCGTGGTCGCCATGTCGAGGTAGAGCTCGCAGATGAGATCGCGCTGGCCGGTCATGATGGCGAGCCCGATCGCCTCGCGCAGCGCGGTCGACGCGCCGCCGTGGTCGCCCTCCGCGCTCCATAGATGGGCCGCGGCGCGCAGGAGCTGGGCCTGCAGCGCGCGCGAGTCGCTGCAGTGCATGCGCACCTCCTCGACCAGGCCGCGGGCCAGGCCCAGCTCGCCGCCGACCCGCAGCTGCTCGGCCAGCTTGACCGCGATGGCCACGAACTGCGCCTGCAGCGCCGGCTCGTCGTCGCTCAGCATGAGCTGGCGCGCGGCGCTGAGCGCACGGTGATAGAGCCGGCGCGCGCCCGTGTCGTCGAGCTCGTGCACCGCGTCGTCGCCCGCCTCGGACAGGTAGCGCGCGGCCTGGGCCAGCGCGCCGCACAGCTCGTAGTGGTGGCCGAGCAGCGCCGCGTCGGCGCCGGCCTGCTCGAGCGCCCGCGCGGCCAGCTCGTGCAGGTCGCGGCGCACGTGCGCCGGCGTGGCGTCGTAGACCACGTCGCGCAGGAGGCCCGACGCGAAGCAGAGCTCGTCGCTGTCGCCGCTCTCGCGCAGGAGGCCGCGCGCGATCAGGATCGACAGCGCCTGGCGCAGCTGCGTCTCGTCCGGCTCGTGCAGGAGGGCGCGCGTGACCGACAGCGGCGCCTGCACGCCGATGACCGCGGCCGCCTGGCACAGCACCTTGGCCGACTGCGGCAGGTGATCGATGCGGGCCGCGACCAGGTCGGCCAGGCCCGGCGGCGCGCCGGCGGCCGACCCGCCCTCGACCACGTAGCGCAGGAGCTGATGGATGTGCCCCGGCAACCCGGCGCAGGTGATGGCGAGCTGGTCCCCGCTCGGCTCGTCGATGCCGAGCTCGCGCTCGTGCACCGCCTCGAGGAGCTCGTCGATGGCAGGCCGGTCGAGCGGCGCGATCTCGATGCGCGCCAGCGACGGCCGCCACATGTCGGCCAGCACCGGATCGTTGGTCAGCGCGATGCGGAGCGAGCCGCGACCGCGCGTCCCCTCGATGAGCTGGCGGATCGCGTCCTGGCTGGGGTGGTCGTAGAGGTCGACGTCCTCGAGCACCAGCGCGAGCGGCGCGCGCTCGGCGGCGCTCGCGAACAGGCGGATGAGCGAGGCCAGGATCTCGCGCCGCCTGACCGGGGCCTCCAGCTGCCAGAGCGGGCCCTCCTCGCCCAGGAGCTCGGCGACCGCGGGGACGTCGCGCCGCGACAGCCCGATCTCCTCGAGCGCGACGGTGAGCCGCTCGATGCGGCCGACCGGAGCGAGGCCGAGCAGCTCGCGCACGGCCGCGCGCATCGGGTGAAACGGGCGCCCGAGCCCGCTCGGATCCGGCCGCGCGACGGCGAAGCGCAGCCCGCTGCCGCCGACCAGGCGCATCGCCTCCTCGATCAGCTGGCTGCGGCCCGACCCGCGCGTCCCCACCAGCTGCAGCGCGTTGTCCTCGTCGCGCGAGCGCAGGAACGCGACCAGGCGCTCCAGATCGTCCGCGCGCCCGACCAGCGGCAAGGACAGGCTGGCGCTGCTGAGATCGGTCTCGGTGCGGCTGACCACCGCCGACGCGTCGCCCGACTCCTGGTAGATCGGCGCCTCGCGCCCCTGACCGGCCAGGAGCGACGCGCGCGCCGCCGCGCCGCCCACCTCGTCGGGCGGCGGCGTCGGCACCTGGAGGTCGGTGTCCGCGGTGCCCACGGTGAGGTCGTCGAGCAGGATGAGCTCCGACGAGGGCGACTGGCGCGGGTGGCCGCAGTCGGGGCAGAACTTGAACGAGAGCAGCCCGGTCGCGCCGCACGCGGCGCACGGCCCGACGGCCGCGCCCGGCTCCATCCGGTGGCCCGCCACCCGGGTGATGGCGTGCTTGAACGCGGTGGCGTCGGTGAAGCGTCGCGACGGCTGCTTGGCCAGCGCGCACAGCGCGATCTCCTCGAGCGTCGAGTCGATGAGCAGGTCGGGCCGGCGCAGGCTGGGCGGGATCGGCGCCTCGGTCAGGTGCCGGCGCAGGACGTCCATCGAGCTGCCGCCTGCGAACGGCGTCGAGCCGGTCAGGAGCTCGTAGAGGACCACGCCCACCGAGTAGAGGTCGCTCGCGTAGGTCGGATCCTCACCCTGGATCACCTCGGGCGCCATGTACTCCGGCGTGCCGCAGATCGTCTTCTCGGTGGAGCGGGTCTCGCGCCCGACCAGCCGCGCGATGCCGAAGTCGACGACCTTGACCAGGTCCCAGTCGCCGCGCCGCCGCTCGACCACCACGTTGTCGGCCTTGAGATCGGCGTGGACCACGCCGGCGTCGTGCGCTTCCTCGAGGCCCGAGAGGATCTGGGCGACCAGGTCCGCCACGCGCGGCGGGCGCAGGACCTCGTTGTGAAGCACCTGCGTCAGCGTGGGGCCGCGCAGGAACTCCATGACCAGGTAGAGCAGGCCGTCCTCGGTCTGCCCGTAGTCGATGACCGAGACGGTGTTGGGGTGGTTGAGGCGCGAGGCGGCCAGCGCCTCGTCGTGGAAGCGGCCGACGAAGCGCGGGTCGCGGGTCAGCTCGGGGCGCAGGATCTTGATCGCGACCGTGCGGCCGAGGGCCAGCTGGTCCGCTTGATAGACGGTGCCCGACGCGCCGGTGCCGACGCAGCGCCGCAAGCAGAACTTCCCGGCCACGACCCGCCCGATGAGCTGGTCTGCCGTCGCGATGTCGTCCACCTTCACCTGGCCTACCCCCGTCGCACGAACACCGACGACCCCCCTCTCTCCTTTTTATACCCGCTCGAGAATGGCCGCGATGCCCTGACCGACGCCAATGCACATCGTGGCGAGACCGTAACGCTCGCCTCGCGCGCGCAGCTCGCGCGCGAGGGTCAGGACCAGCCGGGCTCCCGACGCGCCGAGTGGGTGTCCGAGTGCGATGGCGCCGCCATTCACGTTGACCGCGTCGGGGTCGAGGCCGATCTCGCGGATGCACGGCACCGCCTGCGCCGCGAAGGCCTCGTTGACCTCGGCGACCGCGATGTCACGCGCGGTCAGGCCGGCGCGGGCCAGCGCCTTCTTGCTGGCCGGGATGGGTCCGAGACCCATATACGACACCTCCACCCCTGCCGTGGCGGATGCCACGTAGCGGGCCATGGGGCGAAGACCCAGCTCGCTCACGGCGCGCTCGCTCGCGACCAGCATCGCGCACGCGCCGTCGTTCAGCCCCGAGGAGTTGCCCGCGGTGACGGTGCCACCCTTCTGGAAGGCGGGCGAGAGCGCGGCCAGCTTCTCCGCCGCGGTGTCGGGCCGCGGGTGCTCGTCGCGCGAGAACAGGATCGGCGCGCCGGTCTTCTTCTCCACGCCCACCTGGATCGGCGCGATCTCGTCGGCCAGGCGACCGGACTCGATGGCGGCGCCGGCGCGGCGCTGCGACCGCAGCGCGAGCTCGTCCTGCTCGGCGCGGGTCACCCCGCAGCGCTCGGCGACCTTCTCGGCCGTGAGGCCCATCGCGAGGGCGCCGTGCATCGCCTCCATGCGCGGGTTGACCATGCGCCACCCGAGGGTGGTATCGAACATCGTCTGGTTGCCGCGCGCGGGCGAGCTCTCGGGCTTGGGCATCACCCACGGCGCGCGCGTCATCTGCTCGACCCCGCCGGCGATGACCAGGTCGGCCTCGCCGGTCTGGATGAGCCGCGCCGCGTCGTTCCATGCCTGCATCCCGGAGCCGCACAGGCGGTTGACCGTCACCCCGGGGACGGCGACGGGCAGGCCGGCCAGGAGGAGCCCCATGCGGGCGACGTTGCGGTTGTCCTCGCCGGCCTGGTTGGCGCAGCCGGCGATCACGTCGTCGATGCGATCGCCCGGCACGCCGGTGCGCGCGAGCAGCGCGGCGATGACGTGGCCGAGGAGGTCGTCGGCGCGCACCGAGGCGAGCGCGCCGCCGTGGCGGCCAAACGGCGTGCGCACGCCGTCGATCAGGTAAGCCGGCCGACCCTCCGTGCGCCCGGATGGACGGGCGTCGCCGCTCGGAGTCGAGTCAACACGCGAGGTCATGCGGCGGACACTAGCATGCGCGAAAGCGCATCTTCGCACGGTCGCGGGGGTCTGCGCCGCCCTTCGAACAGGTCTCCGACCGCGCCGCAAGCGGGCGAAACGCGATGGTTTCGGCGCGCGACGGCGCGCCTCGCTCCCTTGACCCGGCGGCGGCCGGGTGTTTGGGTTAGGGCGCATGACCGAGCCCGACGCCAGCGTCCCCGCCCCGGCCCCCGCCGCCGCCGCCCGACCGGTCCGCTCGCGGGCGCAGGTGGCGCTCGACACCGTCGAGGACACCATCTCGGCCCTCACCCAGATCGACGAGACCGGCGACAAGCGCACCATGGAGCGCATGGCGCGGCGGCTGGGCAAGGAGCAGCCGGCCCTCCTGCGCCGCGCCGCCCGCCTCAAGGAGAAGCACGGCGATCCGGTGGGCGAGGCGGCGGTCTTCTACAGCACCCTGGTGTGGGCCATCTTCGACCGCCACGCCGACCGCGCGCCGCGCCTGACGCCGGGCAACATCGACGACGCCGAGGCGGTGCTGAAAGAGGAGTGGGCCGCGGCCCCTGGCCTGGCCGACCGGCCGATCCACGAGCGGCTGGCCGCCGCCCTGGTCGACCGGCAGCCGCACCTCTGCGCCAAGCTGGGCGAGCTCATCGCCGAGGATGTGAAGACCGAGGCGATGACGGCGGAGACGGCGGAGCTCATCTTTGCGCCCACCCAGGTCATCGTCGAGGCGTTCGACGCGGCGCTCGACGGCCGCCGCCCGGGCGAGCGAGTCGGGCCGATCGTGCGCGAGACCGCCAAGGTCGGCCGCAACGACCCGTGCCCGTGCGGCTCGGGCAAGAAGTACAAGAAGTGCCACGAGGGGCAGACGCTGCCCTGATCGCGGCCTGATCGGATCCGCGCGCCTCGGCCTTGTTCAGGTCGACGTCGACGTCGACGTTGACCTGGTCGTGGTCCTTGACGGCGCCCTGGACGTGAGCGCCACCTTTGTCGACGACGTCGACCATGCGATGGCCCGTCAACCACAGCGGTGGAGACCACGTCCACGGCGCCGGCGCCGTCAAGGTCAACGAACGACGTCAAGGTCGACGACGACGTCAACGCAACCGGCCGGTCCTCAGCTCGTCGAAGAGCCGCGCTAGAACGTGCAGCGAATCCAGGGCCCGGCGGTGAACGGGAACGCGGCGTCGTAGTTGACGTGGGCCACGTACCACAGCGTCACGTCCTCGCCCTCGATCGGCTCGTCGCCGGCGTACGCCGCCGGGAACGGCTGCGCCCCGGCCGCGCTGCGCGGCGTGTACGGCGCCCACTCGCCGTCGTGGTTGCGGATGGCGAACAGCTCGGCGTCCTCCCACGCGTTGGGCCGGATCGCGATCTGCGCGCCCGTGACGTTGTCGACCTGGCGCCACACGCTGCCGTCCTCGGCCGCGTCTCCCGCGTGCGGCAGCCAGCCCTCGGCGGTGACCCGCCGCCAGTGCCCGCCGTCGAAGTGCTCGATCGCGTCGTCGGTGGCGCCGTCGATGTCGAAGTCGAACCGCCAGTGCGGGTGATAGGTGTGGCCGTCGTGCAGGCCGCTGCCGTGGATGATGAGCCACGGCGCCATGCGCCCGTCCTGGTGGAAGCGCCACATCTGCGTGTAGCGGAACGGGCCGCTGGCGAAGTCGGCCGCCAGCTCGAAGCCGCCGCGGTAGTCGCTCTTGCGGATGGCGCCGGCCAGGTTGCGCACGCCGAGCGGGGTCCAGAACGGGCCGTGCGCCTCGCCGCCGCTGTCGTCCTCGACCGACAGCACCTGCCGCTGGTGATCGATGGTGACGTAGGGCAGCGATCCCTCCCACAGGACGCGCCGTCCCTTGTAGCTGGCCAGGTAGATCATCATCCCGGCCGACTCGGTCACCCGCCAGTGGACCTTCCAGTCAGATTGCTCGATGGCATTGCTCATCGTCGTCCGTCGTCCTCGGGTCTGTCGTCCTCGGGTCGTCGTCCTCGGGTCGTCGTCCTCGGCGTCGTCCGCGCGGGGCCGCGCCCTACCACTGGTCCGCCGCCACCACCTCGGTGACCTGGCGATCGATCAGATCGACGACCGCGACCATCGACGGGCGCTCGCCCGGCTGGCCGAACAGGACCGCCGCGCTGCGCCGCGTGAAGGCCAGGTCGGTGTCGCGCCGGCTCCAGTAGTGCATGGCCGCCTGCGGCTGATCGCCGAGCACGAGCTCGCGCTTCACCCGCTCGTCGCGCAGCGCGATGCTGACCGCGGCCGACTCCTCCTCGCGTCCGAGCGAGGGCTGCGACTGCGTGAGATCGAGGTGCGCGACCGAGCAGGTGTCGAGATCGATCAACGCCTCGACGGTGCGGTCCGCCGCGTAGTCGTAGGCCACCGCGCGGGCCAGGCGATGGCCGGACAGCTCGTGGGGCGCCTTGAGCACCAGCGGCTCGACCGCGGTGACCCGGTAGCGCGCGACCTTCGCCATGCTGGCGAGTCGGCGGTCCTCGCACATGATGCGCAGCGCGTCGACCCGCTCCCCCTCGGACAGAGGCTCGAACAGGCCGGGGTCGGCGGCGAGAAGCGCGGCGCGCCGGGCGGCGCGAGCAGCCGCCGGGGCCGGCTTGCCGGCGGCCGCGCGCGCGCCGGCCGCCGGCCGATTCGGCTTGCTGGTCGCGGGCTTGCTCGGCGCACGGGCGGGCCGCGCCGGAGGCTTGCCCGCTTTTCTCCCAGGCTTCATGGCGCGCACTATACACGCCCCCGGCGACGCGAGGGCCGGCGGCGCCCCGGACGCGCCCGCGCGGCGATGCCCTCAGATCGAAGCGCAGGAGCATGCGTTCAAAGCCGCTATGTCGCGGGATCTCAAGACCTTCTGCCTCCGTCTCGCCGCCCTCGGAGCCGCCGCATGCAGCTCCGCGTACGCGGTCCACTCGAGCGGCGAGAGCCGGCCGCTGACCCAGGTCAGCCAGCCGCTCGCGCGCTCGCCCTATCACGTCGAGCTCATCGGCGCCGACGGCCGCCCCCTCGCGACGTACGAGCGGGGCGACCGCTTCTACGTGCTGGGTCAGTCGGGCGACCGCTACTCGATCCGCGTCGTCAATCCCACCGGTCGCCGGGTCGAGGCGCTCATCTCGGTGGACGGCCTCGATGTCATCGACGGTGAGGACGCCGACTTCGCGCGCAAGCGCGGCTACGTGGTCCCGCCCGGCGGCGACCTGGTGGTGGACGGCTTCCGCACGTCCACCACGCAGGTGGCCGCCTTCCGCTTCTCGTCGGTCGGCTCGTCGTACGCCGAGCTCAAGGGCAAGGGCCGCAACGTCGGCGTCATCGGCGTCGCCATCTTCGAGGAGAAGGAGCAGCCGGCCATCGCCGCGCCGCAGGCGCAGACCGAGGCGCCGGTCGACGACGAGGGCGGATGGGACCGCGTCGGGAACACCGGCAGCGGCGGCGGCGCGCGCAAGGGCGACGCGAACGCGCGCCCCGCGGCGCCGGCCGAGTCGGCGCCCGCCGGCCCGATGGGCGGCGAGGGCGGTGTCGCGAGCAAGGAGCCGTCGCCCGCGTCGCCGCCCGCGGCCGACCCGGGGTCGTCGCGCCACTTCGACGGCAAGGACCGCCGCACGCTCGAGGAGTCGGAGTCGGACGCGCCGGCGAAGCGCACGGAGCGCCCGGGGCTCGGCACCCAGTGGGGCGAGGAGCGTTACTCGGCGGTCGACTACACGCAGTTCGAGCGCGCCAACCAGACCGTGCCGACCGCGCTGGCCGAGCTCCGCTACAACGACTCGGAGGGCCTGCGCGCGATGGGCATCGCCCTCGCGCCGGCACCCGACCAGAACGAGCTCGACACGCGCGAGACCGCCGACCCGTTCCCGGCGGCGCGCGGCTTCGCGACCCCGCCGCAGTGACGGCGACGGCGAGCGTCGCGGACCTCGTGACGCTCGTCAGGGCGCGAGCGAGCGCTCCATCTCGAGCTGATGCAGCTCGGTCGGCGCGAAGCCGAGCGCGGCCAGCGCCTCGGGGCTGAACTCCTCGGGCGCGATGGGCAGAATGTCCCAGCTCGCGTCGGGATGGATCGACTGGATGGCGCCGAGCAGCCGGCGCGCGCGCCCCTTCCGCCGCGCCGCCGGCACCACATAGAGGATGCGCACGGCCAGGCGGCCGGGCGCGGCGGGGTGGAGGCAGGCGTAGGCCTCGCGGCCGAGCGCGTGCACCTGCAGCGCGGGCGACGCCGCCACCAGCGTGTGGGGCGAGAGCTGCCACGGCCAGGCTCGCTCCGGCTCGGCGGCCAGCGCGGTGGCGAGCGCCTCGAGGTCGGTCAGGTGATGCTCGGGCGCGGGGGCTGGTGTCACGGCCGGGCGCGAGTGGCCGAGCAGGCGCCGGATGCGCCGGAAGCCGGCCGCCTCGTAGAGCGCGACCGCCGCGCGGTTCTGCGCGAACACCTCGAGGCACAGGCGGTCGGCGCCGGCGGCGCGCGCGGTCGCGATCGCGTCGTCGAGGAGCGCGCGGCCGAGGCCTCGCCCGCGCCAGGCGGCCGCGATGCCCATCGCGGCCACGCGCGCGCGCCGGCCGCGCAGCGCCAGCAGGCACAGCCCGGCCGCCTCGCCGCCGGCGACCAGCACGCGGCTGAGGTGGAGATCGACCTGCTCGGAGCGGATGCGCGTGGCGAGCGCGTCGGGCGGCTGCGCGACCGGGACCAGGTAGCCCTCGAAGCAAGCGGTGAACAGCGCGGCCAGCTCGACGAGGCCGAGGTGGGACGCGCTCGTCGCGGCGGCGGTGGTGTCGCGGTTCGTCGTCGTCATGTGAGGGCCGGAAACAGGTCGCGGATGCCGCCGACCACGAACTCCACCGCGATGGCGGCGAGCAGGAGGCCCATCACGCGCTCGGCGACGTTGATCATGGTGCGGCTGAGGAAGCGCTCGGCCAGGATGGCGTAGCGCAGCAGCAGCCACGCGGCCAGGCAGGTGACCAGGACGGCGGCGAAGACCGCGGCGATGCGCACCGCTCGCCACTCGGCGCGGCTCATCAGCACCATCACCGTCGCGATCGCGCCGGGCCCGGCCAGGAGCGGGATGGCGACCGGGATGATGGCCACATCCTCCTTCGCCGCGCTCTCCGCCTCCTCCACCTCGCTCGAGCGAGTGCGCGCCGGCTGGGCCCGCATCATGTCGATGCTGGTCAGGAACAGGAGCAGGCCGCCGGCGATCTTGAACGCGCCCAGGCTGATGCCGAACGCGCGGAAGATGAGCCCGCCGGCCAGGGCGAACAGGGTGAGCGTGCCGAACGCCATCAGCGAGGAGCGCGCGGCGGTCTGGCGGCGCTTCTCGGCCGAGTCGCCGGCGGTGATGGCCAGGAAGATCGGCACCACCAGCAGCGGGTCGACCACGAAGAACACCGCCGACAGGGCGACCAGGCAGAACGTCACGTCGTCGGCGGTCATCGTCGGCTCGCCGGCGGATGGCCGGCAGAGCGAAGCCTGTAGCGCGGAGGTGCCGCGCGTCAATACGTCGCGGCCAGCGCCGCCACGCCGACGGCCAGAGCGGCCAGCGCCAGCGAGACGAGGGCCAGAAACGCCGTGCGCGCGTGCTCCCTGTACAGGACGCGGAGCGAGCCTGTGTCTCGCGAATGCCCCCCTCGCCGACCCATCGTCACCTCCCCCGAGGAATTGACCGATAGTAGCTCAGTCCCGGCCGCGGAGGTCGCGAAAGCGATAGATGCCGGTCGTGTGGCCATCGGAGAAGTGGACGTTGAGCCCGTAGTTTCCGACCAGGGACATGCTGGTCACGGTGATCACATCCGGAACCGTCGAATCGTCCAGGATGCGCTCCCCCGTCGTCTCCGAGCGACACATGGCGCAGCTGCAGCGCAGCCGAAGTGCGCGCGCACCGATCACCTGCTCGTCGCCTTCGTCCCACACGAAGCGGACCTCGTCCTTGCCGAGGCCCACGATCTCGATCGGCATGGGCATGTCTACGTCTACACATAGTAAGGTGCGAACCCTGTGTCCAGCCGCACTCCAAGGTCCGGTCGAAGGCCGCCCCGGCCGGGGCCCGCCGGCGGGCGGCGCGCGCCCCAGCGCCGCGCGCTGACCCAGGCGAGCGCCGGCGGTCGCATCGAGCGCGGCGGCGAACCGGCGCTGGCGGAGGCGCTGGCGGAGGCGCTGGCGGCGGCGACGGCCGAGGCCGACCTGGCCGAGAGCTTGACCCATGGGTTTCACGCCTACCCGGCGCGCATGCACCCGGCCACCGCGCGCCACCTCGTGGCGCTGGCGCCGCGGCCCGACGCCGGGGTGCTCGATCCGTTCTGTGGCTCGGGCACGACGCTGGTGGAGGCGCGGCTGCGCGGATTGCGCGCGCTGGGCGGCGACCTCAACCCGCTTGCCGTGCTGATTGCGCGCGCAAAGACGTGGACGGTGGCGGGCGTGCGCCGCCGGACGGCATGGACGGTCGGCCGCGAGATCGCGGCAGCCACGCTGGACGAGGTCAAGGCCGCGCGGCGCGCCGGCTACGCGGCCGCGCCGCTCCGGCGAGCCGGGCGCGATCCGGCCGCGCGCGACCGCGCGCTCAGCCAGTGGTTCCCGCCGCACGTGCGCCGCGAGCTGGAGACGATGGCCGGGATGGTCGACGAGGAGGGGGAGCGCGACCGGGAGATCGGCGATGTGCTGCGCGCCGTGCTGTCCTCGATCCTCTACAAGATGTCGCGGCGCGCGTCCGACACCGACCCGAGCCGCGTGGTGCGCCAGGTCGCGCGCGGCGCGGCGGCGCGGCTGTTCGAGCGGCGGCTGGCGCTGCTCTTCGGCGGGCTCGACGAGCTCGGGCGCGCGCGCGGGCCGCTTCCGATCGTGGTGTGCGACGACGCGCGGCGGATCGGCGCCCACGCCGGCGCCGCCAGCGCGGACCTGATCGTGACGTCGCCGCCCTACGCCGGCACCTACGACTACGCCGAGCAGCACCGGCTGCGCATGGTCTTCCTCGGGCTGGATCCGCGCGGGCTCGAGCGCGGCGAGATCGGAGCGCGCCCGCAGTTCGGCGGCGGCGCCGAGCGGCGCGAGCGCGCGCTGGGCGAGACGCGCGCGGCGATGGGCGCCGCGCTGGGCGAGATGGCGCGCGTGCTGGTGCCGGGCGGGCGCGCGGCGCTCGTCGTCGGCGACTCGCTCGCCGGGGGCGTCGCGGTGCGCGCGGATCGCCTGATCGCGCGCGCGCTGGCGGAGACGCCGGCGGCGGCGGGCCTCGCGCAGGTGGCCTGGGCCCGCCAGGAGCGCGCCGCGCTGGGCCGCGCCGAGGGGCGCGCCTTCGCCGGGGCCGGCAAGCACGAGCACGTCCTCCTCGTCGAGCGCCGCTCGTAGCAGGGCCGCGGCCGACGGGCGGGCGCCGGGACGAGATCGAGATCGAGACCCGCGATCGAGATGGCGATCGAGCCGCGCTCGATCGCGCTCGATCGCGCGGCGCGGGATGCGCGGGATGCGCGGGATGCGCGCGCCGGCGCAAGACTGCCACGCGAGCGCGGCTCGGGCTGCGGAGAGAGCGCCCGCGGCGGTGGTCCCTCGCTTGCACCGTCGAGCAGGGCTGGAACAGTGCGGAGCAAGACATGATGAAGCGACGACAGAGTCGGAGATTGTGGTCGCGAGGGCGCGAGGCGCTCATCGCGGCGTCATGCGTGGCGTCTCTCGCCTGGCTGGCCGGCGCGGGCTGCGCGGCCGACCTCATGGACGACGGCGCCGAGGACGAGCAGGGCATCGCCGGTGACAGCGCCGGCGGCGAGAGCGGACAGAGCGAGGACATGCCGCCCGCCGACGAGGGCATCGACCGCGCGGAGGTCCTTCCGGTCGCCGCCGAGGTGGCCGGAGCCGGCGCGGCCGCCGGCGAGAGTGAGGGCGTGAGTGAAGGCGAGGGCGCGCCGACGACCGACGCTGCGTGCGTGGGCTACGGCCATGCCTGCACCAGCACCGCGGCCTGCTGCGGCGACATGGTCTGCGCGTTCGACGGCTACACGCGCTACTGCCGCCACTGAGACCGGATCGGATCGGGCCTCGCGCACCGGCGATGACGGGAGATTTGCCGGCGATCCGGATTCCGACCATCGCAGTCCTCTCGCCGCCGCCGTGGAGCGGAGCGGCCAGTACCATTTCCTTCCACGGAGACCATGATCGGTTGCGCTGAGCGGCCGTCGACGGCGATGGAGCCAGAAAAGCAGCTTGAGAGCGCCCACGGCGCCTCTCTACACTTCCGCATGACGACCGCACTCCGAGCGACAGGCCGCGCGGATCATCTGAATGACGGCAAGGGCAGTGGCGCGACCGGTCATGTCCGCGCATGGCATGTGTCGGCCCTCGCCCTCGCGGCCGCGGCGGGAGCCTGTGACGCCACCGGCGACGAGGCCGCCGCCACGGAGCGGCGCTGTCTGTCCGTCGAGCGGGCGGCCGACGAGGATGGCGCCGGCACGAGCGAGTGCGACTGGCCTCAGGCCGGTCGCTCGCCGCGGCGGACCGGCTACAACGACGGCGAGTCGATCCTGTCGCCGGAGACCGTGGGCGGCCTGGTCGCGGCGTGGGTGACGCCGATCGGCGACGACCCGGCCGCGGACGATCTGGCGCGTCCGGTCGTGTGGCGCGGCTCCGTCTTCGTGACCGCCGGGCGCGAGCTGGTCAGCCTCGACGCCGCGACCGGCGAAGAGAGGTGGCGGTTCGCCGGCCCGGTCGATTCGTTCCTGCATGCGCCGGCGGTCGGCAGCGGCCGCGTGCACGCGACCAACGTGGATGCGGTGTTCGGCATCGACGCCGACACGGGCGCCGAGCTGTGGCGCGCGCCGCCTCCGGCCATGGACTTCAGCGTGGGCGCGCCGGTCGTGTCGGGAGACGCGGTCTACATCACGGCAGACAGCATCGCTCAGCCGCGCCAGGCCGAGGTCCATGCGATCGCGGCGGCCACGGGAGAGCCGCTGTGGCGCTTCGCGTCCAGCGGCGCGATCGCGGAGCGCCGGGCGGCCGTCGCCGACGGACGGATCTACGCCGCGAACCCCAGCAGCGAGGTGCTCGCCCTGGACACCGCGGACGGCGCCGAGGCGTGGGTCCACGGCTTCGCCGACGGTCAGGTCGGCAGCGCGGCCGTCTCGCGCGGTCTGGTGGTGGTGCCCTGGCTCGTGTGCTGCGGGGACATGGCGCAGGCCATCCAGGCGGTCGATGCCGGGACCGGAGCGGAGGTCTGGAGGACGGACCTCGCGTGCACGCTGCCGCTCGATTTCTCGCCCGTCATCGACGGCATCCACGTGTACGCCGCGTGCGACGCGCCCGGCGGCGGCGTGGAGGTGACGGTCGAGGGCGCGCTCGCCTCGAACGGTGATTTCGAGGCGACGCTCGTGATGGCGAAGTGCGCCTCCAAGTACGATCCCTCCACGCATCAAATGAAGGACGGCACGGCGGCGAAGGCTCTCCCGGTGAACTG
>DATFRY010000672.1:0-7361 GCA_035262925.1 Kofleriaceae bacterium | reverse complement strand
TCGGCCGGCGAGCGCTGCCCCTCGGCGATGTGCAGCGTGGTGTACGGCGGGCTCACGAACTCGAAGAGCGAGTGCAGGATGCGGTGGCTCATGTGCCCTCTGCCGGGCACGGCCGGCTCGCCGTAGAGGTCCTCGAGCACGGCCTGGAAGTTCACCGCGGCGCCGAAGAAGAGGTGCTGGCTCTCGATCGCGTTGCGGTCCGCCGGCTCCGGCTTGTAGTTCTGGCTCTGGAACCCGCCGACCAGGTCGACGTAGCGGCCCCAGCGGGTCCAGCGCGAGTCGGTCAGGCGCGGGATGCCCGACAGGTGGAGCGCGAGGATGTACGTCTGCCCCGAGTAGTCCTCGGCGAAGTTGACGTCGCCGTCCTCGAAGCCGGCCCGGTACTCGGGGGTCGGCCAGTAATCGACCCGGAAGTCGAACAGGCGGTCGATCTCCGGCCGGTTGGTCATGAGGACACCGAGGCTGGCGCCGGCCAGGTCGGCCATGAGGTCGCCGACCGAGAACTCGTAGTAGTAGGCGTCCTTCACCTCGATGAGCGTGAAGTAGACGGCCGTCAGGCCGCTGGCGATGAGGCTGGCCGGCAGCTCGCGCCAGCCGCCCGCCATGAGCAGCTTGCTCGACAGGCGCGAGATGACGTGGGTCGAATAGAAGTGGCCGAGCTTGTCGGAGCCGCCGGCGTAGGTGTTGGCGCCGAAGAACCCGTCGCCGTTCCACTCCCAGTGCGCGTTGCGCGGCTTCCCGTGGTACCAGGCGAAGTAGGCCCACACGCCGACTCCCGTGTAGAGGCCGGCGAGGCCACCGAGCGACCAGGCCTTGCCGCGGGTCCAGCCCTCGTCGCTCTTCTCCGCCGTGGCGTCCGGCTCGAGCGCGGTCGGCGCCGCCGCGGACGCGACCGGCGCCATCGCGCCGCGCGCCGCGGTCCGTGCCGGGCTCGGGGCCGGCGTCGCGGCCGCCGGGGCCTGCGCGGGCGCGGCCGACACCGGCGTCGATGCCGTGGGGCCGGGCGCCGTCGGGGCGGGAGCCGCAGCCGCCGCGGGCAGGATCGGCGGACCGTGCTGGGCGCGCGCCGTGCCGGCCGGAAGCACCAGCGCGCCCGCCGCCAGCATGACCAGTGCGCGTGCGCCGCGCGCGACCGCTTTCCGGTTCACTGCTACAGGATCCAGAACGGCCGCTTCCCGACGAACAGCGCCTGCTCCTCGGCGGCCTCCTCGTCGGCGAGGCGGATCTCGACCATGATGCCGCGCAGCGAGCTGCCGTTCTGCGGGTGCGTGTCGGTGACCTCGCCCTTGAGCGCCGAGCCGACCACGCCGACCTCGCGGCACCACACCAGCCCCCAGCGGCACGCGTAGATCGACATGCCCTCCTCGACGTTGTCGAGGTTGTCGTAGGGCACGAAGGCGACGGTCACGCGCCGCTCGGTCGCCTGGACGTAGGCGGAGCCCTGCAGGTCGGCGATGAGCTTGTCGTAGCGCGCGGCCGACTTGCCGAGACGATCGATCTGGCTCTGGATGACCTTCTTGCGCGCCGTCGCCTTCTCGCGCTCGACGATGCTCTCGATCTGGGCGCGCCCGGCCACGAGCGCCATGTAGTCCGCCTCTCCCTTCTGGTCGCCCTTCTGGTCGCCTTTGGCGCCCGACTGGCGAGGGGCGACGCCCTCGAACTTGTGCTCGTATTCCTGGTCGAGCTGGATCGTGCGGTCGAGGCCCTCGAGCTCGGCCTCGAGCTCCTCGCGCTCCGACAGGATCTCGTCGCGCCGCGCGCTCTCCGACGACAGGGTCGCCATCGTGCTCAGGACCGACGCGTGGGTCGGCGACAGCTCCACCGGCCGCACCCAGCTGCTGTTGACCAGGTAGAAGAGGTTGACCGACAGGAAGCTGATGAGGCCGATCAGGATCGCGGTGAGCGCCGCCAGGCCGACGATCTTGTAGGCCCGGATGATGGCGGCCTGGAAGACCGGGCGGAACCGGCGGGCGGAGGCGGCGGGGAAGGAGAGTTTGGTCATGAGGTGCGGCTCCCGAGGGGCAGCGGAGCGCTCTCGGTCGGGTGCCGGAACGCGGACAGAGGTTCACTCGACCGCGCGCTCCTCGCAGCATGTCTCGGCGCGAGGGGCCTCCATGAGTGGAGCGAGCGGATGCGTGTGCGCGTCGCGGACAAACCAGACCAGGCCAGGCGATGACGGCGGACGAGTAAGTGATCTATCGAATGCACGGCGACAAATGCCAGCGCCGCGGCGGGGCGGACACGACAACAGCACCCCCGGCGGGCCACCGTCCATCCACTGTCCGTGGATTGCAGTGTTTCGAAGTGTAGTGCATTTCAGGCAAAGGCAGTACGCCTGACATCTTGCTGCGACGCGGCAAACTGGGGCAAGCTGCTGGGCGCGTGGGGGCCGGCCGGTGTGCGGCCGGGCACTGTTGAACCCGATCCGTTGAACGGGAGCCAGGCCATGAAACCAGCTTTCGACCCCCGCCGCGTCACACGCGGCCCCGCGCGAGCCGCGTGCTCGCTGTTCCTGCTCTGCCTGCTGGTGTGCTCGCTGTCCGCGCCGGCCCAGGCGCGGCCCCGCCCCCACCCGTCGGGGGGCACGCCGTTCACCGCCAACAAGACCTTCGGCATCGGCCTCATCATCGTCGAGCCGATCGGGCTGACCGCGAAGTACTACTTCAACGCATCGACGGCGCTCGACTTCGCCTTCGGCGAGTACGACCGGTTCCGCGACGACGACGACCTCGGCGTCCACATGGACGTCCTCTGGCATCCCCTGACCCTCGTCACCGCCGATCCGTTCCTGGTGCCGCTCTACTTCGGGCTCGGCCTGCGCGTGGTCGACGACGACGACCCGGGCGACGACGACCTCGACCTGGCGATCCGCGCGCCGGTCGGGGTCGCGCTCGACTTCAACCGCGTGCCGATCGATGTCTTCTTCGAGCTGGCCCTCCTCATCGATGTCGTCAACGACGACAACGACGACGACGTGGATCTCGACGCCGGGCTGGGCGTTCGCTACTACTTCTGACCATGCCGCCAGGGTCGCGAGCCGTCGTTCTCCGCGGATTTGGCGACGTCGATGTCCTCCACGTCGAGGACGTCGAGCGTCCGGTGCCCGGCGGCGGCGAGGTGCTGGTCGAGGTCGCCGCGGCCGGCCTCAACCGGGCCGACTGCCTGCAGCGGCGCGGGATGTACCCGGCTCCGCCCGGCGCCGCCGCGCAGATCCCGGGGCTCGAGTTCGCCGGCACCGTCGTCGAGGTGGGCCCGGGCGCGCGAGAGCTCGGCGCCGGCGACCGCGTCATGGGCATCGCCGGGGGCGGGGCCATGGCCACGCACATCGCCGCGCACGAGCGGATGGTGTGCCGCGTGCCCGACGAGGTCGACCTGGTCGACGCCGCGGGACTGCCCGAGGTGTTCATGACCGCCTACGACGCGCTGTTCTGGCAGGCGGGGCTCGCCATGGGCGAAACCCTGGTCGTCCACGCGGTCGCCAGCGGCGTGGGGACGGCGGCGGTGCAGCTGGCGGCGCGGGCCGGGGCGCGCGCGATCGGCACGTCGCGCTCGCCGGACAAGCTGGATCGCTGCCGCGCGCTCGGCATGGCCGAGGGCATCGCGGTCGATCGCGACGGCGGCTTCGCCGACCGCGTGCGCGAGCTGACCGGCGGCCGCGGCGCCGACGTCGTGCTCGACGTGGTCGGCGGCGGCTATCTGGAAGAGAACGTGCGGGCGCTGGCGCCGGGCGGGCGCCTGGTGGTGATCGGCCTCATGGGCGGGTCGAGCGGAAACCTGCCGCTCGGGCTCCTGCTCAACCGGCGCGCGCGCGTGTTCGGCACCGTGCTGCGCACGCGTCCGCTCGAGGAGAAGGCGAGCCTCACCCAGGCGTTCGCGCAGCACGTCGTGCCGCTCGTGGCCGACGGGCGCCTCACCCCGGTGGTCGACGCGGTCATGCCGATGGACGACATCCGCGAGGCGCACAGGCGGATGGAGAGCAACCAGAACGTCGGCAAGATCATCCTGCGCTGGTAGCGGCCGGCCGTCCGGCGGCGCCGGCCCGGCTCGCCCGGCCGCTCACTTGCCGGACACCGCGAGCGTCGGCCGCCTGGGCAGGTGGCGCAGGCCCATCCAGGCCAGCGCGGCCATGTGGCGGGCGACCTCCTCGATCGCGGGCTTGCGCGCCTCGATCCACCATCTGCCCACGAACGTGACCATGCCGACCAGCGCGTGGGCGTAGATCGGCGCGGTCCTGGCGTCGTAGCCGGCCTGCTTGAACGAGGCGATGAAGATGTCGCCGACCCGCTCGGCGAGGTCGTTGAGCAGGCTCGACAGCCGCCCGCGCGTCGCGCTCGCCGGAGCGTCCTGGGACAGCACGGCGAAGCCGTCGGGGTGGTCTCGCACGTAGGTCAGGAACGCGAGGGTCGCGCGCTCGATGCGCTCGCGCGGTGAGCCCTCCGCGATCGCCTCGGTGATCCGGCGCACGACGTAGTCCATCTCGCGGTCGACCACGACCGCATAGAGGCCCTCCTTGCCGCCGAAGTGCTCGTACACGATCGGCTTGGACACCTTCGCGCGATCGGCGATCTCCTCCATCGACGTCGCCTCGAAGCCCTTCTTGGCGAACACGGCGCGGCCCACGTCGATGAGCTGGGCGCGGCGCTCCGAGGCGGAGAGGCGTCGGTTCTTGCCTGCCATGCGAGCTCGACGTTACTACTCGATAGTAAGTTACGCAAACGTTACATGAAGCCGCACCGTCATTGGATCCGGCGGCTTGTGCAGCTCGTCGCGGCCCACGTGGGCCGCCCGAGAGACAAGGTCCGCACTCGTGGGCTTGACGTATACCTACGATAGCGTAAGTTACGACTCGGTAGAGATGATGGACCTGACGAGAGCCTCGACAGAGTGGGCCGCGCGCGTCCGGCACACCGCCGCCCGCCGCCTTTTCCTCGACCGCCACGCCGAGTTCTGGCTCGGCCAGCTCCGCGCCACCTGGTCGCTCGGCCAGCTCCGCGCCCGTGTGGTCGACGTGGCGGACGAGACGGGCGACGTGAAGACGTTCCGGCTGCGCCCGAACCGGCACTGGACCGGCCACCGCGCGGGTCAGCACACGGCCATCGCCGCGGAGATCGATGGCGTGCGCGTGCGCCGCTGGTACTCCCTGTCGTCGGCCCCGGGTGATCGGCTGCTCGCCGTCACGGTGAAGCGAGTGCCGGGGGGCCGCGTGTCGGGCTGGCTGCACGACCACGTGCGCCCCGGCCACGTGCTCGGCCTCGAGCCCGCCGCCGGCGGCTTCGTGCTGCCCGAGCCGGCGCCCGAGGGGCTGCTCATGCTGAGCGGCGGCAGCGGCATCACGCCGGTCATGTCGATGGTGCGCGCGCTCGCCGCCGCCGGGGCGGTGCGCGAACTGACCTTCGTGCACCACGCCCGCAGCCGCGACGACGTCATCTTCGGCGCCGAGCTCGAGGCGCTCGCGCGGCGCCATCCGGGGCTGCGCCTCGTCCTCTGCCCCGGCCGGTTCGACGAGGAGGGGCTGGCTCGCCTGGTCCCCGACTTCGCCGCGCGGCGGACATTCCTGTGCGGACCGCCGGGCCTCATGGCCCGCGCCCTGGCCATGTGGCGGGTGGCCGGCGCGGCCGACCGGCTCCACGTCGAGCGCTTCACCGCGGCCGGCGCGGCGACGGCGGGCGCGCAGGGCGCCGAGGTCCGCGCGGTCGAGGTGCGGCTCGCGCGATCGGGCCGCACCATCGCGGCCAGCACCGCCGGCGCGCTCCTCGACGAGCTCGAGCGCGCCGGCCAGCGTCCGCCTCACGGCTGCCGGATGGGCATCTGCCACACCTGCCGCGCCCGCAAGCGGAGCGGCGTCGTGCGCAACCTCCTGACCGGCGCGGTGTCGAGCGAAGCGGACGAGGACATCCAGATCTGCATCTCCGCGCCGTGCTCCGACCTGGAGCTGTCTCTCTGACCCACGAGAAGACGAGCCAGGAGAAGGAAGAGAAGGAATCACCACGATGACGATCACAGCCCCGAGCAGGATCCTGACCCGCGAGGAGGAGGACGACTTCGGGCGCGAGCTCGACGCGCTCCGCCTCGACGTCATCGCCGATCTGGGCGAGCGCGATGTGGCCCACATCCGGCGGATGATCCGCCGCGCCCACCGCGCGGAGGCAGCCGGGAGGCTGCTGCTCCACGCCGGCCTCGGGCCGGCCAGCTTCGCCGCCGGCACCGGCGCCCTCGCGCTGGCCAAGATCCTCGAGAACATGGAGATCGGGCACAACGTGATGCACGGCCAGTACGACTGGACCGGCGACCCCGCGCTCGACTCGCGCACCTACGAGTGGGATCTGGCGTGCACCGGCGACCACTGGCGCCACTCGCACAACGTCGAGCACCACACCTTCACCAACATCCTGGGCGTGGATCGCGACATCGGCTACGGCCTGCTTCGCGTGTGCGCCGAGCAGCCGTGGCGCTCGTCGCACCTGGCCCAGCCGCTCGCCGCGATCGCGCTCGCCCTCCACTTCCAGTGGGGCGTGGCGTTGCACGACCTCCGCCTCGACCAGGCGCTCCGCGGCGAGCAGTCGCCCGGCGAGCTCGCGGCGCGCGCGCGGCCGTTTCTGGCCAAGGCGGGCTGGCAGCTGTTCAAGGACTACGTCTTCTTCCCGGCGCTCGCGCTCGGCAACGCGCCGCGGGTCGCGGCCGGCAACTACCTGGCCAACGGGATCCGCAACCTGTGGTCCTTCGCGGTCATCTTCTGCGGCCACTTCCCCGAGGGCGTGCGCGTCTATCGCGAGGACGAGGTGCAGGGCGAGAGCCGCGGCCGCTGGTACCTGCGCCAGCTGTCGGGCTCGGCCAACATCGAGGGCGGGCGGTGGTTCCACGTCCTGACCGGCCACCTCAGCCATCAGATCGAGCACCACCTGTTCCCCGATCTCCCGGCCGCGCGCTACCCGGAGATGGCGCCGCGCGTGCGCGCGATCTGCGCCCGTTACGGGCAGGCCTACACGACCGGCAGCTTCCGGCGCCAGCTGGGCAGCGTCCTGGGCCGCATCGCGCGCCTCGCGCTGCCGGGGCCGCGCCCGCGGCGCCTGGCGGCGGCCGCAGCCGGGTCGTCGGGCGCGCCGGAGCGCTCGGTGAATGCTCTTCTCGGCGGCTCGTGCGTATAGTCCAGCGGTATGCCCCGTCTGCCTGTGTTTCTTCTCTTCGAAGATATCCACAGCAGTAGTGGCCCGGGCTCGCTGTGGACAACCGCGGGCTGGAGGCTGGCGAACGACTCGGATAGGGTTCCTCGCGCGGTGAGGAGGATGACGGTAGCAGTCGCTGGCGGCGCCGAGACTCGGCGACCCCGTACATGGTTTGGCTGCCTCCTCCCGCGCGAGAGA
>DATFRY010000671.1:0-3307 GCA_035262925.1 Kofleriaceae bacterium | reverse complement strand
TCGAGGAGGGCGCCGCCCAGATCGACGCCGCGGTCAAGCTGGCCGAGGCGGGCGAGAAGTCGGGCATGGTCCAGGTGGCGCAGCAGGGTCTCGAGTACGTGCACCACATGCAGAAGGACTCGGTGCGGGTGCGCGAGCTCCTGCGCCGCTTCTACGAGCAGAGCCACGCCTACCGCGAGCTGGCCGGGCTGCTGCTGGCCGACGCCGAGCACGCCGGCGACGACGACGTGCGCTACCAGTGCTTCCGGCAGGCGGCCGACATCCTCATCAACAAGCTGGGCGACACCGAGGCGGCGGTGGTGCCGGCGCAGCGGGCGCGCGAGATCCGGCCCCACGACCACGAGACGGTGCTGCTCACCGCGGACGTGCTCATCGGCTCGGGCCAGATCCGCGAGGCGGTCGAGCTCATCATGCCGGCCATCGACGCGCACAAGCGCCGCTCGCCGGAGCTGGCGTCGCTGCAGTTCCGCATGGCGCGGGCGGCGGCCGCGACCGGCGACCGCGAGACCCAGCTGGCCTGGCTCAAGCGCGCCTTCGACGTCGACCGCAAGGACGGCAACATCGCCGCCGAGCTGGCCCAGCTGGCCACCGAGCTGGGCGACTACGACCTGGCGCTCAAGCCGCTGCGCGCGATCACGCTCAGCGACTCGCCCGGCCCCATCTCGCGCGTCATGGCGCTCCTGTGGGAGGCCAAGATCGAGCACGCCCGCGGCAACAAGGCCAAGGCCGAGCTCTGGGCCAAGAAGGCCCTGCGCGAGGACCCGAGCTTCTCCGAGGCCGAGGAGTTCCTGACCCAGCTCTCGGAAGGCCCGTGACCGCGGGCGCGGGCGCGGGCTAGAAGTATCACGGCGCCGCGCCGTGGTCGGCGCCGCGCTCGTTCGAGGCGATGCTTCGCTTGCCCGACCCGCTGCGGCGGGCGGCGAGCGCGTACATCCCACGGTTCTCGTATGTGGTGGATGATCTGTCGCTGATCCCGGATCAGGAGCTTCGCGCCCGGGCGATGACGGCGCTCGCGACACTGGCGGCCGCATGTTTCAAGTACGCCCGCTCCGAGGTGGATCTGGTCAAACGGCTGGGCGAGTGGGCGGACTACATGCGCGCGGTGGCCAGCGCACCGCATGGGTTGGAGGCGCTGGCGCAGGTGGTGCGCTACACTCTCCTGGTTTCCGAGCATGTGGCCCCGGCAGAGTTCGCAGCACTCCTCGAGCGTGAGATCGGACCTGAAGCGAGAGAGACCGTCATGACCATCGGAGAGCAGCTCATCCAGCAGGGGATCGAACGGGGGAAGCTCGAGGGCGAGCGGGCGTTTCTTCTCAAGCTGATCCGCCTCCGGTTCGGCGATGTGGTCGATGAACAGACGGGGCTCCGCATCGCCAGGGCGAGCAGCGAGCAGCTCGAGACGTGGGGCGAGCGAATCCTGTCGGCCGCGAGCCTGAGCGAGTTGCTCGGCGACTGAGGTCGCCGAGCGAGGCTGAGGTTGGCGATGCCCGACGCCGGCGACGCTGTGACCTACCGCCGCGAGGGCGCCGTCGGCGTCATCGCGATGAACCGGCCCGACAACCGCAACAGCATGACGGCGGAGCTGCTCGACGCGTTCGCCGCCGCGTCCGCGGCCGCGCGGGCGGACCGCGAGGCGCGGGCCGTCGTGGTGGTGGGCAGCGGCAGCTGCTTCTCGGCCGGCGCCGACTTCAAGGCCCAGGTCCAGCGCGCCGCCGGCGGGACGCTGCCGCACGAGCGGTCGTACGCCATGTACGAGCCGTTTCTGTCGGTGCTCGACATCGAGGTGCCGGTCATCGCCGCGATGAACGGCCACGCGGTCGGGGGCGGCTTCGGCCTGGCCCTCCTGTGCGACATCCGCATCGCTTGCCGCGAGGCGAAGATCGGCGCCAACTTCGCGCGCCTCGGGCTCGGGCCCGGGCTCGGCATCAGCTACGTGCTGCCGCGCCTCATCGGCGCGTCGCGGGCGGCCGAGCTGCTCTACACCGGGCGCCTGGTCAGCGGCGAGGAGGCCGCCGCGCTCGGCCTGGCGTCGCGCGCGCTCGCGGCCAGCGAGGTCCTGCCGGCCGCGCTCGAGCTGGCCCGCGAGATCGCGGCCGCCGCGCCGCTGGCCGTGCGCGCCACCAGGCGCGGCCTGGTCGACGGGCTGGGCTGGGACGTGCGCCGCGCCGCCTGGCGCGAGGCCTTCGCCCAGGCCGCGACCGTGACGACCGAGGACTTCCAGGAAGGCGTGGCCGCGCTCCTCGAGAAGCGGGAGCCGCGCTTCTCCGGGAAGTAGCGCCCAGTTCGGCGACTCTCGTACAGCGTGGGCATCCCTCGGGACCGACGCTGACCGGGGTCATGGCGCTTCCCGCTTGCTCCACCTGGCGAGACGCGGTCTGATTTGCAAGCTGTCTGGACCGAGGAAAGCGGAGGGATCATGCCGGACCACGACCACAAGGGCACGCCCCACTCGCACGAGCATAGCCACGGTGGGACGACCCACTCGCATCCGCACGACGACCATGACCACGAGCACACGGATCACTCCCACGAGCACAACCACGGTGGAGCGACCCACTCGCACCCGCATACGCACCAGAAGGGACAGGAGGGTGACCACTCGCATGACCACTCCCCGGGCGACCCGGGTGCAGCGCCGAAGAAGTAGCACCGCGCGCGGCCCGGCATGGGTCGCGAACGCGCCATGACCGCGCCCGCCGGCTACCGTCTTCTCACTCTTCGCGGGGCGTGATATCGGAAATCATGCTCGGCACGATGACGGGGTGGTTGGTGGGGCTGCTCCTGGGGATGCGGCACGCGCTGGAGCCGGATCACCTCGCGGCGATCTCGACGCTGGTCGCCGATCGGCCGTCGCGCTTCCGCGGCGTCTTCCTCGGCGCGTTCTGGGGAGTGGGCCACACCACGTCGCTGTTCGCGGTCGGAATGCTCCTGGCTCTCTTCGATGCCCGGATGCCCGACCGCCTCGCCACCATCTTCGAGCTCGGGGTGGCCGTCATGCTCATCGGGCTCGGCCTGCGCGCGATCCGCCGCGCCCTGGTCGAGGGTCGCAACGGCGTCCCGACCGAGCACGAGCACGGCGCGCACCGTCACAGTCACGAGGGGCCTGCCGGCCACGTGCACGTCGGCGGCTGGACGCTCGCCACGCGCCCGCTCCTCATCGGCCTGGTTCACGGCCTCGCGGGCAGCGGCGCGCTGACCGCCCTGGTCGTCGCCGATCTCCCGGACGTGCCCTCGCGCCTGATCTACATCGTCCTCTTCGGGTTCGGCTCGGTGGTCGGCATGGCGAGCCTGTCCGGCCTGGCCGGCT
>DATFRY010000670.1:0-17785 GCA_035262925.1 Kofleriaceae bacterium | reverse complement strand
GCGGCCGGGCCCGCGGCCGCGATGCGCTCACCGCGGACCAGGACCACCCAGCCGTCGTGCATGGCCTCACCGTCGAAGACGCGGTCGGGCACCAGGAGGGTCGCGCCGGGCGCGGCCGCAGCGGAAGCGGGGACGCCAGCGAGGGCGAGAGCGGCGGCGACGAGGCATGATCTCATCGCGCGACGGTAACGCCGCGCGGCGCCGCTTCACAGAGAAGCGGCCCAGTGGATCGGCCGGGCGGACTCCAGGGATGGACCACGGTGCTCGAGACCCGCGGCGTCCGCGGCGTCCCTGGAGCCCGACTCCGTATTTACGCGGCGACTCCGTCGGCGGGCCCAGAACGTACCCTCGGTCGGCCCCTGCGGCCTTCCTCGGCTAGCCCAGGATCGGAAGCGACAGCTGTCGACGCCCGCCGCGCCCTGGCGGTCGGCGGAACGTGGTCGGGTCCGGCTCGTCATCCGCGCGCGGCTGGAAGCCGAGCCGCGCCGTCGTCGTCTCGAACAGGTGGCGGATGAGCTCGGCGTAGCCGCCGACGCCGCGCTGGCGGACGTGGAAGCGCGAGTCGTAGAGCCGCTCGCCGCCGCGCGTCTCGCGGATGCGATGGAGGATCTTGTCGGCCGCCAGCGGCATCGCCGCGCGGATCCGCTCCTCGAACACGCCCGCGACCGCGCCGGGCAGCCGCAGGAGCGCCCACCCGGCCCGGGTGGCGCCCGCCTCGCGCGCGCGCCGCAGCACCTCGGGCAGCTGCTGGTCATTGAGGCCGGGGATGATCGGCGCGACCATGACGCCGACCGGCACGCCGGCGCGCGCCATCCGCTCGATCACCGCGAGCCGCCGCTCGGGCGAGGGCGCCCACGGCTCCAGCGCGCGCGCCAGCCCGGCGTCGGAGAACGCGAGGCTCACGTTGACCCCGGCCGACGCCTCGCGGGAGAGCGCGAGCAGGAGATCGATGTCGCGCTCGACCAGCGCGCTCTTGCTGATGATCGCGACCGGGTTGCGATACTCGAGGCAGACCTCGAGGCACGCGCGCGTCAGCCCCAGCCGCGACTCGAACGGCTGATAGCAGTCGGTCACGCCCGAGAACATGACCAGCTCCCCCTTCCACGACCGCGCATCGAACGCGCCGCGCAGCAGCTCCGCCGCGCGCGGCTTGTAGACGATCTTCGTGTCGAAGTCGGTGCCGGCCCCGAGGTCGAGGTACTCGTGCGTGGGGCGCGCGTAGCAGTAGGCGCACGCGTGCACGCAGCCCCGGTACGGGTTCACGCTCCAGCGGAAGCCGAGATCGGGGCTGTCGTTGTGGCTGAGGATCGAGCGCGACTGATCCTCGAGCAGCATCACGCTCGACGGCGGCGGCCCCTCCCCCGGGTCGTACTCGAGCGTGGAGTGGGCGAAGCGGTTGTCTGGATTGGCCGTCGGGCGCGCACGCATGGCTCGTGCGGCATACTATACATCCGTTCAGGGACCCCGCCACTCGTACCAGTTCTTGTCCCAGGCGTGCTCGGCGAGCCGCTCCAGGAGCTCCGGCGACAGGCCGCGCCCGTCGCCCACGGCCGCGTTGTCGCGCACATGCTCGACCCGGCGCATCCCCGGGATGACGGTGGCGATCTCGGGGCGCGACAGGCAGAAGCGCAGCGCCAGCTCGGTGAGCGTGCCGGCCTCGTCGCCGATGAGCGGGCGCAGCCGGTCCACGTGCTCGGCCACCTCGGCCTTGCGCTCGCCGCGGAAGTAGCGGCTGCGGAAGTCGGCCGCGTCGAAGCGGCTCTCCGGCCCGATGGCGCCGGTCAGCGCGCCCTCGTCGAACGGGCAGCGCGCGATGACGCCGACCTGCCGCTCGACCGCGCGCGGCAGGAGCTCCGCCTCTGCGCCGCGGTCGAAGATGTTGTGGATGACCTGCACCGTCTCGATGATCGGCTCGTCGAGCACGCGCAGCGCCGCGCCTGGCGCGTGGTCGTTGACCGACACGCCCCAGTGCAGCACCTTGCCCGCGCGCACCAGGCGCTCCATGCAGCCGCGCAGCTCCGGCCAGTAGGAGCTGTCGAGCCAGTCGTCGAGCCACACGTGCAGCTGCTCGACCCCGAGCACCTCGGCGCGCAGGTTGCGCAGCGACTGCTCGACCGACCGGGTGACGTGCTCGACCGGAAAGACCCGCTCGAGCGGGACGCGCGGGTCGGGCGGCCACAGCCCGTTGAAGGGCGCCGCCTTGGTGGCCACCAGCGCGGTGTCGCGCGCGCGCAGCTCGCGCACCACCTCGCCCACGATGCGCTCGCTCTCGCCGCTTCCATAGATGAGGGCGGTGTCGATGAAGTTGACGCCGGCGGCGTCGACCGCCACGCGCAGCGCCTGGCGCCCGCTCGCCGGCGACGAGCCGAACCACATCTCACCGGCCAGCCCCCAGCAGCCGAACCCGATCAGGGATGCCGCAAACCCGGTGCGCCCGAGCGGTCGCGTCTGCATGGCGTGGATAGTACGCGCCGCGATTACCGCGCGCAGGTCAGGTGGCGCCCGCCGTCGATCGCGATGGTCTCCCCGGTGATCCAGGCGCTGCGGCTGGAGGCCAGGAACGCGATCAGCTCGGCGATCTCGCCGACCGTGCCCGGCCGGCCGAGCGGGTGGGTGTCCTTGGTGCGGGCCAGGAACGCGGCGTACTGCTCCTCGTTCATGCCGCCTCGCCGGTGGAGCTCGGTCACCACCACGCCCGGGTTGACGGCGTTGACCCGCACGCCGCGCGGCGCGAGGTCGAGCGCGGCGCAGCGGGTGAGCTGATCGACCGCGGCCTTGCTGACCGCGTACGACAGGATGCCGGGGAAGGAGCGCAGGCCGGCCACGCTCGACACGTTGACCACCGCGCCGCGCCGCGCCACCAGGTGCGTCGCCGCCGCGCGCATGAGGCGGAAGGGGGCGCGCACATTGATGTCCATCATGCGATCCCAGCCGGCGTCGTCGGTCTCCTGGAGCGCGCCCGACGCGATGATGCCGGCCGCGTTGACCAGCGCGTCGATCCCGCCGAACCGCTCGACCGCGGCGGCGACGATGCGGTCGGGGGCGTCGGCGGCGACCACATCCGCCTGCACCGACGCGCCCGGGCTGCCCGCCTGGGCCAGCTGGGCCTCGATCTCGTCGAGCGCGGCCCGGTTGCGGCCGACCGCCACGACCGCGAGGCCCTCCTGCGCCAGGCGCAGCGCGGCCGCGCGCCCAATGCCCGAGGTGGCTCCGGTGACGATCGCGCACGGCTGGTCGCTCATGGCTGCCTTGTAGCACGGCGGCGGGGCGGCGCGCGGCGGACTCAGCGGACTCAGCCCCGGGCGCAACTGTAGTACAACCGATCGCGGTGCCTGTGAACCGCGAGACGAACGAGGCAGCCGCAGCTGTCCCACCGGTCGGCACCTCGGTGCCGCGGGTGGACGGCGAGGCCAAGGTGCGCGGCGGCGCGCTCTACGTCGACGACCTGCCGGCGCCCGGCGCGCTGCACGGCGCCACCGTCCGCAGCCAGGTGCCGCACGGCGTCCTGCGCGCGATCCGCCGCGATCCCGCCTTCGACTGGACCGACGTGGTGGTGGCGACCGCCGCCGACATCCCGGGCAAGAACACCATCTACCTCATCGAGGAGGACCAGCCGGCCCTGGTCCCGGTGGGCGGGCGCATCCGCCACGTCGACGAGCCGGTGGCGCTGGTGGCCGCTCCGACCCGCAGGCGCGCGCAGGAGGCCGCGGCCCACATCATCCTCGAGGTCGACGAGCTGCCGGCCATCCACACCATCGACGACGCCCTGCGCGCCGAGGTCGTGCTCCACGGCGCCGACAACGTGTTCAAGCGCTTCCACATCCGCAAGGGGGGCGACGTCGAGGCGGCGCTGGCGGCGGCCGATCTGATCGTGGAGGGCACCTACTGGACCGGCGCGCAGGAGCAGATGTACATCGAGCCGCAGGGCATGATCGCCCGCTTCGACGACGACGGCTCGTGTCACATCGTCGGCTCGCTGCAGTGCCCGTACTACGTGCACAAGGCGATGAAGCCGCTCTTCGGCCTCGCCGATCATCAGGTCGTCATCGCCCAGTCGGTGACCGGCGGCGGCTTCGGCGGCAAGGAAGAGTACCCCTCGATGATCGCGGCCCACGCGGCGCTGCTCGCCCGCGTGGCCGGCCGCCCGGTCAAGCTGGTCTACGACCGCGACGAGGACATCGGCGCCACCACCAAGCGCCACCCGGCGCGCGTCCGCCACCGCATGGGGCTCCGGCGCGACGGCACCATCGCCGCGATCGACGTCGACGTCGTGTTCGACGGCGGCGCGTACCTCACCCTTTCGCCGGTGGTGCTGTCGCGGGGCGTCCTGCACGCGGCCGGGCCGTACCGGTGCGAGACGGTGCGCGTGGTCGGGCGCGCGGTGGCGACCAACACGCCGCCGCACGGCGCGTTCCGCGGCTTCGGCGCCCCGCAGACCACGTTCGCGTACGAGCGGCAGATCGAGAAGGCCGCGCGACTGCTCGGCCTCGATCCGTTCGAGATGCGCCGCCGCAACATGCTGCGCTCGGGCGACGCGACCGCCACGTCCCAGGTCCTGACCTACAGCGTGGGCAGCGACGAGGTGCTGGAGTCGGTGGCCGCCGCGAGCGGTGAGGTCGGACCTCGCGCGAGCGGCGGCGGCGCGGCGCCTCCGGTCCGGCGCGGGCGCGGGCTGGCGTTCTACTTCCACGGGGCCGGCTTCACCGGCAGCGGCGAGCAGCGGCTGGCCGGGCGCGCGACGGTGGCGCTCCTGCCCGGCGGGCGCTTCGAGGTGCGGTCGAGCTCGACCGACATCGGCCAGGGCGCGCTCACGATCTTCTCGCAGATCGCGGCCACCGCGCTCGGGGTCGACATCGCGCGCGTGGCCATCGCCGAGCAGAGCACCGGGAAGGTCCCCGACAGCGGCCCGACGGTGGCGTCGCGCACCTGCATGGTCGTGGGCGGGGTGGTCGACCGGGCGTCGACGGCGCTGAGGCGCCGCATCGAGGAGTGGGCAGCCGCGCACGGGCTGGCGGGCGCCCCGATCGCGGAGGCGGCCGAGGCCATGGCGGCGGCCACGGCGGCCGCGGGGGTCGGCGGCGAGGAGGTGGCCGAGACCGCGCAGTACGTGCCGCCGCCCGGCATCCAGTGGGACGACGACACGTACACCGGCTCGGCCTATCCGGTCTACGGCTGGGCCTGCTGCCTGGTCGACGTGGCGGTCGACCTCGACACCTACGAGGTGACGGTGGAGCGGTGCGTGCACGCGGTCGACGTGGGGCGCGCCATCCACCCCATCCTGGTCAAGGGGCAGATCGAGGGCGGCACCTTGCAGGCGCTGGGCTGGGCGCTGTGGGAGAGCGTGGTCTACCAGCGCGGGCGCGTGGTGAACCGCCGCATGACCGACTGCATCGTGCCGACGTTCGCCGACGCGCCGGAGATGGAGACCATCCTGGTCGAGAAGCCGTATCCGTTCGGGCCGCACGGGGCCAAGGGGGTGGGCGAGATCCCCATGGACGGGCCGGCGGCCGCGGTGGCCAACGCGATCGAGGACGCGCTCGGCGTGCCGTTCGACTCGCTGCCGGTCCTGCCCGAGACGATCGAGCGCGCGCTGGCCGGGTCTGCGCCCACGCCCGCCCGAGCGAGGAGTGGACGATGACGACGACGACGGAGGCGACGGGGGCGATGACGCTGGCCTTGCACGTCAATGGCCGCGCGGTCGAGGTCGAGGTCTCGCCGTGGAAGCGCCTGCTCGACGTCCTGCGCGAGGACCTGCGCCTGACCGGCACCAAGGAGGGCTGCGGCGAGGGCGAGTGCGGGGCGTGCACGGTCATGATCGACGGCGAGGCCGTCAACTCGTGCCTGGTGGCCGCTGCCCAGGCCGTCGGCCACGAGGTGCTGACCATCGAGGGCCTGGCCGCGACCGGCGGTGGCGGCGGCGCTGGCGGTGGCGAAGGCGGGGGCCAGGGCGCGCTGCACGCGGTGCAGGCGGCGCTGGTCAAGTTCGGCGGCACGCAGTGCGGCATCTGCACGCCCGGCATCGCGATGTGCGCGGCGCGCGTGATCGAGCGCGAGCCCGACGCCTCGCGTGCGCGCCTGCGCGAGCTCATGGCCGGCAACATCTGCCGCTGCACGGGGTATCAGCTCATCGTCGACGCCGTCGCCGAGGTGGCGGCGCAGCGCAGGCAGGGGAGCGGATCGTGACGGCGTACCACCGCCCGAGCACCCTGGTCGACGCGCTGCGCCTGCGCCAGGCCCACCCGGACCACATCGTCCTGGCCGGCGGCACCGATCTCCTGGTCTCGGCCAACCGGCGGCCGGAGCCGCCCGGCATCATCGACGTGTTCGGGCTGGTGCCGCTGGTCACGATCGTGGCCGATCGCGACGGCAGCGTGATGATCGGTGCGGCGACCACGTACGCCGCCATCCTCGCCAGCGACCTGGTCCGGCGCGAACTGCCCGGCCTGGCCGCCGCCGCGCGCGAGGTGGGCGCGCTTCAGATCCAGGCGCGCGGCACGCTCGGCGGCAACATCGCGACGTCGTCGCCGGTGGGCGACACGCTGCCGGTCCTGCTCGCGCTCGACGCCGTGGTCGAGGTCGCGTCGGCGGCTCGCGGCGATCGCGCGATCAGCTACGATCAGTTCATCACCGGTTACCGCACCACGGCGCTGGCGCCCGACGAGCTCATCGTGCGGGTGCGATTTCCGCCCCGCCCGCCGGACGCGCGCCACTACTGGCGCAAGATGGGCACGCGGCGCGCCCAGTCCATCTCCAAGGTCATGGTCGCCGCCTGCGCGCAGGTGGATGGCGGGGTCGTGCGCCACGTGCGGCTCGGGCTGGGCGCGGTCGCCGATCGCCCGGTGCGGGCGCGCGCGGCCGAGGCCGCGATCCTGGGCGCGGCGCCCGGCCCGGCCGCGGCGATGGCCGCCCGCGCCGCGCTGGCCGGCGAGATCCGCCCGATCGACGACGTCCGCTCCACCGCGGCCTACCGGCTGGCCGCGGCGCAGAACGCGGTCGCCCGGTTCGTCGAGTCGCTGGCCGAGCCGGCCCCCGTGCCGACGTCATGAGCGACGAGCCGCGGCCCGATCCACGCGCGCGAGCGGGCGGGCCGCCCGGCGGCAGCGGCAACGGCAACGGCGACGGCGACGGCGACGGCGATCTGAACGGGCCCGAGGAGCGGACGAGGCCCGATGGGCCCACGACGACGACGACCGTGGCGGCGGCGCCGACCGCGGTCACCCGGCAGGCGGCGCCCGGGCGGCGGCGGCGGCTGGTCCTCGCGCTCGTCCTCCTCGTCCTCGGCACCGCGGCGGTCGCGGGGGTCGTCTTCCTGTCCGGCGACTACCGCGAGGAGCGCGAGTTCAAGGTGCGGGCGGAGGCGATCATGGAGCTCCTGCGCGACGGCAAGACCCAGAAGGTCTACGACGATGCCTCGGCCCGCTTCCAGCAGACGCTGCTCATCGACAAGTTCCTCGACCTCATCGAGCGCATGAACGCGACCATGGGGCCGTTCGTGCGGGCCGGCGAGGTCCACGCGCTCGACCAGGCGGCCAGCGTGGCCGGCATGACCGGGCGCATCTCGCTGGAGCTCGAGTTCGAGAACGGCACCACGATGGGCCAGCTCAGCTTCCACCGCGGAAAGGACGGCGTCTGGCGCCTGCTCGGCCTCAGCGTCGACATCCCGGCCGACCTGCGCGAGAAGGCCGACGCGCTCGCGGCGCAGGAGTCGCGCCTGCGCGCGCCCCCCGAGGTCACCGACCTGGTCCGCGCCATCCTCGAGGGCGTGCGCGAGGGGCGCGCCGCCGAGGTGCACGAGGGCGCGTCGCCGGTGTTCAAGGGCTCCGTCACGCTCGACGAGTTCAAGAACGTGCTGCAGTCGCACCAGGCCGAGCTGGGCAACTTCGTCCGCGTCCTGGCCATCCTGTCCTCCGCCCAGAGCCCCGACCGCGACCAGGCCCGCGTGCAGGCGCTCCTCGAGTACGAGAAGGGCAAGCCGACCGGCACGTTCGAGTTCATGCGCATCGGCTCGTCGTGGCGCCTGCTCAGCTTCAAGGTCGTCATCCCGTTCGGCAACGCCGTCCCGTCCGAGCGCCCGCTCTGATCGATGGTCGTCTCGCGCCGCCCTTGGCCGCGCCGCCAGCCCGGCCCGCCCGGCCCGGGGCCCGCGAATGTCATAGAATCCTCCGGAGCCCCGGATCCGCCGTGCCAGCCGCCCGAGCCCCGCTCCTCTTCGCCACCCGCTCCTACGCCCCCCTGGCGGCGGAGCTGTGCCGCCTGGGCGGGTTCGCGCCCGGCGACGTCGAGCGCCACTTCTTCCCCGACGGCGAGCGCTACCAGCGGGTCGCCACCCCCTGCGCCGATCGCGACGTCGTGCTGGTCGGCGGCACCATCTCCGACGCCGACACGCTCGAGCTCTACGATCTGGCGTGCGGCCTCGTCCAGTGCGGCGCCGCCCGCCTCAACCTGGTCATCCCGTACTTCGGCTACTCCACGATGGAGCGGTCCCAGCGAGACGGCGAGGTCGTCACCGCCAAGGCGCGCGCCCGCCTGCTGTCGTCGATCCCGGTCGCCGGCCTGGGCAACCGGGTGTTCCTGCTCGACCTCCACGTGGACAGCGTGGCGTACTATTTCGAGGGCGCGGTGCATCCAATCCACGTGGACGGCGCCCCGCTCATCCGCGCCGCGATCGCCGGGTTCGGCGGCGGCGACGGCGACTTCGTGCTCGGCTGCACCGACGCCGGCCGGGCCAAGCGGGTCGAGCACCTCGCCCACGAGCTCGGGGTCACCGCGGCCTTCGTCTACAAGCGCCGGCTGTCGGGCGCGCGCACCGAGGTCTCCGGCGTGAGCGCCCACGTGCGCGGCGCCCGCGTCATCATCTACGACGACATGATCCGCACCGGCAGCTCGCTCCTGGCGGCCGCCGCGGCCTACCGCGACGCCGGCGCGGTCTCCATCTCCGCCGTCACCACGCACGGCCTGTTCGTCGGCGACTCGCTCGACCGGGTGGTCGCCAGCGGGCTGTTCGCCGGGCTGGCCGCCACCGACAGCCATCCGCGCGCGCTCGAGCTGGCCCCGGGGCAGGACAAGCTCGTCATCCACAGCGTGGCCCCGCTCCTGGCGGGGCGGCTCGAGGAGGGCCCGTGAAGCTCATCAGGGTCGGGGCGGCCGTGCTCAACCAGATCCCGCTCGACTGGGACGGCAACCGCACGCGCATCGAGGGTGCCATCGCCGCGGCGCGCGCCGGCGGGGTCAGCATCCTGTGCCTGCCGGAGCTCTGCATCAGCGGCTACGGGTGCGAGGACGCGTTCTACTCGCCGGGCGTGCAGGCGACGGCGCTCGACGTGCTGCTCGAGATCGCGCCGTCGACCGGCGGGATGATCGTGGGAGTCGGCCTGCCGCTGTTCTACAACCGCGCGCTCTACAACGCGGTCGCGCTGCTGGTCGACGGCCGGCTGGTCGGCTTCGCGGCCAAGCGCAACCTGGCCGGCGACGGCATCTACTACGAACCGCGCTGGTTCAAGCCCTGGCCGCTGCATCACGTGGCCCACATCGAGGTCGGCGGCCGCGAGGTCCCGCTCGGCGCGGACCTGTTCGACTGCGGCGGCGTCAAGATCGGCTTCGAGATCTGCGAGGACGCGTGGGTGGCCAACCGCCCGGGCGGCAAGCTCGCGCTCGAGGGGGCCGACGTCATCCTCAACCCGAGCGCCAGCCACTTCGCGTTCGGCAAGCACGAGGTGCGCAAGCGCTTCGTCATCGAGGGCTCGCGCGCGTTCGGCGTGGCCTACGTCTACACCAACCACCTCGGCAACGAGGCCGGCCGCATCATCTACGACGGCGGCGTGCTGATCGCCAGCGCCGGCCAGCTCATCGCCGCCGGCGAGCGCTTCTCCTACCGCGACTTCGACGTGACCAGCGCGGTCGTCGACATCACCGACAACCGGATGATCCAGACGCGCACCGGCAGCTTCCGGCCCGAGGTGGACGACCGCGCGATCGACGTGCCCTTCGCCTACCCCGAGCTCGAGCCGGTGGCGCGGCCGGCGGCGGCGCGGAGCTGGGAGCAGGGCGAGCGGGTGCAGGAGGAGGAGTTCGCCCGCGCGGTCGCGCTGGCGATGTTCGACTATCTGCGCAAGAGCCGCTCGCGCGGCTTCGTGGTGTCGCTGTCGGGCGGGGCCGACTCGGCGGCGGTGAGCTGCCTGGTCGCGCTCATGGTCCACTTCGCCGCCGCCCAGCTCGGCATGGATGGCCTCCGGACCAGGCTCTCGTACATCGACCTGGCCGGCGCGTCGACGCCGCGGGACGTCGTCGGGCGCCTGCTCACCTGCGCCTATCAATCCACGCGCAACAGCGGCCCGGTGACGCGGGCGGCAGCGCGCGAGGTGGCGAGCGCGATCGGCGCCCAGTACCTCGAGCTCGATGTGGACGCCATGGTGCAGGGCTACATCGACATGGTCGAGCGCGCTATCGAGCGGCCGCTCGAGTGGCAGCGCGACGACGTGCCCCTGCAGAACGTGCAGGCGCGCGCGCGGGGCCCGTCGGTGTGGCTGCTCGCCAACATCCAGAACGCGCTGCTGCTGGCTACCAGCAACCGCTCCGAGGCCGCGGTCGGTTACGCCACCATGGACGGCGACACCTGCGGCGGCCTCTCGCCCATCGCCGGCATCGACAAGGCGTTCCTCCGGCGCTGGCTGGCGTGGCTACAAGATGCGGGGCCGTCGGGGCTGTTCGCGATCCCGGCGCTGTCGGCGGTGACGGTGCAGGCCCCGACCGCCGAGCTGCGCCCGCCGGACGAGAAGCAGACCGACGAGAAGGACCTCATGCCGTACGACGTGCTCGAGGCGATCGAGGACTCGGCCATCCGCGATCGCCACACGCCGGTCGAGGTGTTCCAGGAGATGCGCGTGCGCTTCCCGGCGCTGTCGGCCGCGCAGCTGGTCACCTACGTCGAGCGCTTCACCAGGCTGTGGTGCCGCAACCAGTGGAAGCGCGAGCGCTACGCCCCGTCGTTCCACCTCGACGACAAGAACCTGGATCCCAAGACGTGGTGCCGCTTCCCGATCCTGTCGGGCGGCTTCGAGCGCGAGCTTGCCGAGCTCCGCGCCTACGCGGCGCGCGCGCCCTGATCCGACGACAGGAAGCGCCGCAGGGTCTCGCGCCCGAGGAGGGCCAGGCCCAGCGCGATGAACACCACGCCGCGCAGCCTGCGTCCGATCTCGACGAACACGCCGAGCTGCGGCGACAGCCCGGCCGCGCGAAACACCATGTACGCCGCCGCCTCGGCCGTGCCCGCCTGCATCGGCACGAACGTGAACACCCAGCCCGTGAACTGATAGCTGGCGAGGCTGAGAAACGCGGCGGCGATGACATGGGTGCCGCCGAGGAAGTGGAGCAGCAGGGCCCCCTCGGTCACGTTGCACAGCCGGCTGAGGACGCTGCCGACCCAGATGGTCGGCATCGCGCCCCGCACCTCGGTGGCCTCCTTCCACGACTTCTCCACCTTGGCCCACGACCGCTGCCACTTCTCGATGCGCCGCTTCGGGACGCGAAACCGCCCGACCCCGACCCGCCGCAGCACCGCGAACGGCCAGCTCCCGATCCCGTGGCGCAGGATGACCAGCCCCACCGCGCCGGCCGCGAGAAACCCGACCCCGACGACGCCGAAGGCGATGGCGACGAGGCCGTCGGCATCGAGGAACACGAACGCCACCGGCGACGCGAGCGCGATCAGCCCGCAGTTGACGACGAAGCTGGCGATGTTCTGGGCCACGAGGGCGCCGGCCGCATCCGCCGCCCGCAGCCGCTCATCGAGCAGCGTGTACTTGACGACCTCACCGACCTTCCCCAGCGGCGTGACCGCATTGACCCCATGCCCCGCGATACTGATCCGCGCATACTCGCGGTACGGCACCTCGCGGCCAGGCACCCCGGCACACGCGCGGAGGACCACCGAGTCGAGCAAGAGCCCGCCGAGGTGCGCGCTGCAGGTGAGCACGAACCCCCAGCCGACAGCCAGCATCCCGGCCAGCAGCGTGTCGGGGCCGAGACGGTAGATCATCCACGCCAGGGCACCGACCCCCACCACCAGCAGCGCTAGCTGTAGCTTTCGCAAAGCTGATGGAGGAGGGCGGCGCTCTGGCGTCTAGATGATCGCGGAGTCCACTCTCACGGACAGTCGAAAACCGCGTCGGGCAGGTTGTCGTCGCCTACCGTTCCGGTCTCGATGGCAACGGTCCCGAACGTACCAGTTGCGGTGATGGGGCCAGCGCTCGCTGAGACGGTGCCACACGCGGTCTGATCCGCCTGGAGCTGGCCCATCACGTCGAAGTCGCCCGCCAGATCGCCGCAGGTGAGCGGGTTCGCATCAGTGGGGATCGTTCCTGAGGTCATGATCTCGAACGTCAGGTCCGCGTTGATCGGAACGCCCGTCACCGTAACCGCATCTCCAATGGGCTGCCCGCTGGTTGCCGCGTCGCACTCCGGCGCGACGATCGGTTGAAGCTGGAAGTCAGCCGACGTCTCGCCGAGGGCAACCGTGGCGATGAAGCGCAGGTTGATCGCGGCCGGGTCGGTGATCCCGATGCCAAGGAGGTACTGCTGACCGTCGATCGGGGGGGCCGCATCGGGCGTGCCGCCACCCGCGTCGGGCGTACCGCCACCCGCGTCGGGCGTGCCGCCGCCGGCATCCGCCTGGCCACCACCGCCACCGGAGTCGGCCGCGCCGCCACCGTTGTCGTCGTCGTCATCGTCGCCGCACGCGGCGGGGACGATCGCAAGAAGAGCAGAAAGGGTGAGATAAGCAGAACGATGGAAAATCGACATTGCGATTTTGTAACTCACCCCGGACGGGGTTTGTCTACAAAACGGCGTTAGACGTCACGCCAGATCGCACGTCTTTCAAGGCACTTCCGTCCCGCTTCGTCGAGGGAGACGCCTCGACGCGGTGCGCCATAGACCACCCTCAGGGGCAGGCGGTCACTGCATCGGGGAGATTCGCGTCGCCGACGGTTCCCGGCGGGATGCGGATCGCCCCGAAGGTGCCGGGCACAGAGCCAAGCGCGGTGATGGTTCCGCAGGTGAGATCCGTGCTGACGATCGCGCCGGCCACGTCGAGCTGGGCCGGCAGATCGGTGCACATGATTCCCGGGATCGGCAGCGGATTCGCCTGGCCGGGCAGCGTCGCGCCGCTCAGCGAAATGTCGAACGTGCCCTGCGCGCTGATCGGGACGCCGGTGACAACGACGGCATCACCGACCGGCAAGCCGCCCGAGTCGGGCGTGCACTCCGGCGCGATGATCGGCTGGAATGAAAAATCGGCCGTTCCGGCACCGCCGCCTCCCTGCGTGAAGTCGACCGTTGCGATGAACCGGATCGGATTGTTCGGATTGACAGCCGGCGCGACAAGCGACAGCAGGAATTCGCCATCGAAGGGATCCGCGCCGGCGTCGGGCTCACCGGCGTCCGGCGTGCCCGCGTCGACCTGACCGGCGTCGGGAGCCGCCCCGCCATCGAGGTCACCGGCATCGGGAGCGGCGCCGCCGTCGATGTCTCCTGCGTCGGATGCTCCCCCGGCGTCCTTGTCCGATCCTCCGTCCGCGGTGCCGCCGTCGGCAGTGCCGCCGGCATCCTTCCGACCGCCGCTGGCATCCGGCGCGCCACCACCGCTATCGGGCGCGCCACCGCCGCCCGCGTCCGCGGTGCTGCCAGCACCGTCATCGTCATCATCACCGCCGCCGCCACCGCCGCGCGCCGCCCTGTCGTCGCCGCACGCAAGCAGGAGGGTCGCAACAAGAGCCGAGAACAGGACACCAGCACGACGATGAACGAACGACATGCCGATTCTGTAACTCATCTGTCGCACCGACTTCGCCTCCAAAATGAACGCGTTGCGGAGGAACGACTCGTTCCGGGCGGAGCTCCGTCCCCGACTTGAGAGCCCGGGCCTGCCACTGACCTCGATCATCTGCAGGGACAGCACCCGACCAGAATGGTGCGCGACGCGACGGTTTCCGCGGAAACCGATGCCGGAGGCAACAACTCATCGCCGCGTCCGATAATCCCCTCCGTGCGACGCTCGACTCTACTTCCTGTCCTGCTCTCCTTCGCGGCCTGCACCAAGTACGACCCGCTCTACTGCGACGAGAGCATGTCGTGCTCGGACCCGGCGCGACCGTTCTGCGATCTCGCCGGCGAGTACCCGGCCTCGGACGGGGTCGCGCGAACGTGCATCCCATCGCCCTTCGACGCCGGCGCCCCGGACGGTGGCGGAGCCGCCGCCGACGCGAGCGCCGGGAAGCAGGACGCGGCCGCCGGGGGCGACGCGGCAACGGTGTGCAGGTGGGCACCGCTCTCGCGACTCGCGAACGTGAACAGCAACACGGGCGACGACTATGCGGGATCACTGGACGCCGACGGATTGACGCTTCTACTGGCCCGAGTGGGGACAGCGACGGATGGGATCTACGTCGCCGCCCGCAACAGCGTGGGCCAGGTCTTTGGGCCTCCGACGCTCATCGATGAGCTCATCGGCGATGGCGCCGATCTATTCGAGCCGGAGCTCTCACCCTCCGGCCTCGAGATCCTCTACCGGAACGACGGCTCCATCGACTCAGCCACGCGCTCCTCGCCACAGGGGAAGTTCGGTACGCCGGCGCCGACCGGCCTCGAGGGTCTGAGCCCTTCCTTGTCGGGCGACGGCTTGCACCTCTACTTCATCGCGACCACGAACTTCTCTGTGCAGCGCGCCACACGAACGGCGATAGGCGCGCCCTGGGGTCCACCAGAGTCAGTCATTGCGACGGGCGGATACTTCTCGGTCGACGTCTCGCCGGACGAGTTGCACCTGCTGCTCGACCACCCGTCGTCGGGGACGCCCGAGACGACCATTTTGATCGCGGACAGGTCGTCAACGGAGGAGGACTTCGGGCCTCCAGTTCCTGCGAACGAGGAACTCTTCACGCCCGGGCTGTCCGGCTTCATCTCCGCGAAATGGGACGGCAGTCGAACGCGCATGGTTGCCACCGGGCAAGTTGACCCCAACTTCGACGTCTTCTACTCGGAGTGCGAGTAGCTCCCAGCACGGGATTCGCGAGCAGACGACATGAGACGGCGAGCCAAATACGACATGCCCACGATCAAGCTATCCGCCCTCTTCCTCCTCCTGCTGGCCTCGGCGACCGGCTGCACCAAGTACGACCCGCTCTACTGCGACGAGAGCATGTCGTGCACGGACCCGGCGCGACCGTACTGCGACCTTGCTGGCGAGTACCCGGCCTCGGCCGGGGTGGCACGGACGTGCATCCCGTCGCCCTTCGATGCGGGGATGGATGGCGGCGGCGGCAGCTCGGCTGACGCTGGCGGCCGGCGGGACGATGCTCGGTCGCCGGGCGACGCGGCGGCCGATTGCCGGTGGGTAGCCCTCTCGAAGCTCGCCGCGGTCAACTCGTCCGACTTCGAGTATCCCGGCTCGCTCGACAAGGGAGGGCTGCGATTGCTCTTTCAGCGGTCAGGCAATGTTGGGCCGACAGGCTATTTTCTGGCGAGTCGAGACGATCCTGGGCAGGCCTTCGGCGGGGTCGATCGCATCGATGCGCTGAGCGATGTGGACACTCCGGGACTGCCGGAGATATCGAGCTCGGGTCTCGAGTTCTTCTACGCCAACAGCGACAACAGTGGCATACAGAGTGCGACTCGCGGCTCGCTGGCTGGGTCCTTTGGATCGCCCGAGCCGACCGGGCTTGTGGGCGGGAGTCCGTCGCTGTCAGGGAATGGCCTGGCGATGTATTTCGTCGCCAACGACCTGACGGTGCGGAGGGCGACCAGGACGGCCATCGGTCAGCCGTGGGGAACGCCAGAGACCGTGCTTCCGACGACGGGATACTTGTCAGTCGACGTGTCAGCCGACGAGCTCGGCCTGCTTCTCGTGCCAAACCCGCTCGAATCGCCGCAGGATCCGATCCTCATTACCACGAGGTCGTCGGTCGACGAGTCATTCGGCCCTCTCACGCCGGTGAATGACGAGCTCTACGTGCCCGAGGGCGTCCACACGTTCGCACGGTGGGACGGGAACCAAACGCAAATGGTGGTGGGCGTCGACCCTGTCGACAGCAACACTGGCACAGACCTCTACTACTCCACCTGCCAGTAGGCCAGCCGCGCCGGCCCCGCCCTACGGGCAGGCGGTGACCGCGGCGGGGAGGTTGGCGTCGCCGAACATGACCGGCTCGGTCAGCTTGATGGCGCCGAAGGTGCCGACGAGGTCGCCCTCGATCGGGGCCGAGACGTGGCCGCCGACCGTGCCGCAGAGGAGCTCGGCCGTCTGCAGGGAGCCGGTGAGCTCGATGTCGGAGGTGATGGGGACGCCGCACAGGAGCGGGTTGGCCATGCCGTCGACGGTGGTGCCGTTGGCGGTGATGGCGAACTGTCCGTTGGCGGCGATCGAGACGTCGGGGATCGTGAGCATGTCGCCGATGGGCATGCCGCCCATTCCCTCGGCGCAGGACTCGACGGCGAGGGGCTGGATGGTGAGGTTCGCCGTGCCACCGCTGTCGCCGGCGGTGAAGTCGATGTTCACGATGAAGCGGATCGGGTTGACGGGGGCCGGCTGGGTGGCGGCGAGGGACAGGAGGTAGGCGCCCGTCAGGTCGGGGATCGCGCCGTCGAAGCCGCCGGTGCCGCCGTCGTCGGGGGCGGCGGTGCTGGCATCGACCACTCGGTCGCCGAAGTCGTCGAAGGCTCCCTTGGGATCGACGCATCCGGGTGCGAAGAGCGTGGTCAGGAGTGGCAAAGCGACATAGGAGAGGCGAAAGTGGCTTGACATGGTTTTTTGGCCTACCGGAGAATCGGTGCGGTTCGGGGGGCAGCATATCCAAAGCTGCCGGCCGCGCCTACTCTACAAGGATGGTTAGCCTGTGCAGCGCTGCATACCGCTCTTCCTTTCCGCTTTTTTCCTGAGCTCGCTCGCCGCCGCCACCGAGGTGCGCGCCGGCGGCTTCCTGACGGCGCACTACGCCGGCGAGCACGGGGACGTGGCGACCGACCACCCGACCGCCCTCTACTTCAACCCGGCCGGGCTCGCGCTCGGGAGCGGGTGGCGCATCTACGCCGAGGGGATCCTGGCGTGGCGCACCGTCGAGTACAACCGACCCGAGGGCGCGATCTCCAACCGGATCGACGGCGAGGGCCAGACCGGCACGCCGGAGAACGGCGTCGACGCCAACGCGGGCAAGGCCAAGCTCAACAACATCATCGCGGCGCCGTTTCTCGGCGTCGTGAGCGACCTGGGCGTGCCGAATCTGGGCGTCGGCGTCGGGGCCTATGTGCCCTTCGGCGGCCAGGCCGACTGGGACAAGGACAAGTCCTTCGCGGACAACCAGGAGTTTCCCGGCGCGTACGACGGCGTGCAGCGCTGGTCGGCCGTCAACGGATCGATCCGCACGCTCTATGTGACGGCGGCGGGCGCCTACCGGCTCGCCGGTCCGCGCCTCGCGTTCGGTGCGGGGATCAACTTCACCGAGTCGAGCGTGTACACCGTCCGCGCGCGCAACCCGCAGGGCACGGATGACCTGGTCCTGCCCAGTGGCGATCCCGCCGAGGGGCGCAGCATGGTCGACGTCAGCGGCTTCGCGCTGGCGGCGTCGGCGGGGGTGAACTGGGAGCCGATCGACGGTCTGTTCGTGGCCGCCTCCTATCAGAGCCAGCCGGGATTCGGCAAGGCGAACCAGTCGGGGACGCTGAACGACAAGTTCGGGAACGCGCCGGCCATCCAGGAGGACATCCGCTTCGAGCAGGAGCTCCCCGACATCTACCG
>DATFRY010000669.1:0-12124 GCA_035262925.1 Kofleriaceae bacterium | reverse complement strand
CGGTCCGCTGGCGTCGGCCGTCAGGAACGGCAGGTTGATCGTCGTCTCCTGCACGTTCGACAGCTCGATCTTGGCCTGCTCCGCGGCGTCCTTGAGGCGCTGGATCACCATCTTGTCCTTGGAGACGTCGATCCCCTGGTCCTTCTTGAACTCGGCGACCAGCCAGTCCATCAGCACGTGGTCGATGTCGTCGCCGCCCAGGTGGGTATCGCCGTTGGTCGACACCACCTCGACGACCTTGTCGCCCACCTCGAGGATCGAGATGTCGAAGGTGCCGCCGCCGAAGTCGTAGACCGCGATGAGCTGGTCGTGGGTCTTGTCCAGGCCGTAGGCCAGGGCCGCGGCGGTCGGCTCGTTGACGATGCGCTTGACGTCGAGGCCGGCGATGCGGCCGGCGTCCTTGGTCGCCTGGCGCTGCGAGTCATTGAAGTAGGCGGGCACCGTGATGACCGCTTCCTTGACCGGCTCGCCCAGGTACTCCTCGGCGGCGCGCTTCAGCTTCATGAGCACGCGCGCGGAGATCTCCGGGATCGCGTAGCGCTTGCCCCGGATCTCGATCGCGCAGTCGGTGTTGGAGGCCTTGATGACCTTGTAGGGGACCCGCTTGATCTCGTCCTGGGTCGCGGGGTCCTCGAACTTGCGGCCGATGAGCCGCTTGGCCGAGAAGACCGTGTTCTCGGGATTGGTGATCGCCTGCCGGCGGGCGATCTGGCCGACCAGGACCTCCCCCTTGTCGTCGAAGGCCACCACCGACGGAGTCAGGCGCCCGCCTTCCTCGTTGGTGATGATCTTGGGCTCCTTGCCCTCCATGATGGCGACCACGCTGTTGGTGGTGCCCAGGTCGATACCGATGATCTTGCCCATGTCTCAGGGTCCTCCTCGCGCTACGTCTGCGATGTACGCGGGCAAACCTAAGCACCTCGTATCAAGGCGTCAAGCCTGGGAAAGATGCAAAAAAGAGGGCCCCGGATCGGGGCCCTCCTGGCGAGAAAACCGGCTTTTCGGCCGCGTCTAGGCCGACGGCTGCGGTCCGCGCGGAGGCGAGCCTGCCTCGGGCGGGATCAGCGCGGCGTTGGGCTCGCCTTCCTTCTGCCGCTCGACCAGCTCCACGATCCCCGTCGGCGGCGTCGTGAGCGCGATGACCAGGACCTCGTCCATCCGCTTGACCGGGATGATCTCGATCTCCTGCTTCACCTCGTCGGGCACGTCGACCAGGTCCTTCACGTTGCGCTCGGGGATGATGACGCGCTTGATGCCGGCCCGGTGGGCCGCCAGCAGCTTCTCCTTGATCCCGCCGATCTGCAGCACGTTGCCGCGCAGCGTGATCTCCCCGGTCATCGCCACGTCGGGCCGCACCGGCACGCCGAGCAGGAGCGAGACCAGCGCGGTGTACATGGTGACGCCGGCCGACGGGCCGTCCTTGGGGATGCCGCCCGCCGGGACGTGGACGTGGATGTCCACGTTCTCGACCAGGTTGCCGGCCTCGAGGCCGAGCTGCGGCGCGCGGCTGCGGATGAACGACAGCGCCGCGGTCACCGACTCCTTCATCACGTCGCCCAGCTGGCCGGTCAGGGTGAGCTTGCCCTTGCCCGGCATACGGGTCGCCTCGATGAAGAGGATGTCTCCTCCCACCGAGGTCCAGGCCAGCCCGGTCGCCACGCCCGGCTCGCTGGTCCGGTCGGCCACCTCGCTGACGAACTTGGTCGGGCCGAGGTACTCGGGCACCTCGGCGGCGCCGATGACCTCCTTGGACTTGGCCGAGCCCTCGGCCACCTTCACCGCCACGCCGCGGCACAGGCTGCCGATCTCGCGCTCGAGGTTGCGAACCCCGGCCTCGCGCGTGTACGAGTCGATGATCTCGTAGACCGCCTCGTCGTTGATCTCGCACTGGTCCTGCTTGAGGCCGTGCTCGTCGAGCTGCTTGGGCACCAGGAACTGGCGCGAGATGTGGCGCTTCTCCTGGCGCGTGTAGCCGGGCAGCTCGATGATCTCGAGGCGATCGCGCAGGGCCCACGGGATCGGGTCCAGCTGGTTGGCGGTGGCGATGAACATGACCTTGCTGAGGTCGAACGCCACCTCCAGATAGTGGTCGCTGAAGGCGTGGTTCTGCTCCGGGTCGAGCACCTCGAGCAGCGCCGAGGCCGGGTCGCCCCGGAAGTCGTGGCCGAGCTTGTCGATCTCGTCGAGCACGAACACCGGGTTGTTGGTGCCGGCCTTCTTGATGCCCTGGATGATGCGGCCGGGCAGCGAGCCGACATAGGTGCGGCGGTGGCCGCGGATCTCGGCCTCGTCCCTCACGCCGCCGAGCGACACGCGCACGAACTTGCGCCCGATGGCGCGCGCGACCGAGCGGCCGAGCGACGTCTTGCCGACGCCGGGGGGGCCCGAGAGACACAGGATGGGGCCCTTCTTGTCGTTCTTGAGCTTGCGCACGGCCATGTACTCGACGATGCGCTTCTTCACCTTCTCGAGGTCGTAGTGGTCCTCGTTGAGGACCTTGCGCACCTCGTCGAGCTCGATGTGGTCCTCGGTGTTGACCGACCAGGGCAGCTCGACCAGCCACTCGAGGTAGGTGCGCGTGACGGTGTACTCGGCCGACGACGGCTGCATGCTCTTGAGCCGGTCGTACTGCTTGAGCGCGGCCTTCTCCGCCTCGTCCGGCATGCGCGCCTGGGCGATCTTCTCCTTGAACTCCTCGAGGTCGCTGCCCGAGTCGTCGAGCTCGCCGAGCTCGTCCTTGATCGCCTTGAGCTGCTGGCGCAGGACGTACTCGCGCTGGTTGCGGCCCATCTCCTCCTGGACCTGCGTGTTGATGCGCTCGCGGACCTTGAGCACCTCGAGCTGGCGCGACAGGAACTGCAGCACCTTGCGCATGCGCGCCTTGAGATCGTACGTCTCGAGGATCTCCTGCTTCTCCGCCACCTCGAGCTCGAGGTTGGAGGTGATGAGATCGGCCAGGTGGCCCGGCTCGGTGACGCTGTCGACCAGCGCGCCCGCCTCCTTGGGGAGCTCCGGCATGAGCTTCACCACGCGCTTGGCGATGTCCTTGAGGTTCATGACCAGGGCGTCGAGCTCGACGTCCGTCGTCGTCGGATCGGGACGCGCCTCGACGCGCGCGGCGATGAACGGCTCGGTCCCGTCGAACGACTGGACCGAGACGCGCGTGACTCCCTGGAGAATCACGCTGAAGTTGTCCTTGGCCAGCTTGATGACCTTGAGGATGCGGGCCGCGCAGCCGACCCGGTACATGTCGTCCTCGCCGGGATCCTCGGTGCGCGCGTCCTTCTGGGTCAGGATGCCGATGACCGGGCGCTCCTTCGAGATCGCATCCTCGACCAGGCGCACCGACTTCCGGCGGCCCACATCAATGGGAATGATGGACCCGGGGAAGAGGACCGAGTTGCGGAGCGGCAGGATGGGGATGACGTCCGGGATCTCGACCGGAAGCTCGGCCCCAGACTTCGGCTTGGTCATGAAACGGAACGTACGAGCCGGACGCGCCTCCGTCAATTGGCCTCGGCGAATCTGCGTGGTTAGCTGACCCCGGGCCGACGCGCCGCTCCGTCGCGGAGACAACGCGCCGGGTGCTCGAAACAAGTGCGCCGCGCCCAGCCCGGGTGAGCAGCGCCGAGAGGCCCGCGTCGGTGGCATCGCGCGCGTCGGCGGCGACGGAGTCGCGTCATGCGCCACGTGGTCGCGCCCGCCGCGATGGGGTCGCGTCGGCCGCGATGGGGTCGCGCGGCCGGCAACGGGTCGCATCGGCCCACGGGTCGCGTCGGGCCATCGTGGGGGCGCCGCCGCTTCGGATGCCGCGCTCGCTTGATCCGTCACGGCGGGCGTGCAAAGCTGGTCAGACCACTCCAACCCGCATTGTGGGCCGTATTCTCCAGGTCCTGATGGCGCCGAAACCCGATCCATCCTCCCCCGAGATCGCGTCCGAACCCGCTACCTCCACGCAGATCGAAGCGGTCTTCGGTGCGCTGGTTGCCGACATCGTGCGCGGCACCTACCCGCCCGGTACTCGGCTGCCCGCCGAGCGGGAGCTGTCGCGGATGCTGGGCGCGTCGCGCCCCACGCTGCGCGAGGCGCTGCGCCGCCTGGACGAGTGGAACCTGGTCGCTGCCCGGCGCGGGTCCGGAATCGTCGTGCGCGAGATGCGCGAATGGATGATCGAGGTGCTGCCGGTCTACCTGCGCCACGCGGCGCCCGGGCCGGAGCGCCCGCCCTTGGTCAGCCTCGCCTCCGACATGCTGATCCTCCGCCGCTTCATGCTGGTGGACCTGCTTCGCGCGCTGGCCGGGCGCGTGCCGGCCGGCGGCACCACCGCCGCCCGCGCGCACGCCGAGCGGGCCTGGCAGGTGCGCGCCGACGCGCACGCGTTCGCCAGCGAGGACTTCCAGGTCATCCGCGCGCTGGCCGAGGCGGCCGGCTCGCTCCCCGCCATGTGGATGGTGAACCGCCTCTCGGCGGTGTACCTCGACGTCGCGCGCCACCTGTCCGGCGCGGTCGCGCCGCCGGCCGAGTATCCCGAGGTCTACGAGCGCACGCTCTCGCATATCGACGCCGGCGACTACGACGCGGCGTCGCGCGAGGTCAACGACTATCTCGAGCGCCACGATGGCCGCCTCATCGCGGCGCTCGGGGGGAGCGTGTGAGCGAGCGCGCCGGCGCGGGCTACCGGCTGCCCGGGCGCGCGCGCCGGGTGCTGGTCAGCCTGGTGCCGGTCGTGTGCCCCGAGGGCGCGGTGCGCCTGGGCATCACCGAGTGGCTGGTCGCGCACGCCGAGCGCAGCGCCGCGTCGTTTCCCGCCGTGTTCCGGCGCGCGCTGGGCGCGGGGCTCGCCACCTACGATCTCGCGGCCGCGGCGTGGCCGCCGGCGCGCGGGCGCACCGCCAGCCGCCTCGACCCGGAGCGGGCGGCGGCCTGGTATCGGGTCTGGTGGCGGAGCCGCGTGGCGCCGCAGCGCGAGCTGGCCAGGGCTGTGAAGTCGATCCTCTCGCTCGCCTACTACGAGGCTCCGGCGGTGCAGGCGGAGATGGGCTACACGCCGCAGGCGTGGATCGACAAGGTCAAGCGGCGGCGACTCGAGGTCCACGCCGACGCCATCGAGCGGCACGACCGGTCGCTCATCGCGCCCGATCCGCTGCCGAGCTCGCTGGCGGCGCGGCGCGCGGCGGCGCGGGAGGCGGGCTGACATGGCCCTGTCCGGCGCGGGCGAGGCGCTGCGCGCCGATCGCGTCCCGGCGGGCGTCTACACGCGCGAGGACCTGCGCGATCGGGAGGTCCTCGGCTGCGACGTGGCGGTGGTCGGCTCGGGCGCGGGCGGGGCCGCCGTCGCCGCCGAGCTGGCCGAGGCCGGCTTCGACGTCATCGTCCTCGAGGAGGGGCGCTACTTCTCGACGCGCGACTTCACGGCCGAGGCGTCGACCATGATCCGCCAGCTCTACCGCGGCGGCGGGGCGACCCTGGCGATGGGCGAGCCGGCGGTCATGTACCAGGAGGGCAGCACCGTCGGCGGCTCGACGGTGGTCAACGGCGGCATGGCGTGGCGCACGCCGGAGCACATCCTCGAGCGCTGGCACCGCGAGCACCTCCTGGCCGACGTCCGCGCCGCCGACATGGAGCTCTACTTCGACCGGGTCGAGCGCCGGCTGCACGTGCGGCGCCAGGATCCCGACACCGTCGGGCGCGACAACGCGCTGCTCAAGCTGGGCGCGGATCGCAAGGGCTGGCGCGTGGTCGACAACCTGCGCAACCAGGTGCACTGCGCCGGCTCGAACAACTGCGCGTTCGGCTGCCCGACCGGGGCCAAGCAGTCGGCGCTGGTCAGCTACATCCCGCGCGCGCTCCACTTCGGGGCCCGCATCTACTCCGATCTGCGCGCGCTGCGCATCCTGCACAGCGGCAAGCGGGCGACCGGCGTCGCGGCGCGCGTCGTCGACTCCGACGGCCGGCTCGGCGCTCGCGTGACGGTGCGCGCGCGGCTGGTGGTCGCGGCATGCGGCGCGATCCACACGCCGGCGCTGCTCGCGCGCTCCGGCTTCCGCTCGCCGTCGGGTCAGCTCGGGCGCAACCTGAGCCTCCACCCCAACTGCAAGGTGGTGGCGATCTTCGACGAGGACGTGCGCGGCTGGGAGGGCGTGCACCAGGCCTACCAGGTGCGCGAGTTCCAGGACCAGGGCTTCCTGTTCGCGGCGGTCAACATCCCGCCCGGCATCCTGGCCATGAGCCTGCCCTGCTACGGCGACGAGCTGGGCGCGCTCATGGCGCAGTACCGGCAGATGGTGGTGGCCGGCATGCTGGTCGAGGACAGCGTGGTCGGCCACGTGCGGACCTTGCCGGGCGGGCAGCCTCTCCCGTTCTACCAGCTCTCCGACGTGGACGCCGACAAGCTGGTGCGCGGAACCGCGCTCCTGTGCGATCTCCTGTTCGAGGCCGGGGCGCGGCGCATCCTCCTGCCGTTCGGGGGGGTCGGCGAGCTGACATCGCCCGACGACGTCCGGCGGCTGACCGAGCGGCGCATCCCCAAGAGCCGCATGGAGGTGGTCACGGTGCACGTCATGGGCACGGCGCGCATGGGCGGCGACCGGGCGCGCGCGGTGACCGATCCGCACGGGTTGGTCCACGACGCGGACCGCCTCATGGTGGCCGACGCGAGCCTGTTCCCCACGCCCATCGGGGTCAACCCGGCCGAGACGATCAGCGCCCTGGCCACGCGCAACGCCCACTTCGTGATCGAGAACCGGCGGAGGTTTCTGACGTGAGGACCCGACGAGCATCGGACGAGGCGGCCAGGGCGCAAGGTGGAGCCGCACCGACGGCCGCGTTTCTGGAGCTGGCGCGGCGGCCGCGCCGCGACCTGGAGGACGCGCTCCTGCGCGGGCTCGCGCCGGAGCCGGGGCAGCTGGCCGGCTGGGAGTTCCGGGGCATGAACACGCCGCGCTGGGCCCGGCTCGCGCGCATCCGCAAGTTCGTGAAGGGCTTCGAGCGGCGCGGCGCCGGCCAGGTGTTCGGCTACAACCGGCCGGTCCGGCAGGACGGCGACGACGAGCCGTGGCAGGTGGCGGGCCCGCCGTTCGGCTGGTTCCGGGTCGGCCCGGTCGACGCGACCGATCGCGACAACGCCTACCTCCACGCGGCGCTGCTCGACTACGGTCGCGGCGGCAACCGAGGGTGGGACCCGAGCCGCGGCCTGCGCGACTACCTGGTCCAGGTCGACGGCGCCAACCCCGACCTCTTCCTGGGCAAGGCGTACTACGCGCTCGGCCCGGCGCGGCTGGGCGTGAGCTTCTTCGTGCTCGAGCGGCTGCGGCCGGCGATGGCGTAGCGCGCGGGGCGCGCGGCCGCGCGTGGTCGGCGCGCGCGCGGTGGGCGCGGGCGGCTGTCAGCCCGGATCGGCGCGGTGGGCCGGATCGACGCGCAGGAACAGCTGTTCCCACGCCGCGTGGCGGCCGCTCGGGATCTCGCGCCCGCCGGCGAAGCGCTGGTCGAGCAGCTCGAAGCCGGTCGCGTGGGCCAGGCGGACCCAGCGCCAGTCCGGCAGGCTGCCCGACCCGCTGGTGCCGCCCACCTGGAAGACCAGGATATGGACGGCACCGTTCTTGATGCCGTAGTCGTGCGGCTCGGCGATGCGCTCGTGGCCTGCCAGCCAGAAGCGGATGAGGCGGTGCTCGGCGATGGCCCGGCGGAGGATGCGGTCCACCTCGCGCGGGAACTGCATGACACTCACGCGGCCAGGATAACAGGTGCCTCTGATCGCACCGATGATGGCACCGATGATGGCACCGGACCTGGGTGCGCGCGGGCGCGCGCGGGCCGCGGGCGGCGAACTGTGCCTTGCGCGACGGCGCCGGTGCAGACACGGTTCAGGCATGGACAGCTCGGAGCTCGCGCGGTGAACCGGGCGCTCGGCCGCGACGCGCGCGACCTGCCGATCCTCCTGCGCGCGGCGCTCGAGGTGGCCGAGCAGGCGCTGCGCGACATCGACAGCCGCCCGGCCGGCGTGCTGATGCGCGCGGTCGAGCGCGTCGGGCTCCCGCGCGAGGGGCTGGGCGCGGCCGGCGCGCTGGACCGCTTCCGCGCCGCCTTCGAGCCGCTCATGACCGGCAGCGCCGGGCCGCGCTACTGGGGGTTCGTCACCGGAAGCGTGACGCCGGCGGCGCTGGTCGGCGACTGGCTCACGCCGGTCTTCGACAACAACGCCATCGGCCAGACCGAGCCGGGCGCGGCGCTCATCGAGCGCGAGGCCATCGGCCTCCTGCGCGAGCTGCTGGGCCTGCCGGCCGAGCTGGCCGGCACCTTCGTCAGCGGCGCCACCATGGCCAACATGGTCGGGCTGGCCCAGGCCCGCCAGTGGGCCGCGGCCCGCTCGGGCGCGCGCGCCGATCGCGACGGGCTGTACGGCCTGCCGCCGCCACGCGTGCTGAGCGGCGCCGCCCACGCGTCGATCGACAAGGCGCTGTCGATGCTGGGCGTCGGGCGCCGGCAGCGGGTCTCGCTGCCGCTCATGGCCGGGCGCCAGGCGGTCGACGTCGCCGCGCTCGCGTCCGCGCTCGACCGGGCGGACGGCGCCGCGTGCATCGTGGTGGCCAGCGCGGGCACCGCCGACACCGGCGACTTCGACGACCTCGCCGCCATCGGCGCGCTCCGCCGCGAGCGCGACTTCTGGCTGCACGTCGACGCGGCCTTCGGCGGGTTCGCGGCCTGCTCGCCGATCCACCGCCACCTGGTCGACGGCTGGGAATCGGCCGACTCGATCACGGTGGACTGCCACAAGTGGCTCAACGTGCCCTACGACTCGGGCGTGCAGTGGACGCGGCACCGCGAGCTCCAGCTTCAGGTCTTCGGCAACAGCGCGGCCTACCTGCCGCCGCCGGGCGCGGAGGCGGAGCCGCTCCACCTCGCGCCGGAGAACTCGCGCCGGCTGCGCGCCCTGCCCGCCTGGTTCACCCTGCTCGCCTACGGCGCCGACGGATACCGCGAGATCGTCGAGCGCGACGCGGCGCTGGCGTCCGCCCTCGGCGAGCGCGTGGCGGCCTCGGCCGAGCTCCGCCTGCTCGCGCCGGTCCGCCTCAACGTCGTCTGCTTCACGCTGGCCGACCCCGAGCCGGGCCGGGTCGCGCGCTTCATCGCCGAGCTGCGCGCCGACGGCCGCGTCTTCCTCACGCCGACCACGCTCGGCGGGGTGCCGGCCGCGCGCGCCGCGCTCAGCGGCTGGCGCACCGAGGAGCGCGACCTCGACGTGGCCTGGTCTGCCATCCTCGAGGCGGCGCGCCGGGGCCACGCTTGACCCCACCGGGGACATGCGGGGGGGAGGCGGCGCCGCGAGATCACCCCCATGGGGACCGCCGGGCAGGCCGCGCGGCGGCGTGGTATGTTCCGCCGTCGCCGCGAACGGTCGGGCAAGAGACCGACGGCGCGGTGAGTGGTCGAGGCGGTCGAAGGAGCGCGACCTCGCTCGGGCAGACGTCGCTCTTCGCTCGCAAAGGAACCGCATGTCGACAGTTCGCCCCGCGATCCCCCCCCGCCCCGTCGCCATCTACAGCCACACCAAGGGACAGCAGTGGGGGCTCGCGATCCTCGCCTGGGAGCGCGGGGCCAGGCGCGCCTATCAGTTCGAGGACGGAGCGCTGCGCATCTTCACCGAGGAGTACTACGCGCTCCTGGAAGAGGTGGACGCCCCCGCCGACAAGGCCGCGCGCGTCATCGCCGACCTGCGGCGCAAGCTCGGCGACGCCTCGCACCACGACAGCTCGGCCCACCCGGTGCCGGCCGCGCCCGAGGTCAGCTTCGAGGATCAGCTCCGCGTGTTCCGCACCCGCTTCCCCGGCGGGTTCGGAGACGCCGGCTGGATCGCGAGGCACCGCGTGCGGCCGGGGCGCCGATCCAAGGGACATGCGGACGCGGCCATCGCCGAGGCGCGCGCCGCCCTCGCCGCCGACGTGCTCGACCGCGCCCTCGACGACGACCGCGCCGGGTCGATCCACGCCGCCTCGGTGGCGGTGCTCGACCAGACCAGCCTGGTCAGCGGGATGCAGCTCCAGCCCCTGCGCGCGCTCCTGCCGGTGCGCTTCGGCTACTTCGGCCAGACGCTGCGCGACCTCCTCTACGGGGAGGGCGCCTACGAGCTCCGCTTCGAGCGCTTCGTCAGCGCGCTGACGCCGCAGCGCGGGCCCCGGCCCAGCTGGCAGCTGACGACGGCCCTGCCCGCCCTGGTCGCGCCCGAGGAGCAGGTCTGCGTCCGGCCCAACACCTTCCGCGAGCAGGCCAAGTGGATGGCGCCCCGTCTGGTCCTCGGCACCACGCCCAGCGGCGCGATGTACGTGCGGCTGGCCGAGATGGCGCGTGCGGTCCAGACGGCGCTGGAGGGCGAGGGCCTGAGCCCGCGCGACCTCATGGACGTGCACGACTTCATGGTCATGAGCCTGGCGCCGTCGGCCCGGGACGTCCTGGCCAACTGAGCCGCGCTGGCGGGTCGCGCCGGCGCGCCGCGGGTCGCGCCGCGCGCGCCCACCGCCACGCCCGCGCGGGCGGCGATCAGGGGCGAGCGCTGCGCCGCTTCTTGCCGCGCGGCTTGTCGCTCACCGGTGCGGCGTCGGGCACCGGCTGGCCGAAGAAGGTCGGCAGCTCCGACACGTCCTCTTGCAGCAGGTGGACCTGCTCGTCGCGCACCAGCGCCTTGACCTCGTCGCCGCCGAGGTCGCGCTCGCCGCCCAGCCGCAGCTCGTCGAGCAGGCGGATCCAGATCTTGACGAACAGGCGCCGGTGGCTGACCTCGAGCTGCTCCTCGGTGACCGTCTCGACCAGCTGCCGGAGGTTGCGCAGGAGCGCCACCTCGCCCTTCTCGTCCGGCACCCAGCCGTAGGCCAGGCGCGCGACCCGCACCAGGCGCTTGCCCATCTCGGTCAGGAGGCCGACCGGCTCGAGGTCGAGCGCCTCGAGATCGATGAGCGGCGCCTTCGGGTTGTGCGACGACAGGTACTGGATGGGCCAGCCCAGGCGCTGCTGCAGCGCCGGGTACGCGGGCAGGACGTTCTGCGTGAACGCCGGGGTCACGGCGTAGAGCAGGAGAAGGCGGGGCAGCTCCGAGCGGCCGCACAGATCGACCAGCTCGCGCAGGTGATCGACCGTCTCGTTGTGCGCCTTGGTCCGCTTGCCGTCGACGCTCAGGCGCCGCTCGGCCTCGTCGAGGAGGAGCACCGTGCCCTCGAAGCCGAGCCGCGACGCCGCCTGCACCAGCGAGCGCAGCATCGCGAAGCCGTTGTCGTTGCTCGGCATCTCGTAGAGGCCCTCGGCCTTGGCCTCGCTGGCCGGGATGGGCTCGCCGCGCAGCCACGCGGCCAGCCGGCGCAGCCGCTCCTCGTCCTCGCCCTCGATGACCGCGCGCAGGTACCTGACGGCCGCGTCGCGGAAGGAGTGGCGGGCCAGCGGCGCGCGCGCCAGCGACGACTCGACCCAGCGCAGCGCCTCCTCGCGCCCGAGGTCATCGACCACGGTCTCGGCCCGGTGGCGCAGGATGTCGTCGAGGCCGCGCGTCGGATCGGAGTCCTCGTGCTCGCGCGCCAGCTCGAGGTTCTGGGCCACCGCGCGGTACACGCCGAGCGGCTTGTTGAGCGGGCACTCCTTGGGCGAGATGGTGACGAAGGCGGCCAGCAGGTTGCGCCGCCAGGCCAGGTCGCGCACGCAGTAGAGGAAGTGGGTCTTGCCGGCGCCATAGGTGCCCTGGATCAGCTTGAACGACGAGCCGTCGGTGCCGAGCAGCACCTCCTCGATGTAGAACTTGTCGAGGATGCGCAGGTAGGTCTCGTTTCCGACATTGACGTGATTGATCCCGTATTCGGGCGGCTTCCCGTTCTCGCCGACCTGCGACAGGATCTTGCGCGCCAGCCGGGTCGTCAGGTCGGCTTGGTTCTCAGGGGGCCTGCTTGGCGGCGTCACGGACGCGCTCGCTCCTTCCCCGGCGCCGGCAGCATACGAAAATAGAGGTAGTAGTGGCCGGTTCCCACCTCGTCCTCGAGCCACACCACCGTCCGCCGATGTGCCGCTGCGCCGCCCGTGGCCACCTCGAGATCCATGCGGTGACCCTCGTGATGCAGGTGCCGCTCGCGGCGCAAACGCGCCAGGT
>DATFRY010000668.1:0-17185 GCA_035262925.1 Kofleriaceae bacterium | reverse complement strand
TACGCCGCGCTGTGCGCGTCGGAGATGCGCCTCGACTCGCTGATCGCGCCGCTGGTCGAACGAGTCTTCGACCCGGACCGCGGCACCCGCGCGGTGGCGATCGACGCGCTGTCGTCCTACCCGGCCGGCCGCGTCGACGCCGGGCTGGGGCTCGCGCGGCGCGCGCTGCACGAGGGCGACGTCCGCCGCGTCGACGCCGCGGCCGCGGCGCTCGTGGAGCTGGCCGACGTTCGGGCGATCCCCGACCTCATCGACGTCCATGCCAGCGGCGGCGAGGCAGCCGCGATCGCCGCTCGTGCGCTGGTCCGCCTGACCAAGCAGGACTTCGGCCAGAACAGCCGCAAGTGGCGCCACTGGTGGGAGAAGAACCGGCAGCGCAATCGCATCGAGTGGCTGCTCGAGGGGCTCGCGCACAAGGACGCCGAGGTGCGGCGCACCTCCGCCGAGGAGCTGCGCAAGGCGACCGGCGAGTACTTCGGCTACCACCACGATCTGCCCCGCCGCGAGCGCGAGCAGGCCCGCCAGCGCTGGGTCGACTGGTGGAACCAGACCGGGCGCACGCGCTTCCAGCCCTCGGGCGACGGCGACACCAGCAGCGCGCAGCGCCACTGATCGTCGCGACGGGTCGCGTCGATCCGGTGGACGCGAGGATGGTCTGCGCGGAGACCCTCGCCATCGACTCCGCGACGAGTCGACCGACGATGACGATGACGATGACGATGACGTGATCGTCGTCGTCGTCGTTGTCGTCGACGGCGCCGTGGACGTGAGCGCCACCTTTGTCGATGACGTCGACCATGCCATCGCGCCCGTCAACCACAACGGTGGCGCTCACGTCCACGGCGCCGTCGACGACAACGTCTGCGATCACGTCAGCGATCACGTCGAGGACCGCGTCCACGCGATCGGCTGCTGCGGTGGCGGCCTGGCCTACTACTTCGCCGGCGACGGCACCGGGCCGTCGATGTGGCGCAGCACCGTGTCGCGCGCGGCCGCGTAGTCGTTGGGCACCTCGACCGGGCGGTTGGCGTGGCGCGGGTGGGGCACGTCGGGGAGCGCGCCCTCGTGGTAGCGCGTCTTGAAGTCGACGAACTTGAGGCCGCTGGCGGTCGACACCACGACCACGCGGTCGCCGCGGCGGACCAGGCGCCGCTCGCACAGCTTCTCGAGCGCGGCCAGCGCCACGCCGGTGTGCGGGCACGAGAACATGCCCGTCAGATCGGCGCGCGCCGCCGCGTCGGCCAGCTCCTCCTCGCTCGCCTGCTCGACCACGCCGTCGCACAGGCGCAGCGCGCGGATGGCGCGGTCGCGGCTGACCGGGTTGCCGATCTGGATGGCCGAGGCGAGGGTGGAGCGCGCGGTCACCGGCTCGAACTCGCGGAAGCCCTGCCGGTAACTCTGATAGAGCGGGTTGGCGTGTGCGGCCTGGGCCACGCACACGCGCGGCAGCCGCGCGATGAGGCCGAGCTCCTTCATCATCGAGAAGCCGCTCACCAGCGCCGAGACGTTGCCCAGGTTTCCGCCCGGGATGAACACCCAGTCCGGCACCTGCCAGTCGAACTGCTGCACGATCTCGATCGCGACCGTCTTCTGCCCCTCGAGGCGGAGCGAGTTCATCGAGTTGGCCAGGTAGACGCCGTCGCGCTCGGCCAGCTCCGACACGATGCGCATGCAGCCGTCGAAGTCGCTGTCGACCGCGAGGACCAGCGCGCCGTTGGCGAGCGGCTGGACCAGCTGGGCGGTCGACACCTTGCCGCGCGGCAGCAGCACCACCGCCCGCAGCCCGGCGGCGGCGGCGTAGGCGGCCAGCGACGCCGACGTGTCGCCGGTCGACGCGCACGCGATGGCGGGGATGTGCACGCCGGCCGCCACCATCTGCACCACCGACGAGACCAGGACCGTCATGCCCAGGTCCTTGAACGAGCCGGTGTGCGAGTTGCCGCATTGCTTGACCCAGAGATCGTCGAGCCCGAGCGTTCGACCGTAGCGCTCGGCCCACAGGAGGTTGGTGCCGCCCTCGAACATCGAGACGACGTTCCTGTCGTCGACGTGCGGCGCCACCCACTCCTTCTTGCCCCACACGCCGGAGCCGTACGGCCACTGCGTGCTCATGACGCGGTCGTCGAACAGCTTCATCCAGGCGCTGGCCGAGCGCCGGCCGAGCAGCGCCACGTCGTGCACCACCTCGAGCAGGTCGCCGCATCGCGGACAGCGGTAGAGGACGGCGTCGAGCGGGTGCTCGCCCTCGCAGCCGGCGATGCAGCGGAAGACCGCGCGGTAGGTCATCGGCGCCTATTCACCGGGCTTGCCGGGCTTGAGCGGCCTGGCCTTGAGGACGACCTTCTCGCCGCGCACCACGACGTGGAACTGCACCCCGCGCGCGCCGTGCTCGTTCATGATCGTCGACGCCTGCTTGCGCAGCGACGAGACCAGCCGGTCGTAGGTGACGTCGTCGTTGCTCTCGCCCACCAGCTGGCGCGCCTTGAGGTAGCGCGCGTAGAGCTCGCGGCACTGCTTCTCGTCCATGCCGGGCGGGAGATCCGGCGCGGGCAGGGGCGGCGTCGCGATGCGCGGCGCGGTCGCGGTGCGGTGGCGGGGCGGGCTCGCCCGCTGCTCCGTCGGCCTGGTCGCAGGCGCGGGCGGCGGCGCGCCCGCAGCCGGCCGTGCCGCCGCGGGTGTCGCCGGCGACGAGGCCGTCACGCGCGTCACCACGGGCGTCACGGGTATGACCGGGGCCGCCGGGGCCACCTCGGCCGCGTCGGTCTCGGAGGACGCCTTCGGCTCGGCCCGGCCCGGGCCGCGCGGCAGAGGGACCCGGAAACCCGGCTCGGCCCGCGCGGCCGGGCGGCTGACCGCCACCCCCCGCGGCAGGGTCACGGTCGGCCGCGTCGACGACGCCGGCTCCGACTCGGCCACCGGCGTCGGCACCGCCTCGGCGACCGGCGTCGGCACCGCCTCGGCGACGTGCGCCGGGGCCGCCTCCGCGACCTGCGCCGCCACCGGCTCGGGGGCCTGCGCCGGGGCCGCCTCGACGGCCGGCACCGCCACCGCCTCGGCGACATGCGCCGGGGCCGCCTCGGCCTGCTTCCCGGTCAGCGCGCTGAACAGGCCGTCCATGTCGAGGTCGCCCTCGTTGAACAGCGTCTGCGCCTCCTCCTCGCTGATCGAGTGCACCACCGGCGCCTCGTCCGGCGTCTCGGTCAAGGCCAGGTCGTCGAGCGCGGCGGCGTCGAGCAGCGTGTCGCCCGACTCGGACTCGCTCCTCAGCGCCCGCTCGGCCATCCTGGCCCGGTCGCGCCGGATGCGGTCCTGCACCAGCTTGGGCAGCTTGACCAGCAGCTCCTCGGGCAGGTCCTCGCCGAGCGCGTCCGCCTTCTTCTTGACCCGCACGAGGTCGCGCACGTACTTGCCCTGCTCGATCTCGCGCAGCGTCCGCTTCCAGTAGGTCTGGTAGGCCCCGAACTTCTGGCTGATCGTGGTGAAGCGAAAGCGCATCGACGTGTTGCGGATCTGCTGCTGCATGAGATCGCGCACGCGCCGCTCGATGTCGCGGTGGAGCTGCATCGGCGCCACCTTCTGGATGCCCATGAAATACTGCTCGTAGAGCACCTTCGTGCGGTCCAGGAGCTTCTCCAGACCGCTCAGCAGCTCCTCCAGCTCCTCTGGCGTGATCTGCTGCTTCTTGAGGTCGGAGCCCAGCGCCACGGTCTTCCACGATGCTACCAGACGTGGTAGGAGGCGCTACATCATGGAATGGCGCGGCGAGTACGGGCGGTCTCCGGTCCTCGCCCTCGACACCTCGACCGATGTGGCGAGCGTGGCCGTCCTCGGCCCCGCCTGTGACATCACCGGAGAGGGGCGTGCCGCCAGCCGGAGCGACGACCTCATCCCGCTGATCGACCGCGCGCTCGCGGACGCCGGCGCCCGCCTGGGCGATCTGGCCGCCATCGCGGTCGGGGCCGGCCCCGGTTCGTTCACCGGCCTGCGCATCGGCATGGCCACGGCCAAGGGGCTCTGCTTCGCCACCGGGCTGCCGCTCTGGTCGGCGTCGTCGCTGGCGGCGCTCGCGCTCGACGCGGCCGCGATCGAGCCGCTCGACGGCGCGCTCGTGGTCGCGGCCTTCGACGCGCGGCGCGACGAGCTCGGCGCCGGCTTCTATCGCGTGGACGGTGATCGCGCCGAGCCGATGGCCGACGAGCGCATCGTGGAGCCCGCTCGGCTGGCCGCCGCGGTCGCCGACATCCTGCGCGCGAGCGGGCTCTCCCGCGCGGTGATCGTCGGTGATGCGCTGTCGCTGCACGGCGCCGCGCTGGCCGCCGCCGGCGCTCCGCTGTCTCGCGCGCGAGTCACGCCGTCCGCGCGCTCCGTGGCCCGCCTCGCGCTCGCCGGACCGCGCATCGACGTGCTGCAAACGGGTACTCCCGTCTACATCCGGCCGAGCGCGGCCGAGGTCGCGTTTCCCGACGGTAACCCGGGCACCAGGCTCCTCGCCCGTCGCGACGACGGGGAATGAAACGGCGGTCCGGACGCGCATCCCGTGCGCGTCACGGGGACCCCCCTTTCTGCCTCCAGGCCCCCGGGCACGGCCGGAATTGCCGTTGTCCGGTCCCACCGAACACGCTATCGTCGAGCTCGTGGTACTCGACTCGACGCGACCGCGGCGCGGCTCACGAGCTCGAGCGCGGCGGTCGCATCCTCGCATCCAGGAGGTGACCCGGTGGAGCGCATGGAGATTGGTGCGTCAAAAGAAGATCTGTTGACACGGCTGAGTGCGGAGCACCGGGCCATCAAGGAACGCCTCCGCCAGCTCGACCGCCATATATCTCTGACCTCCTCAGAACAAGTCGAGTACGCCCAGCTCAAGAAGATGAAGCTGGCGACCAAGGACCGCATCCGGGCGCTCGAGGACTGATCTGGCGCTAGGATCGGGTGGTGCCGGAACGCGGTGACTTCCAGCCCACCCCCGAGATGATCGAGCGGCTCCGCCAGACCGGTATCCGGCTGGATCGCGAGGGCCGCTTCTGGCACGAGGGAGCGGTGGTGACCCACCGCGGCTTCCAGCGCGCGCTCCTGCGCTGGCTCGACCGGCTCGATGACGGCCGGCCCATCCTCCGCCTCGACGAGCGCCGCTACGCGTACGTCGACGTCGACGACGCCGAGCTCCTGGCGCTGTCCGCCCGCTGGCAGGGCGATCGCGCCTTCCTCTCCCTCAACGACGAGAGCGAGGAGGAGCTGGACTACGCGAGCCTCGAGGTGGACGCGGACAACGCGCTCTACTGCAGCGCCCGCGGCCGCCGCCTCACCGCGCGCATCACGACTCCCGCCTACTACGCGCTGGCGGAGCGGATCGAGGAGACGCCGGGCGGATTCGCCCTGCGGGCGGCCGGCGCGGCGCATGCGATCGGCAAGCGCGGCGCGTGATCAGGCCAGCGGCACCGTCAGCACGAACCGCGCCCCCCCTGACGGAGCCGCGTCTCCCTCCACCAGGAGGTTGCCGCCATGGTCGAGCGCGATCTTCTTCGCGATCGCGAGGCCCAGCCCGGTGCCGCTCTCCTTGCTGGTGACGTAGGGCTCGAAGATGCGCTCGCGGTCGGCCGCCGCCACGCCGCCGCCCTCGTCGTCGACGGTGATGCGCGCGGTGCCGCGGCCGTGGTCGGCCGACCAGCGCATCGCGACGCGGCCGCTCTTGCCGGCCGCCTCGCCGGCGTGGATGCCGTTCTCGATGAGGTTGGTGAGCAGGCGGCGCAGGAGCAGGCGGTCGCCGGCGACGGTGACCGGCTCGGGCGGTGCGGTGAGCTCGAGGCGACCGGTGAACTGCGGCTCCTTGCCGAGATCGTCGGCCAGCTGGGCCATGGCGAGCGGACGCGGCTCGGCCGGCGGCAGGCGGCCGAGCGCGCTGAAGGCGTCGACCAGGCGGCGCAGCCCGCGGATCTCCTCGCCGACGATCTCGGCCGCGTCGGCCAGCATCTTCTCGTGCCGCGGATCGTCGCCGCCGTAGCTCGACACCAGCTGCTGCACGGCCAGCTGGATCGGCGTGAGCGGATTCTTGATCTCGTGGGCCAGCCGCCGCGCCACGTCCTGCCAGGCGCCGATGCGCTGGAGGTAGAGGATCTGCTGGCGGTCCCGCTTGAGGTCCTCGACCATGCGGTTGAACGCGCCGGCCAGCTCGCCGAGCTCGTCGCGGCCCGACAGCGCGACGCGGGCGTCGAGGTCGCCGCTCGCCACCCGGCGCGTCCCCGACACGAGCGCGGCGATGCGGCCGGTCAGCCTGCGCGCCAGCAGGATCCCGGTCGCGGAGACCAGCACGACCACCCCGCCGACCAGGATGATGTAGCCCAGGCGGTACGAGCGGGGCAGCGAGGTGCGCACCTGATCGATGCGCTGGCTGTCGTCGAGAATGCGGCCGACCTGGCGGTGCTGGTCGAGCAGCTCGACGTCGGCGGCGAACGCCAGGTCGACGGCCGCGCCGTCCGCGGCCGGCCGGCTGACCGGGAACTCGCGGTACCGCCGCGGCCCGTCGGGGCCCGGTCGGGCGCGCTTCTCCTCGGCCAGGACCTCGCCGCCGGACCTGTGCAGCGTCACCCGCAGGAGGTCGGGCTCCTCGGCCATGAGGCGGCGGGCCTCGTCCACGAGCCCCTGCGTGCCCTCGCCGCGCAGCGCGGCGCCGACCGGAGCCGACTGGGCCAGCTGCTCCGCCATGTGGCGGTACATGCGCTTCTTGGTCTCGATGAGCCGCATGTAGACCACCTGGGCCTCGCCGAGCGGCTGGCGCAGGCGCTCGGCCTCGTGCGAGGCGAAGTTCTGGGCCACCTCCGCGATCTGGTCGACCAGGAAGGCCGAGACCAGGAGCGGGGTGAGCGCGGTGGCGAGCAGCACGCCCACCAGCTTGGCCTGCAGGCCGACGCGCCTGCCCTCGCCCGTGTCGTCGACGCCCGGCTTCATCGCTGCCTCATCGCCGCCTCATCGGGGCGCCCGGTAGAAGGCCTGCGAGCGGATGCGCAGCGTGCGGTCGGCCTGCTCGAGCTTGGGGTTGACGAACACCGAAACGAAGGAGCCGAAGAAGGAGGAGCTGGAGTCGAGCGAGGTCTCGCCGGCCGGCCGGCTCAGCCAGCGCCGCATCTCGGCCAGGAGCTCGGGCGAGATCGGGTTGAGCTCCACCACCATGGCCACGAAATGATGCGGCCCGATCGGCAGCCGGTCGAGCGGCGCGATCGGCATCTCGTCGAGCTCGGTCATGAGGCGCAGCGCCTGCGCCCGGCTGCGCGTGCGCACCTGCTTCTCCCCGAGCGGCCCGCGCGAGCGCACCTCGAACACCTCATCCCACGGATCATAGACGACCTCCAGCTTGAGCAGCGCCAGCGACACGGGCGCCTCGGTGCGCGTGGCGCGATAGACATAGATGCGGACCACCACCGTGGTGACGAATCCGCTCGAGATCTTCTCGAACGCCTCGCGGTCGAAGACCTCGGTGAACGAGGTCGTCAGCGCCAGGTTCTTGCCGCGCTCGGCGAAGCCCATGCGCCGCTCCTGGATGTCGCTGTCGTCATCCTGGGCGGCTGCCGCACCGGCGGCGGCGGCCACCAGCGAGAGAGCCAGCGCGGCGACGCGCGCGGCCCGGGCCAGACGCGAGAGCGCGAAACCCCGACACCCGAGCTCGCTCTGGTCCACCGAGGTGGGCTCCGGGGTCAGAGCGGGACCCGGCCCAGCGCGTTGGCCAGGCTCAGCTCGAAGATGCCGATCTCCGTGTCGAGGCGCAGGCCCGCGTCGAGCAGGAGATCGACCGGAAAGTCGGGCTTGGTCACGCCGATGTCGCGCGTGGACCAGAGAGACCACAGCCCGGCGCCGACGAACAGGTCGCCGCCGTAGACGCCGCGCTTCCTGCGGAACAGGCGGTACGCGTACTGGCCCTCGACCAGGCCGGCCACCTCGCCGTAGGTGATCTCGTCCGAGCCGGTGCCGAGCAGATCGAAGGGCGGGGTGGTCGACACGACCAGGCCGAGCGCGTGCGCCGACACCATGCGGTCGATGTCGCCCACGTGCAGCCGCTCGAACAGCGGCGCGTCGCCCACCACGGCCCCGCCGGTCAGGTGCATCGACACGACGTGGCCGGGCCGCACCGACCACCACCTCTCGTGGCGGACCAGCGCGGTGCCGAAGTCGTAGCTCGAGCCCAGGAAGCCCGCCCCGCCCTCGGCCAGGAGCAGCGTGTGATTGCCGGCGAACGGCAGGATGGGGTCGGGCCGCGTGTCGCGCTCGAAGAGGAGTCCGAGGGTGGCGACCCGGCTGTCGCCGTCCTCGAGCAGGAGGTCGACCGGCACGCGGGTGCCGTCGGTGAGCGTGCGCGTGGGGGAGGGCGGGAGGTCGGCGTGCACGCTCTCGAAGCGCGCGAGCAGGGTCAAGCGCGAGAGCGGCGCCAGGTTGAGGGTGACGCCGCCGCGCCCGCCGATGCGCCGGTAGTCGAAGGCGGCGAAGTTGTCCGCCGCGCCCTCGTCGGTGGGCCCACGCACCCGGTACGGCTCGCTGGCGTCGTCGTAGTAGCCGGACAGGTGCGCCCCCACCTCGCTGCCGAAGAGCGACGAGTCCTCGATGCGCAGCTGGTAGGCCTGCTGCTTGTCGGCGCCGGTCTCCTTTCCCTGCCCGGCCAGCACGAACGCGCCGCCGACGCCGACGCCGGTGCCGAAGAAGTTGCGCTCGGTCAGGTCGAGGCCGGCCCACCAGGGCGTGATGAGCGTGTTGCCGAAGAAGATGCGGTTGAGCACGACGGTGCCGCGCTCCACCACGCGAACGGTCAGGATGACGTGTCCACGGGTACTGCCCTTGCGCAGGCTGAGGTCGACGTCGCGGAAGTAGCCCAGCGCCAGGACCTTGAAGCGGGCCGCGCGCAGGCGGGGGTCGCTGGCCCGCAGCACCTGGCCTGGCCGCACCGGCAGCGCGCGGCGAATGTGCTCCTCGCCGGTCCACCTGTTGCCGACCACCTCGATCGCCTCGATCTCCAGGAGCGGACCGAAGGCGTCCGCCTGTGGTGGCGGCGCCGGCTGTGGCGCCGGCGTCGGTGATGGCGGTCGCGGCGGTGCCGCGTCGCCCTGCGCCGGTTGAGCGAGGGCGCGCGAGGCGATATGGAGCGAGACACTGAGCGCGATCGCCGCAGCGACCGACCGGGCAGCTCTCATCCGAACCCAGCGTAGCACGGGTGAGGTGATATACTCGCAGGCCAACCCGGGGTTGGCGGTCTGACGGCGCCCAGTACATCCAGCCACTGTCCAAAGTGCAGGACCGCGGTTGCGCCTGACGCCCGCTTCTGCGGCGCGTGCGGAAGCGCACTGGCCTCGACGGAGCCGAGCGCGGCGAGCGCCACGGCGGCGACCGCGCAGCAGGACGCGATGGATCCGGCGAGCTCCGGCTTCATCGGGCGGGTGGTGGCCGGCCGCTATCGCATCCTGGCCAAGCTCGGCGAGGGCGGGATGGGCACCGTCTACCGCGCCGAGCAGATCTCGCTCAAGCGCATCGTCGCGCTCAAGGTGCTGCGCGCCGAGCTGTCGGCCGAGCCGGGCCTGGTGCGCCGCTTCAACGCCGAGGCGGAGCTGGCCGCCAAGCTCTCGCACCCCAACACGGTCACGCTGTTCGATTTCGGTCAGGACGCCGACGGCGCGCTCTTCATCGCGATGGAGTGTCTGGAGGGGCGATCGCTGCGCGAGGTGCTCTCGCGCGAGGGGCCGCTGGCGGCGGGGCGGGCGCTGGCCATCTGCGAGCAGCTGTGTGCCTCGCTGGCCGACGCTCACAGCCACGGCATCATTCACCGCGACCTCAAGCCGGACAACGTCATGCTGGTCCAGCGCGGCCGGCTGAGCGACGTCGTGCGCGTGCTGGACTTCGGCATCGCCAAGCTGCGCGACGAGCAGGGCGACATATCGAACCGGCCGATGACCCGCGCCGGCGACCTGCTGGGCACGCCGCAGTACATGGCGCCGGAGCAGATCCGCGGCGAGACGGTCGACGCGCGCACCGACGTCTACGCCCTGGGCGCCATGCTGTACGAGATGGTGACCGGGCGGCTCCCGTTCGAGGGGCCGTCGCTCATGGCCATCCTGTCGAAGCACCTGACCGAGATGCCGGTGCCGCCGCGCGAGCGTCGCCCCGACCTGCGCCTCACGCCCAGCCTCAGCCATCTGGTCATGGAGGCGCTCGACAAGGATCCGGCGAGGCGGCCGCCCAGCATGGACGCGTTCGCCGATCGGCTGGCCCGGCTGGTGCTCGAGGTCGGGCCGAGCGCCGATCAGACGGCCGCGTCCGGCTTCCCCGGCGGGGGAGGGCAGCTGCCGGCACCGGCGCTGCCGCTTCCCGACAGTCCGCCGCCGGGCGTTCCGCTCCTGCGCACGCCGCTGCCCGGGGCCATGCAGTCGCCGATGGGGATGCCGGGACCCGCGCCGCTGGCTGCGCCGTTCGGGTCGCCGCCGTCGTCGGCGTACTCGCCGGGGGCGTCGCCGCCGGCGCCGTACTCCTCGCCGCCTCCGCATGGGGCGCCGCTGTCGTCGCCGCCGCCGTACGAGTCGCCCCCCTATGGGGCGCCGCCATCGACGCCGCCGCCGTACGGGTCGCCGCCCTCGTCGGCGCCGCCGTCGTCGCCGCCGCCGTACGGGTCGCCGCCCTCGTCGGCGCCACCATCGACGCCGCCGCCGTACGGGGCGCCGCCGGCCCAGTACTCGCCGCCGCCGTTCGCGTCGCCGCCGCACCAGGGGTCGGCGGTGCCCACGACGCCGGTGCCCGCGTACCAGTCGCCGGCGCCCGGCCATCTGCAGTCACCGTCGCCGTCGCCGTTTCCGCCGTCGAGACCGGGCGAGCGCGGGCCGTTTGCCGCCGGGGCCGCGCCGCTCCTCGGCGGAGACTCGGCCGCCCGCCACGTGCGCGCTCCGACGGCCGCGTCGTCCGGCGCCGCTCGCGCCGGGCTGTGGATCGGCGCCGGCCTCCTGGTCGCGGCTGCCGGCGTGGGTCTCTTCCTCGCGATGCGCGGCGGAGGAGGAGGCGGCGGTGGCGGTGGTGGTGGCGGCGGCGGGGACCAGCGGCCCTCGTCGCCCGGTCCAGCCGCGCCGGCGGATCCCGCCAGCGCATCGGGTGTCGTCGCTCCCAACTTCACGGTCGAGCCCGGTCGCAAGCTCTACGCGGACGACGCGCCGTCGCCGCAGCAGCCGCCCCAGCAGCAGGACCCGCAGCAGCCGCAGCTCCCGCAGGGCGCCTGGCAGGGCGGCTGGTGGAAGGACTCGACCGGGACGCTCGCGCTCGACATCCCGCGCGGCTTCGCGGTCCTCGGGGCCGGCAACGCCGCGGTGTTCACCGGCCAGTGCGGCACCACGCCGTGCACCATCACCGCGGTCAGCTCACCCACCTACGGGGTGCAGATGGACGACTCCATGGTCGCCCAGGCGCTCTCGCAGCTGCCGGGGTCGAGGACCGGAGACCAGGTCGGTGGCGCCCGGACCATGCGGGTCCAGGGACACGAGGGCTACAGCGTGGTCGTCGACAACGACAACGACGGGCAGGCGCTGCGCAGCCAGCTCGTCGTGTTCGCCGGTTCGGGGAGCCTCTCGATCATCGCGATCCAGGCTCCCCGCGGGGCGTTCGACGAGACGGCCGGGTTCCGCTCGGCCTTCTTCGAGAAGAGCGTCCGCGTCCGCTGACCGAGGAAGCCGCCAGGAGCGGCCCCCGGCGGCAGGTTCCGGGCCCGGCGACGGACTCGCCGTGCGAAGACGGTGTCGGGCTCCCGTGCCGCCGCGGGCGCGGCTACTTCTTCTTGGTGGCGATGAACATGCTGCGCCGGTTCTTCGAGTCGTCGCTGCCGGCCGGCCGCTCCTCGCCGTACGTGATGATCGAGATGCGCTTCTCCTGGATGCCGAGCCGCACCAGGTAGTCCTTTGTCGTGCGCGCGCGGCGCTCGCCCAGGCCGAGGTTGTACTCGGGCGTCCCCACCTCGTCGGTGTGACCCTCGATGGTCAGCGTCCGCGCGGGATCCTTCTTGAGCCAGTCGGCGTTCTCGGAGAGCTTCTTGCGCGACTCCTCGTCGAGGTCCGACTTGTCGAAGGCGAAGTAGATCACGTCGTTGAGGTTCGCGTTCTTGGCCGACTTCGACTTCCCGCCCGAGTCGTCGCCACCCGCGTAGTTGCCGGTGTCGTCGTTGTTGCCGCCGGCCGTCATCCTCTTCTTGTTCTTCCCACCGCACGCCGCGACCAGCGCGACGAGCGAAAGGGCAAGGAACAGACCTTTCATGGCTCGCATGGACTGACCTCCGTGAAGTTCTCCATATCACGCGATATCTCCGGGATCCATTCAGGCAACCCCCCGGAATGGGTCCCGGATCCACGATTCAATGTCCGAGTGTCGGTTCCCTTACATCTGGACGACCGATGACTCGTAACATATTAAAATAAATCAATAAACTGGGAATGACCCGGTTTTTCTCCACCGCCGATCCGGGTGGGAGGTATGCTCGCGGCGGAATGCCCCCGATACGCAAGGCGCTTGCCGCCCTGCTCCTTTCGTTCTCCGTTCTCCTCTGCCTCCGGCCCATCGCCGCCGGCGCGGCCCCCGAAAGGGGAAAGCGTCCGGCCGCAGCGCTCGTCACGTCGTCCGAGTCGAGCCTCAGGCCGCGCTCCTCCGACCGGCTGAGCCCGCTCGGGCTGGTCGCTCTGGTGGCGGCCGGCTGGGTTCCCGCCCTCGTGCTCCTGACCCGCCGCCGGCGCCACCGATCCTTCGAGTAGCGCCCGCCCTGCGCTGCGGGGTCGCCGGAGTCGCGGGCCGGTCTGCTAGGCTGCCGGCATGTCCAGGCCCGAGCACGCCGCACCCACGCACGAGGCTCCCGTCCGCCTGACCGAGTACGCGCGGGGAGGTGGTTGAGCGGCCAAGCTCCGCATCGGGGACCTGGTCCAGGTCCTGGAGCGACTGCATGCCGGCGGAATGGCGCGCCCCGCCGCCGGTGATGCCAGCGTCCTCGTGTCCACCGACTTCGCGGACGACGCGGCGGTCGTGCGCCTCGGCGGCGGCGCGGACCCGGCGCTGGTGATGACCGCGGACGTGATCGCGCCCCTGGTCGATGACCCCGAGACGTTCGGGCGCATCGCGGCCACCAACGCCATCTCCGACGTCTACGCCATGGGTGGGCGCCCGCTCTACGCCTTGAACCTCGTCTTCTTCCCCGACGACCTGCTGCCGTTCTCGGTGCTGGAGGGGATCCTGCGCGGCGGCGCGGCGGCATGCGCCGAGGCCGGGGTCGCCATCGTCGGCGGACACACGGTGCGCGATGCCGAGGTGAAGTACGGGCTGTCGGTGACGGGCGTGGTCGACCCGGCCGCGCTCCTCTCCAACCGGACGGCGCAGGCGGGCCAGCGGCTGGTGCTCAGCAAGGCGCTGGGCACCGGGATCATCGGCCAGGCGATCAAGAAGGGGGTGGCGAGCGCGGCCGAGGCCAGCGCCGCGGTCGAGTCGATGACGACGCACAACCGGGGTGCGCTCGAGGCAGCGCGCCGCGCGGGTGTGACCTCCTGCACCGATGTCACCGGTTTCGGCCTGCTCGGCCATCTGCGAAACATCCTCCGCGGCTCGGGGCTGCGGGCGGCGATCGATCTGTCGGCGCTGCCCCTCCTGGCGGGCGCTCGCGAGTACGCGGCGGCCGGCCTGGTGCCGGCGGGCAGCAAGTCCAACCTCGAGTTCATCGGGCCATCGCTGCGCGGGCGCGACGGGCTGGGCCCCGACGGAGAGCTCGCCTTGCTGCTCGCGTGTGACGCGCAGACCAGCGGCGGCCTGCTCCTCACCGTGCCGGGCGCGGCCGCGGCCCAGCTGGTGGCGGACCTCGGCGCGCAGGGCCTGCCGGCCGCGGATGTCGGCGAGCTTCTGCCCGCCGCGGCCGAGGGTGCCGGCGCGGTCGGGGGTGCGGGCGGCGACGGCGATGTCGGCGCCATCGAGCTCCGCTACACGCGGCGGTAACCGGATCCTTCGCGGCCGCCGCGCGTCACATGCACCGTGCCACGGGTCCGTGCGCGAGGGGCTGGCCCCGGAGCGGTGCCCGCGGCGGCGGTGGCGGCGCTGATCGCCGTCGGCGCGGGGGCCGGGGCGGCACGAGCCCAGACGGCCGCCGCGGCGGAGGCGTGGCTCTCGGACCTGCAGGCCGACGTCGCCGCCGACCTCGCCGCCGGCCGGCCGCTCGTCGTCGAGGCGCACGTCCCTCTGTGCGACAGCGATGTACTGCGCTGCGGAGGCGGCAGGCTGGGCGACGGCGACGATCCGGACGGCAACCTGTACTGGGCCACCAGCGGCGGGTTTCGCGGCTGGTTCGGGCGCCGCGGATCCGGATGGACGCAGGTGCTGCTCCGGCGCGACCCGCAGCCGGACGTGCTCGAGCTGCGGGTCTGGCGGCGCTGGGTGACGCCGACCGCGCGGATGCGCGCGCGCGGGGTGCGGCGGCGCATCCCGGTCTACGTGGTCGCGCACGCGTGGCGCGGCGAGGCGATCGGATCGGCCATGGCCGCCTACGCCGCGGACCTCTTCGCCGGCCCGGGCGCGGCGCGGCGGATCGCGCTCCCCGACGGGACCGAGCTCGAAGCCGGCGGCGGCGCGCGCGTCGTGGCCTTCGTCGGACACAACGGCTGGATGGGGGTCGACGGGCTCGCGTTCCGCTGGCCCAAGCCGGCGCCGAAGGCACCGCGCCGCGGCGCGATCGCCGTGGCCTGCCTGACGGAGGCGTTTCTGGTTCCGGCGGTGCCGTCGTCGGCGCGCGTGCCGCTCCTCTTCACGCGCAGCCTGCTCTTCGCCGGCGCCCACGCCTTCGAGGGGGCCGTCGTCGCCTTCGCGCAGGGCGCCACTCTCGGGGGCATCCGCGACGGAGCCGCGCACGCCTACGCCGCCGGCCAGGACAGGCCGTTCGCACGCGCGCGCGCTGCCTTCACCAATCCGGCCGACGTGCACTGGAAGAATCGGTAGGATGCCGAGATGGTCGGCCGTCATGGACTGGCGCTGCTCGCCCTGGCCGCGTGCACGCATCCCGCGGCTCCCGCGGAGGCACCGGCGCCCGGCAACTCGGGCCCGCCGGGCGCCTACGGCGACGAGGCGCCCGCCGAGCTCGAGGCCGCGGACAGCGCCGGCGCCGAGGGCAAGCCACCGCCCGCCCCGGCGCCCGCCGCCGGGCCTGCCGCGCCCTCACCCGCGCCGTCGCAGCCGGCCGCGCAGCCGGTGCCGGAGGAGCGGGGTGCGCCGCGCGGCTTGACGTCGTTCGAGGCCGGCGTGGCGGCGACCATCGATCGCCTGCGCCGCGATCCGACGGGCTTCGCCGCGGCGCTCGCACAGTACCGCCGCTACTATGTGGACACGTACATCTACCTGCCCGGGCTGGACGCCCCGATCCAGACCGCGGAGGGCGTGCGCGCGGTCGACGAGGCCATCGCCGCGGCCCGGCGTGCGCGACCGCGGCCTTCACTGCGCATCTCACCCGGCCTCTCGCGCGCGGCGCGGGCCCACGCCTTCGAGATCGGCCGCGCCGGCAGCGTCGATCACAACGGGCGCGACGGCAGCGAGCCGCTCCAGCGCATGGAGCGCCACGGCCGCGTGACGGGACTCTCGGGCGAGAACATCGGCACCGGCTGGGGCGACTCCGCGGTGATGGTGATGAGCCTGTTCGTCGACGATGGCATCCGCGGGCGCGGACACCGCGTCAACCTGCTCGAGCTCGGCTACCACGTCGTCGGCGTCGGCTGCGGCCCGCACTCGCGCTTCGGCACCGTGTGCGTGCTCGACTTCGCGGACGAATTCCGCGAGTGATCAGGGCTGTCCGCCGCCGGTCAAGTGGCGACACAGCCACGCCCGGGCCACGCTCCACTCGCGCTTGACCGTGGCCAGCGAAACGCCGAGCACGTCCGCCGTCTCGGCCGCGGTGAGGCCGGCGAAGTAGCGCAGCTCGACGATGCGCGCCTGTCGCGCGTCGAGCGCGGCCAGCCGCTTCAGCGCTGCGTCCAGGCTGAGAAGATCGACATGCCGCGGCGCCACCGGCGGCAGCCGCTCGCCGTCGAGCGTGACTCGCAGGTCTCCGCGCGGGCGCTTGGCCGCGGCTCGAGCGCGGGCGTGGTCGACCAGCACGCGCCGCATCATGTGGGCGGCCACGGCGAAGAACTGGCACCGGTTCTCGTAGTCGGCGGCCTGACCGACGAGCCGCAGGAACGCCTCGTGGACGAGCGCGGTCGGGACCAGCGTGTGGTCGCGGCGCTCGCGGCGCAGAAGGCGCGCGGCCTGCCGCCGCAGCTCGCCGTAGACGAGCCGCACCAGGCGATCGCTCGCGCGCGGATCGCTGCCGCGGAGTGCCCTGAGCTGCTCGGTGACCGCGCCCGTCGGCACCGCGGCCACCCCTGGCTCGGGGCTCTCGCGGCCAGGCTGGCCGGCCCGGTCTTCGCCCCTCTGTCGCGGGCGGGCCACCGCGGTTCATTCCCGTCGGACCCGGCGGATGGCACCGAACCGGAGCAGCGCGCGCCCGGCCGCCTCGCGAGCCCCTCGGCACTCGGCCGCGACACCGGCGGCCAGGAGGGCGGCACCGGTCATCAGGAGCAGGCCTGACTGCCGCGTCCGCGACAGGTGGCCGGCGGCCAGGTCGAGGTCGCGGACGATGCCGCCGGTCGAGAGGTAGCGGTCAGCCCGATCCTTGGCCAGACAGCGATCGACCACCGAGGCCACCAGCCGCGGGACGCGCACATCGCCCTCGGCCCGCGCGCGCGGCTCCGCATGGAGGACGGCCGACATCGTCTCGACGGCGGTCGAGCGCCGGAAGGGAGGCTCGCCGTACAGCATCTCGTGGACGATGCAGCCGAACGAGAACTGATCGGAGCGGACATCGACCGTGTCGGCCCGCACCTGCTCCGGCGACATGTAGCCCACGGTGCCCAGCACCATGCCCGGCAGGGTCGTCTCGATCGGGAAGCGGGACGCGTTCGACCCGTCCCCCACATGGGTCCGCTTGGCCAGACCGAAGTCGAGGATCTTCACCTGGCCGCCTGTCGTGACAAACAGATTGGCCGGCTTGAGGTCGCGGTGCACGATGCCGCGCTCGTGCGCAGCGACCAGCCCACGGGCGATCTGGCGGGCAAGCTCGAGCGCCTCTCGCACGGGCAGCCGCCCGCGCGCCAGCCGGCGGTCGAGCGTCTCGCCCTCGAGCAGCTCC
>DATFRY010000667.1:0-9939 GCA_035262925.1 Kofleriaceae bacterium | reverse complement strand
CTCAGCAACGGTCCAGCGGCGACGAGTCAGGTACTTTGCGGGCCCGCGCGGTCTCGGCATTCGCCGATCCTCGATCCCGCTCCCACGACCGGACCAGCCCTCCGGGCCACCGTCTATACGCCGATCGCGGACGGCTTACGAAACGCCTGCCACTGGACCGTCTCGGCGCCCTTGCGCAGGAGGTCGGCCACGGACTCCTTCTGGGCGATGGTCGCGAAGCGCGTCTGGGCCAGGGCGAGTCGATCGCGCCTCTCCTTGCGTCCGAGGGCCGCGCGCTGTTCGAGCGGCGCGTCGCTCGCCGCCACGATCCCGCCGTCGGCCGCTGACGTCATGCGCCCCGCGACCCAGTCGATCTCGTGGCGAATCCAGGTGCACGTCGGGGCCAGGTCCCGGAAGTCGGAGCTGAAGGCCGCCGCCATCTCGCCGGACAGGCCGGCGCGGGCCTCGCGCGCGGTCGCCTCCAGAAGCGTGAGCTCCTCGCCAAGCGCAGCGATCCGCGCCCTGAGGGTGAGCTCGCCGGCCGAGAGCATCGCATCCTCGAGCTCGTCGGGCGAGACCTTGCCGCCGGCCATGAGCTTGCTGGATATCTCGCGCGCACCTTGTTGTGCCTGGAAGCCGGCCGCGCTCAGCTCCTGGGCCGCGGGATCACCCGCCGAGGTCGTCCCGTCCAGCATCACCATCGAGGCGCCCAGCTCTCGGCTCGCGGCCCGGAGCGCCACGAGGGGCAGCTGGGCCTGCTGCTGGGCCGCCCGAGCGATGAGCTCGCGGCTGGTGTCGACCAGGTGCGATGTGGCGGCAGCATGGGCGTAGGTGTGCAGCACCGATCGCAGCGGCCCGGCGTCCCCGCGCTTCGGGTCGACGACGCCCATCTCGGCGGCCGCCCGGAGCACCTGCATGACGCCCGCGCCGGCGCTCGACAGGTTGATCTTCTGCTGGACAAGGACGGGCGCCCAGCGCGAGCGCGCGTCGGGGTCCGCTCCCACCAGCTCGCCCTCCTTGCGATGGATCCAGTCGAGCGCGATCGCGAGGGGCCCCGACAAGCCCCAGGGACCCAGTGCGCCGGCGAGATGGGTCGACTGCGCCTCGCTGTCGGCCAGGAGGTCGAGTAGCGTCCTGACGTCCGACGGTGCACTGGCGGTCGTCGGCCTGGCTCGTCCGGCGTCTCGCGGCGGGTGCGCCGCCTGCGCGAGCGCGACCTCATCGCCGACCTTGCTGCGCGCCACCGCCGCGTACTGCGCGCCGAAGGTGTCGTCGGGCGGGTCGCCGTTCGCGGGCGCATGCGAGCGCGCCTGGTCGAAGTTCTTCGCCCAGCGCGGCGGGACGCCGAAGAGCGGCGGCACCGCCGTGATGCCGTACGCGAGAAACGACGCCGGTTCCCCGTACTCCTCACGCGCGCCGTCACCGAAGAGCTGCGCCGCGACCTCCGGGGCGCTTGCGTCGACGGGGCGCAGTGCGCGGACGAAGTTCCAGAGCTCAGGCGAACGCGCGCCTTGCCACTCCAGCTGGACCGGCCGCAGCGGAGAGACCGACCCGTGGCCTTTCTCGCCGTCGCCTTTGTGTCCGAGCTGGCGCCGCGCGGCCGCCGCGGCCTTCGCCGGCGGTCGCATGCGAAACACGCCGCGCTCCGCCATCGCGCGCCCGACGGCGCGGTCCATCCAGTGCGAGGTGGCGAGCGCCGCGTAGGGCACGTCGATCTCCTCGCCCTGAGCGCTGCCGTGGATGCGCTCCGCCGCCTCGAGCCAGCACGGACCGAGCCGCGCGAGCGATGCATCGATCGCCGCCTCGAGGTCCTGGGCGATGGCCGTGCCGACGACCGGCTGCCAGTCGGGCGGGCCGACCCGACCGCCGACGTGAACGTTCTCCCCGCTCGGCTTCTGCACGCCGCTGAGCGGGCGCACGTCGTCGATGGTCGCCAGCGGGTCCGCCGGAAACGCGAGCTTCTGCAGGATCGTGGGCGGGTCGAAGCCGGGAAGGAATCCGTCCAGCGACCGGAGCAGCTCGCCCAGAAACGCCGACCGGCTGCGCCACGCGAGCCGGGCGTCCGGCTCCGGCCAGCGCACCGACCGCAGGTGGCGCGCGATCGCCTCCTTCGCCTCGGTCGTGTTGAGTTGCAGATAGAGCGCCGCGTTGACCGGCCTGGCTGGCGCGTCGGTCGGCCTCCGCTGCACCGCCGGCGCTGCGCCCGCGCCCGACCGTCCCGACGGCGCGAGCTCGTCGAGAATGGCCTCGGCCGGACCGCCGGCGACGACCGCATCGGCCACGCGGTCGGCGTGCTGCTCGTAGGCATCCCCGACCTGGCCCACGCCATCCTTGAGCTGCACGCCGCCGCGCTGCTGGATGACATGGGCCGCCTCGTGTGCGGCCGTGTGAAGGTCGGGTTCGCGCGCGAACGCCACGTGATGGCCGGTCGCGTACGCCTCGGCGCCGATATCGCCTGCGGCCTCGGCAGCCGCACCATCCACGTGGGCCTCGACGCCAATGATATTGTGCCGCCCGAACGCGGCCTGGATCCGGTCCCGGTGCGGGAGCGGACTGCCAGGTCCGACCACACCCGCGGCGGCCCGCTCCTGCACCGAGGTGCCGTCGGCCGACGTGCCCGCCTCCGGCAGCCGGCCCCTGGCCTGCACCGAGACCTGGCTCGCACGGCCCAGGTCGTCGAGCGGAGCGACCGTGAGCTGCCCACCGGGCGGGCGGCCCGTGGAGCCGACCGCGGTCGTTCGCTCGGTCGCCGCCTGCGTCTCCGGCGCGATCTCGTGGCCCTCGGTCCGGTCCGGTGCCTCCTCCCGACGCGGCAGCGGCTCCGCGTCGGCGCGGAGCTCCGCGGAAAGCGGCAGCGGGCCGCCGTACCCGGGCCCGACCATCGGGCGTTCGCGAACGGATCCCTCTCTGACAACATGACTGAGGACAGCCCGCCCGGGATCGACCTGCGAAAACATCCGGAGGCCTCGCGCATGGATCTGTCGACGCAGCGAGCGAGACGCCAGCACGTCATCGGCGACGCGGCGCCCAAAGGCCGCGTCCTCCGCCATGGCCTCGGCGTCCTTGAGGCACTGCTCGACGATCGCGAGATAGAGTGAAAGATTCGACCAGGCGCGGGCCGCAGCGTTCGCGTCGCCGAGCGAGACCGCCGCTTCCAGCGCCGCCAGCGCGTCGCGCTCCGAGCTCTTCAGGTAAAGCTGCGCGTGATCGATGAGCTGCCCGGCGCTCGGATCCCGGCCGGGACCGACGAATCTCTCCGTGAGCGTTCGCTTCGCCGGCGCAGGCCCCCACGAGGACGCGGTCTGGTCCACGCGCGTCCTCTCCGCGTCGGACGTGGTTTCAGCGCCGCGCCGAGCGGATGGACGGCCTCCGCGGAACGCTCGGCCAGGAAGATCCCGCTCAGACACGGCGCCGGCTCGCTCCGGTGCTCGCCTGTGCGTCGCTCGATTCGAGTCGTGACGCCGACACCGCTGGTCGCACAAGCCCGGCACCGAGCCGCGAGCGGAGTGTGATCAGCGCCGGCCGACCTGCACTCGCGGCCGCAGCGAGTGACGCCCAGGGAGTCGGCGGCCTCCGCCATCGCCAGCTTGTAGAGGTCTGGCGGGTACACGCGATCGACTGCATCGTCCGAGCACACTCACCGATTCCTTCGTACGTTCAAAGGGGTGGCCAATATCCTTGAAAGGTAGCCGGGCAGTTGGCCGGGTCGTCCCGCACAGGTGATCTCGCCTCCCGCTGATCCAGTCACTTGTGCCGACGATCGCAGGCTCACGGTGGCCAGAAGTTCGGCCAGGACGACAGGATGGTTGGTCACCTTCCCATGGAGTCCGGGACCATCCCGCTCGGAGGTCGCGACGTCACTATCACAGGACCCGGCTCGGGCCGGGCGACCACGGGAGCTCGATGGTCTCGCCGATGCGCGGGGGCGCCAGCCGCTCGAGGCGACCTCCGCGCCAGACCACCAGCACCAGCGCCGGATCGTCGAGCGAGCGACGCCACTCGATCGCGAGGCGAGCGGGCCGGCCGTCCACCACCGCGACCACCCGGATCGCGGCGCCGCACTGCTGGATGGTCTCCCCCGGGGCGAACGGGCGATCCGGCGCGCGGAACAGGCGGTCGAACGAGCCGTCGAGGAGCGTGCGGCCGACGGGTTCGAGCTCCACGGTGCGCTCGCCCGTGCGGGTGAGGCGATGGCCGGCGCGCGCCGCCGACAGGACCGACCAGCAGCGGATCGCGCCCGGGGTCAGCCCGGCCGCGACCGCGCGCGGGTAGAGGAAGACCATCGGGTCGGACGCGGCGACCAGGAAGAGGCGGCGGGACGGACTCGCCAGGGAGGCCGCCTCGCGCGCGATCTCCTCGGTGGCGCGGGCGTGGCCGGCCAGCCGGTCGATCGCGTGGAGCGACGCGAGCGGCGCGAGCACCAGGTGGGCCAGCGCGACGACCGCCACCAGCGCGCGGCCGGGCCACCGCGCGCGCAGCCCGCGGTGGAGGAGGAGCCCGAGGAGGGCCGCGAAGGCGATGTCGGGCACGACCAGGACCCGGCCGTCGGGGAAGCCGGCGACGCCGAGCACGGTCGCGCCGAGCCCGCCCAGGCCGAGGGCGATCAGGGCGCGCCCACCCGGCCGGTCGGGGCGCCCCGCGGGATGCACGGGGCGATCATCCGGCGCGCGCGGCGCGCGGCTCGCACGCCAGGCCAGCGCGATGAAGCCGACCGCGCCGGCGCCGGCGAGCGCGAGCAGCCACTCCGGCACCACGTGGGCGAGCTCGGCCGGGATGCCGAGCGCCGCGTCGCCGAGCAGGACCGGGATGCGCACCAGCGCGAGCGCGGCGAAGCGCAGCGGGTCGGCCAGCGGATCGCAGTAGCCGCCGCTCGCGCTGGCGCCGCCGCCCAGGAGCGAGTAGGCCGCGAGATAGGCCGCCGCCAGCGCCGCGACCGGGAGGCACGCGAGCAGGCGGGCGCGGACCGGCCGGCCGCCCGCCGCCAGCTCGAGCGCGATCCACAGCGGGACCACGGCGAGCGCCGCCTCGCTGCCGGCCAGCGCGGCCGCGAGCGCGACGAGCGCGATCCAGCGGGCGCGCCGACCGCCGCGCAGCGCCAGGGCGAGCGCGACGGCGGCCAGGGCCCCGCCCACGGCGACGTGGCGCGCCGAGATCCAGGCGTAGGCCTGCACGTGCGCGGCGGACATCGCGAACACCGCGAGCGCGAGGGTGGCGGCGGGCGGCGCGAGCAGCCGCCGCAGCGCGCAGGCGACCGCGATGAGGAGCGCGAGGTACCAGGCGAGCGAGACGAGGTGATAGCCGAGCGGGTCGTCGCCGAACAGGCGATCGTCGGCGGCGAAGGCGAGGCTGGTGAGCGGGCGGAGGAAGTGGATGCGCAGGTCGGGGGCCGACCACCAGGGCAGGTGCCCGGTGCGGACCAGGAGGCGGGTCTCGGCCGGATCGCCGCGCACGAAGCGAAAGAGATCGCTCTTCGCCGGAGCCAGCGGGCTCTGCGAGCGCAGGATCGCGCGGAAGGCGTGGTCGTCGGTGGCGAAGCCGATGGCGATCGATGTGGCCGCGATGGCCATGGCGAGGACGATCACGGCGGCCGCGGCGCGCCGGCTGCCCAGCGCGCGCTCGAAGCGAGTGTCCATCGGCCGAGCCTCCGGCATCGACGATGTTGCGTCCAGGACAATGAATGACGAACATCGAGACCTGAGAGGTCTCACATGATCGAGCTCCGCCTGCTCCGCTACTTCGTCGCGGTCGCCGAGACCGAGCACGTCGGGCGCGCCGCCAGCCAGCTGCACATCTCGCAGTCGCCGCTCAGCCGCCAGGTGCGCCAGCTCGAGGACCAGCTGGGCGTCCAGCTGTTCGAGCGAGCGCGCCGGCGCATCCGGCTGACCGGCGACGGGCGCCGCCTGCTCGGGCCCGCGCGCGACCTGCTCGCCCGCGCCCACGCGCTCGAGCGCGGCGCGCGCGAGGCCGCCCGGGGCGAGCCGCGCCGGATCCGGATCGGCTTCGTCAGCACGGCGGTGTGGGCCGGCATCCTGCCCGCCGCGCTGCGCGAGCTCGGCGCGCGCGAGCCGGACGCGCAGATCGCGCTCCGCCAGCTGCGGTCGGCCGCCCAGCTCGAGGCGATGCGCGCCGGAGAGCTCGACCTCGCCTTCGTCCACACCATGCCCCGCACGAGCGACCTGGTCGCGCGGCGCGTGCTCGAGCAGCCCTACGAGCTCGCCCTGCCGCGAGCCCATCCGCTCGCGCGCCGGACGGTCCGCGCCGCCCACCTGGAGGGCGAGCGGTGGATCGCCGTCGTCGCCGGCGAGCGCGACCGCGATCGCTGGGTCGCGGCCTGCGGCGCCGCCGGTTTCACGCCCACCATCGCGGTCGAGGTCAGCGACTGGGCGAGCGCGCTCGCGCTGGTCGAGGCCGGAGCCGGCGTCTCGCTGGTGCCGGCCAGCTACCGCGCCGCCGCCCCGCCCGGCGTCGTCCTGCGCGCCCTGCCCTGGCTGGGCATGCGCGCGCGCCTGTTCCTGGTGCGGCGCGCGCGCGGCGAGAGCCCGCTGGCCGACGACGTGGCGCGCTGGACCGCCGGTGCGGCACGCCCGACGCCGTGGCCCCGGCGCCGCGGCCGGGCCCGCAGGACGTGACGACGACAGTGACGACGACAGGTGGCAGCGAGTCAGGTGAGGCCGCCTCCCTGCTGTCCCTGCCGCTCCCCCGCTCGATCTCGAGGACCGCCCACGCGGCGCGGAGCGTTCGAGTATCCTCGCCGCCATGGGCCGCGCCGAGGGCGACATTCTGCTTGGACACGTCACGGTGCCGAGCGGCATCGTCCTCCTCATCGACGGCGGGATGCTGGGCGCGTGGTCGCACGATCGCCGGCCGGCGCTCGACGAGCGCGTGTGGGGCGCGCACCTGGCGCGGGCGGCCGACACCGCCGTCGACCTCATCGCCCGCGGGGCCGACGCCATCACCGCGGTGCGCCTCTTCAACCGCGCGTCGGGCCGCCCGCCCTACGTGTTCGACGTGCCGCAGGCGGCGGTGGCCGAGACGGTGCGCGAGTTCGCCGCCGTCGCCGACGAGCACGGGCTCGACGCGCGCCTGGAGCCGGCGCCCGAGCGCGTGCCCCACCGGAGGCGCGCGGCGGCCCTGCTCGAGGCCACGCCCGGCGTCGCGCAGGTCCCGTTCTGCGGCATGTGGGCGGTCGCGTGCGAGGGGGTGCCGTCGCGCGCCCGGCTGCCGGTCGCCGGCCGGCGCATGCCGGAGGGGAGCGGGTACGACGACTGGTGGCAGTCGGTCTGGCTCGAGCTGTCCGACGCCGAGGTGACCAGCGCGGTGCTGGCCGCGTCGGTGCTGGTCGATCGGGCGCGGCTCATGTTCGCCGACGTCGACGCGGTCGGCTCGTGGAAGGACGTCGAGTCGCTCGACGGCCTGGTCGACGTCGTCTTCTGGGGGCGCGACGCCGGGACGGCGGCGACCGAGTCGGGCGCCGCGCGGCTCGGGCTCACCGGCGAGGCGCAGAGCTACGGCTGGATCGATCTCGACGCCGCGCGGGCCAGGGACGCTCACATGCGCCTGGAGATGCAGCAGGCCCGCGGCCGCCGGTTCGCGATCGACGTCCGCCCGCACTCGCACTCGTACCAGCTCCTGGCCCGGGCGGGCGCCAGCCCGACCCAGTCCGGCGAGGTCGAGATCGGCGGCGCGGTCGTGTGCGGGTTCGCCACCACCTGGGGCGACGGCGCCTTCGACGTCTACCGCGATCTCGCGGCCGACGGCTCGCTCGCGCGGCTGCGCATCGAGATGGGCACGGCGGAGCGCGTCGCGATGATCGACCGCGAGGAGGAGGACGACGACGAAGACGAGGACCACGGCGTCGACGACCGCGTCGACCACGTGTAGCGCGAGGACGCCGGCCCTCGCCCCGCGCGGGCGCTTTCGCGACCGTCCCCCGCGTGGTATGCGCCCTTCATGCTGGTGCGCGATCTCATGTCCGCCGAAGTCGTCACCCTGGGCCGCGAAGAGACCCTCGACATCGCCGATCGGATCATGAACCTCGGCCGCATCCGCCACATGCCGGTGGTGGACGACGAGGGACGCCTGTGCGGGCTGGTCAGCCAGCGCGATCTCTTCCGCGGCGCGCTGGCCAGCGCCCTCGGCATGGCCGCGGCGGCCCAGTCCCGCCTGCTCGGCGCGCTGCTCGTGCGCGAGGTGATGGCGGCCGATCCGATCACCACCACACCCGATACGCCGCTCGGCGAGGCCGCCGCGATCATGCTGCGCCGCAAGATCGGGTGCCTGCCCGTGGTCGAGGGCGAGCGCCTGGTCGGCATCATCACCGAGGCCGACTTCGTGGCGCACGTGGCCGCGCTGTCGGCGGCAGATTCGACGACGCCACCCGGCTCGGGTTGACCGCGTCCTCGGCTCGTCCGTCGGCGCGTCCTCGGCTCGTCGCGCCGACGCGTCGTCGAACCGTTGTCGCGCTGCTCGCAACGCGCTGCGGTGTGCGGATCCTGCAGACATCGCTCGGCCGGGAAGCAGAACCGCATCCGAGCGGTTCCAGCCTGACGGCAAAAAGCCCGCCCTGTGCGCCACGATGAGGGGCCGGCGACTTGCCGCGACGAACGCGCTGGCGCTAGCCTCGACTCGCCCTCGTCCAGAGCAGTAACCCGCGGAAACATCGAATGAACGCGCTCAAATTGCCAGTCGTGGCAGCCGCACTCCTGGCATCGCTCGCGCTCGTGCCTCGCATGGCGAGGGGCGCGCCGGATCCCATCGCACAGCTCACCGTCGAGCGTGCGGTCGACATGGCCGTGGCCCGCGACGAGCGACCCCGCATCGCCGGCGAGCAGCTGGCCTCGGCCGAGGCCGGAGTCGACCGCGCGCGCGCCTTCTTCTTTCCCGACCTCGCGGCGCAGGGTGGGTACACTTTTCGCGGCGACCCGGGCATGTTCCAGCATCGGCACGCCTACACCGGCAGCCTGACCGCGAACCTGACCCTGTTCGACGGCCGCGGGTTTCCCCTGTTCAGCGCCGCGAAGCTGGCCCGCTCCGCCGCCGAGCTCGATCGCATCGAGTCGCGCCGACAGGTCGGGTTCGAGGCGGCCGGCGCGTTCCTCTCCACCCTCGGTCTCCAGGCGGTGGTCGAGGCCGCCCAGCACCGCGTGACGTTCGCGCGCGAGAACCTGGCCGACGCGCGCGGCCGCGCCGCCGCCCAGCTGGCCAGCTCCAACGACGTGTCGCGCGCCGAGCTCGAGCTCACCACCGCGCAGCTCGAGCTGCGCCGCGCCCAGGGCGATCTGTCGTCCGGCATGCTCAACCTCGGCTGGCTGCTCGGGGCGGAGCTGCGCGGGCCGCTCGCGTCGCCCGACGCGCTGCTCGCCGCGGCCGCGTCGACCTCGGCGGAGCGAGGGAGGGCCATCGGCGAGGCCCAGGCGCGGCGGCCCGACGTGCGCTCGGGTCGGCTGCGGGTGGGCGCCGCGCGCGAGGCCGCCAGGGAGCCGCTCTGGCGCTGGGTCCCGTCGCTGGTGGCCAGCGGCACGGCCAACACCACGTCGGTGGCGGGCGTGACCGGCAAGACGGTCGACTGGTTTCTCGGCTTGAACGCGGTCTGGACGCTGTGGGATGGCGGCGAGCGCCTGGCCGATCGCGACGACCTGGTCGCCCAGGCCGAGGCGGCCAGGCTCCAGTCGGATCGCCAGACGCGCGGGGTCGCGCTCGAGGTCGACACCGCGCTGGTCTCGCTCGGCACCGCGCGCGACACCGTCACCGTCGCCGGTGCGGCGGTGGTCGCGGCGCGCAAGAACGTGGAGGAGGCGCGCACCCTGTACAAGCAGGGCCTGGCGCGCGCGCTCGATGTGGCCGACGCCACTGCCCGGCTGTTCGACGCCGAGGTGGCGCTGGCGCAGGAGCGCTATGGACTCGGCCTGGCGCTGCTCAACCTGCGCTCGGCCCTCGGGCTCGGACCGCTCGAAGGCGGCC
>DATFRY010000666.1:0-15818 GCA_035262925.1 Kofleriaceae bacterium | reverse complement strand
ATGGCAACCCGGTGCCCCAGTGGCTGGTTGGCTCGTGGCACACATGCCGCATCGACTGCGTGCACAACGGCGGCACCTACTCGGGATGCCTGACGGCGTGCTGCCAGCAATACACGGGCTGTCCGCGCTGCTACGAGCAGTGAGGACCGGAGCGCCCATCACGGCGCGGCGGGGCGAGGCCCTTCGCCCTCGCCCCCGCGCCGGCGCTCGCCGCGTCCGCCTCGGCCCCCGCGCCGGCGCTCGCCCCGTCCGCGTCGCCGGCCCCCGCGCCCAGCGGCAGGGTGACCTCGACGCGGGCGCCGCCGAGCGGGGCCTGGCCGATCGCCACCTCGCCGCCGTGGCGCTCGACGACGCGGCGCACCAGCGCGAGCCCCAGCCCGACGCCGCCGGCGTCGCGGCTGCGGCCCTCCTCGAGGCGAGTGAAGCGCTCGAACACGCGCTCGCGGTCCGCCGCCGGGATGCCCGGCCCGTCGTCGTCGACCCACAGGCGCGCGACCCGTCCGCGCTCGTCGCAGCGCAGGCCCACGCTCACCTGGGACCGCGCGTGGCGGCCGGCGTTGTCGAGCAGGTTGCGCGCGACGCACGCCAGCTGCGCGGCGTGGCCGCCGACCCGGGCCGGCTCGATCGATGCGGTGTCGACCGGAACGCGGCGCGGCCGGCGCGCCTCGTCGAGCACGACGTCCTCGAGGTCGACGTCGGCGCGCGGAGGCGCCGCCTGCTCGTCCAGGCGGGCCAGGAGCAGGAGATCGGCGACCAGCGCCTCGAGGCGCCGGTCCTCCGCCAGGATGCCGCGCGCCACCGCGTCCCAGTCGACCGAGCCGGGACGGGCCAGCGCGACCTCGAGCTGGGTGCGGATGCTGGCGACCGGGCTGCGCAGCTCGTGCGACGCGTTCGAGGTGAACTGGCGCTGCACGCGCGCCGCCTCGTCGAGTCGGTCGAGCATGCGGTTGAGCATGCGCGCGAGCTCGCCGATCGCGTCGCGCGCCCTCGGCTCGGGCAGGCGCTCGTGCAGGTTGCTGGCCCCGATGCGCTGTACCTGGCGCGTCATCGCGTCGACCGGCGACAGCGCGCGGCCGACCACGAGCCAGGCGGTCACCGCGATGAGCGCGATGAGCAGCGGGATGCCGATCCACAGGACCTGGGCCAGGGTCTCGGCGCTGCGGCGCAGCTCCTCCAGCGGCCGGGCGGCGAACAGCTCGATCGGGCCGCCGCCCGGCACGTGCGCCACGCCGCGCACGACCAGCCAGCGCGGGTCGTCGGCCGCGGGCACGCGGCGCTCGAAGAGGAGGTCGCGCGCGCCGGCGGCCGCGCGCGGCTCCCCTCCCGGCGGCAGCATGATGAAGAAGGCCTGCCTGTCCATCGGCGGGAACGGCAGCACCTGCTCGCGGCTGCGCAGATAGATGCGCCGCGGCGCCTCGTCGGGCGCGACAAGCTTCTCGATCGGGACGCCGCTCGCGAGCTGCTTGCTCACGTCGGCCAGCGCCCCGCGATCGGCGGTCTCGGCGGCCTCCAGCACGGTGTGCTTGACCGCGCGGACCAGCAGGACGCCCCCCAGCGCGAGGGCCAGGGCGAAGCTCAGCGTCACGGCCGCCGTCAGGCGCAGCCGGACTCCGCCGAGCCTACCGAGAATGGGCGTCCCTCCGCGCCGGTCCGATCCGGTAGCCGACGCCGCGCACGGTCTCGAGCAGCGGGCGGCGAAACGGCTCGTCGATCTTGCGGCGCAGGTAGCGCACGTAGACCTCGACCACGTTGGCGTCGCCGACGAAGTCGAGCCCCCAGACGTGGTCGAGGAGCTGCTGCTTGGGCAGGACCTCGCCGGCGCGGCGCATGAGCGCCTCGAGCAGCGAGAACTCGCGCCGCGTGAGCGCGATCGCCTGCCCGCCGCGCGTGCACGCGCGCGTGGCCGGGTCGAGCGAGAGGTCCTCGACCGCCAGCACCGCCGGGCGCTCGTGTCCGCCCCGCCGGATCAGCGCGCGCAGCCGGGCGACCAGGACGATGAACGAGAACGGCTTGGACAGGAAATCGTCGGCCCCGGCATCGAGGGACTCCGCCTCGTCGTACTCGCCGTCCTTGGCGGTGAGCATGAGGATCGGGGTCCAGATGCTCTCCTGGCGCAGCGTCTCGCACACTTCCCAGCCGTTCATGCTGGGCAGGAGCAGGTCGAGCACGATGGCGTCATAGCGCCCCTCGCGCGCCCGCCACAGCGCATCGTGACCGTCGTGCACCACGTCGACGTCGAAGGTCTCCGCGCGCAGCCCGTCCGCGAGCGCAGCGGCCAGGCGAGCCTCGTCCTCGGCCACGAGCAGCCGCATCGCGTCAAGCGTAGTCGATGTCAGCTGAAAGCCAGCTGAGAGCCGCGGCCCCGCGCGCCGCAAGCGGGCCGCGTCAATGGATTCGCGCCCCTGCCCCGGCGCCTAGCCGCGTGTCGCGCGGGCGAGGGCGAGGACCTCGTCGGGGCCGAGCTCGATGGTGTCCATGAGGGAGCGGTCGGCTCGGACCTCGCGGGGAGGGGGAGAGCGGACGAGGAAGAACTGGCCGCGCGGGAGGTTGGGCAGGCCGGCGGCGGCGGTGTCGCCCAGGAGATCGCGCAGCTTGCCGAGGGTGCGATCCTGGGAGACCTTGCCGACGAACCAGGTGTTGATGTTCTCGCGGCCGCGATAGTCGAAGTCGCCCGGATTTTGCGAGGCGAGGAGGACGCCGAAGCCCTTCGAGCGGGCGCGGCGGAGGAGGTCCATCATCGGCTCCTTGGTGGCCGGCGAGGACGTGGCGGGGAGGTAGAGGTCGGCCTCGTCGAACAGGGCCGCGCCCTGGAGACGGCCGCTCGGGTGCTGCTCGAGCCAGCGGGTGAGGTCGGCCAGGAGGCGCGAGACCCAGAAGAGGAGCGTGGTCGTCTCGCCCAGGAACCTGGTGCTGATGATGGTGAGAGGCGTGCGGCCGCGGGCTGGCGTCATGCACGCGCCCACGTCGAGGGTCTCGCCGTGCGCGGCCAGGAGGTGGCCGAAGTTGATGCCGAGGGTCTGGAGGTCCTCGGCCACCGGCTGGAAGAAGCGACGCAGGTTGGAGACGCGCACGGTCAGCTCGTCGTCGGGGCGCTCGACCAGGTCGATGAGGTCGGCCAGCGTCGGTGTGCGGCCGCCGTCGATCTCGAGCGCGGCCTTGAGCACCGCGGTCCGCTTGGCGTGGGTCTCGCTCTGCCCGTAGCGCATGAGCGCGGCCAGGGCGGCCGCGCCGTGCTTGGCCATCTTCTCCCGCTCGGTCTCGTGGGCTCCGCTCCAGCCGGCCGGCAGGAGCGGCAGGATGAGGTCGCGACCGCGCGCGTCGCCGGGGGTGAAGAGGCGCACGTCGATTCGCTCGCGCAGCGCGCGCTTGCGCCGGGCCTGCTCGGGGTCATCGGGGACCTCGGCCCACCACGCGTCGCTGGCGTAGCGGCAGAGGTCGCCCTTGCGGTCGACCAGGATCGCGGGGGTGCCGCGCTCGAGGAGCTGCTCGATGAGGTTGAGCGCGACGGTGGTCTTTCCGCTTCCGGTCGAGCCGAGGAAGACGGCGTGCTGCAGGAGGTCACTGGCAGCGACATCGACCGCCTGCTCGCGCAGCGAGGCAGACACTCCGATGCGGAGGCGCGCCGGGTCGCCGACCGGCCGCAGGGGCGGACGGGCGCCCTCGCCGGTGGCCGCGCCCGGTGGCGGGGCCGGCGCCCGCGTCGTCGGTGTCGTCGGTGTCGTCGGCGGCATCCGCTGCGCCGGCACCGCCGACAGCGGCATCGCGCGGGCGGCGGCGGCCGCGGCGGCGAGCCGGTCGAGCTCGAACAGATCGCGCAGCGCGGGGATGCTGGAGAGCGGGCGCGCCTCGCGGCGCCAGGCCGCGAGATCGGCCTGCACGTCCGGCCGGCGCGCGAGCTCGCGCAGCGCCGCGATGGTGCGGAAGGTGTCGTTGTCGATGACCAGCACGCGGTTGTCGCTCGACACGAAGGCGGCCAGGGACTGCGCGACCTTCGTCTTCGCGTTGGCGGGAAACTCGGTCGTGCGCACGGCCACGGCCGGGCGGCCGCCTCGCGCCGCGGCCAGCTCCTCGATCTGACGCTGCAGCCCGCCGCCCCGGGGGCTCGCGTTGGTGACGCCGACGACCTGGCTGCCAGCCGTCCCGCCCGACGCGACCGCGTCGACGGACACCCGCGCGCCGTCGCGCCGCGCGCGCAGCTCGGCTCCCGAGGAGGCGAGCTCTGCCGAGATGGCCGCGGCCGCGCCCGCCAGGAGCTCGGCCAGCGCCGCCTCGTCCTCCGGCACGTCGATCTGCGCGACGCGCAGGTCGTTCCACACCCGCGTGAGCGCGGCCATCCGCCCGGGCGCGCCGCCCTGATCGTCGCCGCGCCCCGGATCGCCGCCGAGGTCCCCGCCCGCCACCACCTGGCCGCGGGCGATGCATGCCTCCTGGAAGCGCTTGCACGAGGTGAGGACGTCGCGCGCGCGCTGGTTGACCAGCGGCTCCAGCTGCGCGCGCGTGAACGGATACAGCGGCTCGTCCGCGCGGAAGGCGTTGCCCTGCGGCGCGTACAGGTTCTCGAGCCGGCGCGCCACCATCGCCTCGATCTCGTCGAGGTTGCGCTGCGTGCGCAGGAGGACGGGCGGCGGATCGCGCTCGAGCCGGTCGCGGTCGGCCTGGCTCACGCGGTCGCGCAGGCCGGCCCACAGATCGTCGAGGCAGGCCATCACCACGATGACCGACGGCAGGCGCTCGGCGGTCGCGCGCAGCGCCGCCACCGCCCTGCGAAACCGGTCGCGCCCCGACTCCAGGTCGTGGATGTCCTCCATCTGATCGACCAGCAGGACCAGCGCGGCCTGCTGGGTGGCCCAGGCCAGGCGGCCGAGCTGCTCGATCATGCGCAGCGGCGCCTCCGGGGCCAGCCGCGGCGCGAGGCCTCCCAGCACGCCGCGCTCGTGCGGCGTGAGGTCGTCGCAGCGCAGGAACTTGATCACGCGCTTGGTGATCGCCGGGTCGCGGCGCTGGATGAGCAGCAGCGCGTGCACGACATCGACGTCGACGTCGCCCAGCGCCTCGGTGCGGAGGAGGCGGCTGACCAGGTCGCCGACCGCGCCGCCCAGCTGGTCGTGGCCCATCTCGTCGTTGCGCAGCCGCTCCAGCTGGTCGGGCGAGATCGCGTCGCCCAGCTCGGCCAGCCCGTCGGACAGGTAGACCAGCGACTGCCGGTCCAGCTCCGGCGGGTCGTAGGGCTTCTCCATCGAGTCGATGAGGTTGACGAGGAGATAGCGGGCGTAGTCGCCCGTGTCGGAGGTCAGGGACGCGTAGCTGCAGAAGCCGAGCCGCGGGCCGTGCACCATGGCGCGGAACGCCCGCATGAGGTGGGTCTTGCCGCTCCCCGACTCGCCGCGGATGAGCAGGATGCGGCCGACGTCGTGACGGGCCGGGGTGGTCGCCTGGGCCAGCAGGCGCTCGAACACCGCGCGCGCGTCGGCGTGGATGGTCTCGACGTCGAGCGGGTCCCGCGAGTGGATGTGCGCCGACTGCGCGACGCTGCCGAACACGTCCTCGGCGTCCCGGCGGCAGAAGGCCAGGTCGCGGGGATCGGCGCCGGCCGCGTCCGGCGGGCGGCGCGCGCGCAGGCGGTCCGCGATCTCGAGCGACAGCTGCTGGCGGACATCGCGCTCGGCGTCGGTCACGCCTCCGACGGCGATGACCTCGTCCATGAGGCGCAGCGCCATGCGCTCGTACTCGTCGAGCAGCTCGGCCGAGGCGGCCCTGCGGGCGGCGGCGGCGCACAGATCGAGGCCGAGCCATGCGGTGGCGGCCGAGGCCAGGCCGAAGGGGCGCGGGTCGCCGCGATGTGTGGCCAGGAACCTGGCCGCGCCGTCGCTGTCGACGGCGGCGAACTCGCGGTAGCGGTCCAGCGAGCGGCCGTACCGGCTGGCCGCGAGATAGATGAGCGGGAAGGCGTGGTCGAGCTCGTCGACCTCGACGACGCCGTCGGCCTCGAGACCGCGATGCAGGACGCGCAGGCAGTCGTCGAGCAGGGCGAGAGTGATGAGCGCGCGGTCGGGCAGGCGGATGCGCGCGGGCTGCGCCGCGGCGAGATCGGGGTCGCGGCGCAGATCGGCCAGGCGGCGGCGCTCCTCGTCGGGCAGTCCGTCGCCGACCAGGCCGGCCAGGCGCTCGAGCGACGCCAGGAGCAGGTCCATCGCCAGCGGCTCGAGGACGGCGGTCGCGGCGGCCGCGCTGGTCACGGGATCGCCTCGCGCTCCACGAAGTGAAAGGTGGCGTCGCGATACTGGGTGGCGGAGGCGGCGACCTCGGCTGGATCCATCTCCTCGACCAGATCGGCCCGGTAGAGGCGGAGCAGCCCGCGCCGGTTCGCCTCGATCAGGCGGCGCTTGAACTCCTCGAGGCTGAGCGAGCCGTCGCCGGCGTAGAGGCCGCGCCACACCGACGAGATGAAGACCTTGCGATCGCCGAAGACGCCGCGGTCGGCGCGGCGCGCGGCCTCGCGCACGCGGCCGGCGAACGCCTCGAGGTCGTTGACCGCCGGGGACGAGGATGCGCGGGCGGGGCCGTTGGCGCCGTCGCGGGTGGGGCCGTTGCCGGAGTCGAGCACCGCGGCCAGCTCCTGGGTGGCCTCCGTCCACGAGTGCCCGCCGAGCCAGGCCTGGACCACGCCGTCGCGCAGCGCCTTGACGTCGGCGCGCGGTGCGGCGACCGAGCGGCCCGCGAGCAGGACGAGGCCGCGCCTCCAGTCGGCGACCTCCGCGCCGAGCAGCGCGCCGATGAAGCGCGCCGGCATCACCGCCGGGAGCTGGCGGGGCAGCTCGCCCTTCAGGCCGAGCATGCGCCACACGATGCTGGTGCTGACGAACGAGGGCGTCGGCGGCTGCTCGCCGTCGCCGATGAGGCCGAAGTCGCGGGCGACGATGGCCGCCGCCCACAGCTCGCGCCCGTCGAGCCGCTTGCGCACCTGCCTGTCGTCCGCCCCCCAGCCGAGCGCGAAGATGGGCAGGACGGCGTCGGCGACCTGCTTCCAGGGCGCTCCGGCGCCGAGCTGGCGCGCCGCGCCCGCGCCGCGCTCGGTGACCTGCCACGCGGATCGCCTTCCCCGCGCGATCGAGCCCGCGCCCTCCAGGCGGCGCAGCGCGCCTTCGATGTCGTCGACCGAGGCGGCGGGCCAGAAGCGGCGCACGGCCTCGCGCAGCCTGGCGGGCCCGGGCGCAGGCCTGGCCGCGAGACGGGCCAGGACGAGTTGATCGAGGCGATCGGCGGACAAAGGCGAGCTCATGAGGTACCCCCGAGGTGACGACCCGCGCGGCGGCGCTCGCGCACCGCCTCGCGGATCTTCGCGGCGATGGCCGCGTGGTTGTCGGCGACGTCCTCCGCGCCGTACCGGAGGAGATCGGCGCGCGCGCGGTCGACCTCGGCCGCCACCGCCACCATCTCGCGACCCATCTCGCGACCCATCTCGCGACCCATTTCGCGACCCGTCTCGCGATCGACATCGACCACATGGCGCGCACGGGCGCGCGGCCCGGTCACGCGCGGCGCGGCGACGCGAGGCCCGACGACGTCCGGCGGCGCCGCATCGCGGGCGCGGCGGGCGCGGCGAGCCCGCAGCAGGAGGCGAACCAGGTCCTCCGCATGGCGGCACACCAGCGTCACCGCACCCTCCCCCACGCCGAACAGCAGGCTACCATCCTGGCCTCGATTCGCCGCGAATCTCACGCCCGCTCCCGCGCTGGCGCCCACGCAGGGTGAGCCGCTGCGGCATGCGATCGCGTCACCGGTCACGCCGCCTGTCACGCCCTTCAGGCGACACCGGTGTCGCGAATCTCGATCGCGCGCGCGATCGCCGCGCACGCGATGCGAGGGTCAGCGCGCGGTGGCGGCGGACAACCGTGGCACGGCCGTTGCTGTCCGATCCGGTGTGAGCACTGCCGCCTGATTCGCCGGGCTCCGCCTCGCGCGTCACGCGCTGGCGGAGCGTCTCCCGCGCCCGACCGTGTCGGCGTGGCCGGGCCTGCGCGACGTGGAGATCGAAGGCCCCGCGGGCCTTCCGCGCATCCCGATCGACCGCCTGTACGGCGCATGGGCGTCGCCGTCAGGCGCGCTCGGCGACCCCGCGGTCGGCATGCGCGCGGCGATGGGCTGGACCGTGGCCGACCTCGACCTGCTCGGATTCTGCGTCGCCAGCGCCCCCGCCGGCGGCGCCGCGCTGCGCACCGCGATGCCCGACGCCGCCTTCACCACCGACCCGGGGCGCTGGCGGATGGACGACTCCACCATCCGGTCGCCCTGATCTGCGAGCGGACAGGCCCGCCCACTCTCGGGCGCCAGCTCGAACGAGGCGGCGGTCGCCGCCTGCGCGGTCCGCTTCGGCGAGCTCACTGCGGCGCCTCCGACGCCGTCCTCGGCGCCATCCCGGTCGACGGCAGCCCCTTCTCGATCGGCTGCAGCGGCGGCGGCGGCTCCTGCGGCGACGCGTTCCCACCATCATCCAGCTCGAGACCACCGGCGGCGAGACGCGCGCCGCCCCGCCCTTCGCCCTGCCCCCGTCGATCCACCGCACGGTGATCATCGGATGCGCCACCCTGGGCGAGAGCGGCCGGGGCGACGTCCCCGCCGAGGCCGCCCAGCTCCTGCGCGCCGCCGACCGGGCCGCTCCGATCACGCGGATCCGGGTCGCCTTCAAGCGCGACGGATTCCAGCTCGCCACCAACCCGGCGCCGCTTCCTCCGAGCGCGGTGCGGATCGTGGCCGGCCACCAGATCGTCGGCTTCACCGACCCGGCGCGCCGCCGATGACGCGGGCCGCGGTCCACCGCGCGATGCGATTTTGATACACTGCCGCGAGGTGCTCGCCGGCGACCACTCCGTCACGCGCAGAGGAGTCGCGGTGGCGATGGTCGTCGCCGCGCTCGCGGTGCTGACGGGCGGCGCGCCGGCGGTGCGCGGACAGGCGCCGGCGCCGGCCGGCCCGCTCCGCATCGCGGTGCTCGGCTTCGACCCGCTCGGCATGGACGCGGACAAGGTGGCGCGGCTGGAGGCCCTGTTCCGCATGGAGCTCGAGCGCCTGGCCGGTGGGCCGAGCCCGTCGCGCCGCGAGATCGCCCGCGGGCTGCGCGGCACCCGCCTGGCCCAGTGCGCCGGCGAGGACCCCTGCCTGGCCGCCATCGGCAAGCGGCTCGGCGTGGAGCTGGTGGTGTCCGGAAACGTCGCCGCGCTGGGCGACAGCTACGTCGTCAACATCAAGGTGGTGAACGCCGCGACCGGCGCCGAGCTGCGCCGCATCGCGAGCGACCCGCTGCGCGGCAACCCCGACGAGCTCATCGACTCGGTGCGGGTCGCCGCCTATCGCCTGCTGGCGCCCGAGCGCCTGCTCGGCGCCATCTCGGTCCTGGCCGACATCTCGGGCGCGCGCGTGGTCCTCGACGGCCGCGTGGTGGGCCGGACGCCGCTGGCGCGCCCGATCGCCGGTCTGTCGCTCGGCGCTCACCGGCTCGAGGTCCGCGCCCCCGGCTACTCCGCCTTCGCCGACCGCGTGCAGGTGCGATTCCAGAAGACGACCCGCGTGGTCGTCCGTCTGGTGGTCGACCCGATCGCCGCCCGCGCCGAGCTGGCCCGGCGCGCCAGCCGCCGCCCCCGCCCGGCGCCGCGCCACTGGTACGACTCCGGCTGGTTCCTGATCGGGGCCGGCGTGGCTGCGGTCGTGGTCGGCGGCGCGGTCGGCTATTCGCTCGCCCGCGACGACGTGCTCGACTGCCGGGCCATGCCGGAGGCGTGCCGTTGACGCGCGCCGCCTCGCTCGCCGCCATCTCGCTCGCCGCCGCGCTCGCCGCCGCCACCGCCTCGCCCGCCGCCGCCCAGCCCGCGGACCCGGCGCCCCCGACCGCGGCGCCCGCACCGAAACCCTCGGCCGCGCCCGCACCGAGGCACACCTCCCCGCCCACCTCTCGGCCCCAGCCAGCCCCGCCGGCCCGATCGGCCCCCCCACCTGCACAGCCATCCGCACCGCCCGGCCCGCGCCGCCGCGTGGTCGTGGCGCCCCTCGCCACCCTCGGCGCGGAGTCCAGCTCCGCCGATGTCCGCGCCGCCCAGCGCCTCGTCACCCGGGCCGTGGCCGCCCTCGAATCGGTCGACCTCGTCGCCGGCGCCGCGATGCAGGACGCCATCAAACGCTCCCGCCGCCCCGGCCTGAGGTCGTGCGACGGCGACACCGCCTGCATCGCCGATCTCGGCCAGCTCCTGTCGGCCGACTACGCGGTCTACGGCGAGGTGGGCGGCCTCGGCCGCGCGCAGGTGGTCTATCTCAAGCTGATCGACGTGCCGGCCCGCAGCGAGGTGCGCTCGTCGGTGCTAGAGCTCGGCGGCGCGCGCCCGGCCGACGTCGAGGCGAGCGCGGCCGCCACCCGCCTCCTGGCCCCCGACCGCTACGTCGGGCGCATGCTGCTCGACTGCAACGTGCGCGGCGCGTCGATCTTCGTGGACGGCGAGCTCGTCTCGCGCTCGCCGGTGCGGCCGCTCACCCTCGCTGTCGGCCCCCACGCCCTGCGCGTCACGCACCCCGAATACCGCGACTTCGTCCGCTTCGTCGACGTCGAGTTCGGTGACGACGCGCGAGTCGCGGTCGACCTGCGCGCCTACCGCGAGGTGGCCGGCGACATCCGGCGCACCGCGGTCCCCGGACCACTGCCCGCCGGCACCGGCCCCGGCACCGAGCCCACACCGTGGTACAGGCGCTGGTACACGATCGCAGGCGGCGGCGCGCTCCTCCTGATCGGCAGCGCCGTCGCGGTCGGGCTCGCCTCGGGCGGCCTGTCGTTCGACCTCGAGAAGGATCTGTAGGTCGCAGGTCGCTGCGGCTCTGGCCGCAGATCTACCCACAGCTCGATACGTCGCGCGCGATGAGCCGCGACGCGCTGCGTCCAGCGCCATGCGCAGACGAATTGTTTTGACCGCCCCCAGGCAGTCTTGTAGCGTGCACGCAGCCAGTGCGGAACGCTGTTCCGCATTGCGGAACAGCCTGAGGAGGGGCTGGCCTCCACTCCCCCTGCGCACCCCCCGGCGCCGTCACAGGGCGTCGGTGCAGCGATGGAGCTCGGAGCTCTGATGACCCGTAACGAGGAGTCAGACATGATCCACCGGTTCACGCGACGAAACACCTGGTCTGCTTCACTCGTCATCTCACTGCTCATCGCGGCCCTCGGCCCCGGAACCGCCTTGGCCCAGAGCCAGCCGGCCGGAGACCAGCCGGCCGCCGATCAGCCGGCCGGCGCGCAGCAGGCCGCGGCTCAGCAGGCCGGCGATCAGCAGGCCCCGCCGGGCGCCGATCAGCCCGAGGCGCAGCCGCCGCCCGCACAGCCGGCACCTCAGCCTCCTCCGGGGACCACGCCGGTCGTCTCGCGGCCGGCGACGCTGTTCCCGGCCATGGGGCCGAGCAACGAGCTGGTCCTGGGTGACAACTTCTTCATCCGTCCAGGTCTCATGCTGCAGGGATGGTCAGAGCTCCTGCAGGACCGCGTCGTGCAGCAGCCCAGCGGCGACGACGGCGGATACCAGTGGAACACGTATCTCCGCCGCGCGCGCATCTTCTTCGCCGGCGGTGTCTTCAAGAAGATGACCTTCCTGCTCCTCCTCGAGGCCGCGAACCTGGGGCGGACCGCGACCGCTCCGGACGGGACCGCGACCAAGAACTACAACTCGCTCACATTCCAGGACGCGCTGCTGTCGCTCAACCTGCATCCGGCATTTCAGCTCCAGGCCGGCCTGATGCTGGTGCCCTTCTGTCGAAACATCCTCATGTCGACAGCCACCTACACCTCCCTCGATGTCCTCACCACGTCGGCCACGTATCTGGCAGCCACACAGACATCCAATCTGCGAGACACGGGCGTGGCGCTCAAGGGTCAGGTCCTGGCAGACCGCCTGGAGTACCGGCTCGGCGTCTTCCAGGGACTCCGCCAGTCCTCGACGCAGGAGGGCGCGGCGGGGGGCAAGAATCCGTTCCGGGTGGCAGGCTACCTCCAGTACGACTTCCTCGATCCGGAGTCGGGGTACGTCTTCAACGGGATGTACTTCGGCAAGAAGCAGGTCGTCGGCGTCAGCGCCGGCTTCGACTACCAGAAGGCCGACGGAAACGACGTCGACGCCTACTGGGCAGCCTCGGCGGCGGCGTTCGCCAGCATCCCGCTGAACGGGGCGGACAAGGCCGGAGGTGACGAGGTCGACGCCCTGGTCCAGTTCCTTCACTTCGATCCGGGCACCACGCTGGCGCCACCGCCGACCGGCCTCGCCGAACAGAACGACATCGCCGGCGAGATCGGCTACTACAACAAGGCGCTCAAGGGATCGGTGTTCGGCAAGGTCGAGCTGCGCATGAACGACGACGCGATGTTCGAGGCCGGCGACCTGCGCATCTTCGGCGGCGGTCTCAAGTACTTCATCGCCGAGTCGGCCGCCAACGTGACCGTGGCGTACAACCGCATCGAGTCGCCCAACGCCCCCGAGGAGGCGGTCAACCCGGCCAATCAGCTGGTCATGCAGCTCCAGCTCGCCTACTACTGATCCGCGGGCTCGTGCTCGCTGCCGAGCGTCACCTTGAGCCGGCGGATGAGCTCGACCAGGCGCGGACGCACGACGTTGAGCAAGTAGTCGGGTGCGAGCTGAAAGGCGGGGCCGCCGCAGCTGATGACCAGCGTCGGCGCGCCCCCGCCTGGACGGATCGCCGCCGCGATGCCGTTGAGGTCCTTCTGCCACTCACCGAACGAAGAGCAGATTCCCAGCTGCCGGTACTGCTCGAGCGCCGCCTCGATCCCCTTGCGGAGCTTGGGCCAGCCCGACCGGTCGTGCTGCCGGATCTGCGCCATGAGCTCCCGACGCTGCGCGTCGGGGACGCCGGCGAGGTAGGCGCGCCCCATGGAGGTGGTGGCCAGCGGCAGGCGCGCGCCGACGTCCAGGCTGATCGTGACCGGCGCGCGGCTGCGGCAGATCTCGACGTAGATCATGCTCAGCTGGGCGCGCGTCCCCATCGCGACCACCGCGCCGGTCGCCTCGGCCACTTCCTGCATGAGCGGGCGCGCCAGCTGCCGCGCGTTCATGCGGGCCAGCATCGCGCTGCCCAGGGCCAGGGTGGCCGTGCCGAGCACGTAGCGCGAGCTCTGCTCCATGTACTGGAGGTAGCCCAGGCGAGTCAGGGTGTGTGTCAGGCGCGAGACGGTCGACTTGGGCAGCTTGCACCGCTCCGCGATCTCCTGGTTGGTGAGCTGCTTGTCGCTGGTGCGAAAGCAGGCCAGCACCTCCAGTCCGCGGGCCAGCGCGGCGACGAACTGCCGGTCCTCCACTGCCGCTCTTCGCCGAGGTGGTGCGCGCATGTCGATATCCATTTCCCTATAGCGCGCTTCACCCCGCGGTCAATGGACACGTATGTGACGATCTGCAGCGCGCCCTCGGTCCGCATCGATAGACCGGCCACAAGATTGATGGAACGCAGTTTCACATCGCGGAACTGGCGCTCGAGAGCAGGACGGTGACCGCGCCCGGCGAACCCCTCCTCCGCGTCCGCGACGTGTCGGTCCGGTTCGACGGCATCGTGGCGCTCGACGGCGTCTCCTTCGACGTGCGCCCCGGCGAGATCTGCGGGCTCATCGGACCCAACGGCGCCGGCAAGACCACCCTGTTCAACTGCCTGAGCCGGCTCTACGAGGTCGAGAAGGGGGCGATCGAGCTCGACGGGCGCTCGCTCCTGCCCCACCGCCCCCACGCCATCGCGCGCCTCGGGATCGCGCGCACGTTCCAGAACCTGGCCCTGTTCGCCACCATGACGGTGCGCGACAACGTCCTGGCCGGCGGCCACGCGCGCGCGCGCGGCGGCTTCCTGGCCAGCGCGCTGCGCACGCGGCTGGCCGGGCGCGAGGAGCTGCGCCTGCGCGACCGCGCCGAGCGGCTGATCGACGAGCTCCGCCTCGCCGACGTGGCCGATCGCCCGGTCGCGGCCCTGCCGTTCGCGGCCCGCAAGCGGGTCGAGCTGGCCCGCGCCCTGGCCAGCGAGCCGCGCCTGCTCCTGCTCGACGAGCCGGCCGGCGGCCTGGAGCACGACGAGGTCGACGACCTGCGCGAGCTCATCCGCTCGCTGCGCGATCGCCTCGACCTGACCATCCTCCTCGTCGAGCACCACCTCGGCCTGGTCATGCGCGTGTCGGATCGCATCGTGGCGCTCGACTTCGGCCGCACCATCGCGACCGGCACGCCGGCGGAGATGCGGCAGCACCCGGAGGTCATCCGCTCGTACCTGGGGGCGCCCGCATGACCCCGACCCCGCCCCCCATGTCGATGTCGATGTCGACATCGGCGCCGACGTCGACCTCGAGCAAGACCGGCACCGCCGCCACCACCGGCGGCGCGGCCACCACGGCCGACACCACACCCGACGCCAGGCCGCTGCTCGAGCTGCGCAAGGTCGGCGCGTCCTACGGGCCGGTGCCGGCGCTCCAGGCCATCGACCTCGTGGTCCCGGACGGGGGAGTGGTCGCGCTGCTCGGGGCCAACGGCGCCGGCAAGACCACGCTCCTGCGCGCGGTCTGCAACATGATGGTGCGCACGACCGGCGAGATCCGCCTGGCCGGGCAGCGCATCGACGGCCGCTCGACCGAGACCATCGCGCGCCTCGGCATCGCTCATGTGCCCGAGGGGCGCGGCACCTTCCTCGAGCTCTCGGTCGAGGAAAATCTGCGCCTGGGCGCCTATCTCCGGCGCGACCGGGCCGCGGTCGCCCGCGACGAGAAGCGCGTCCTCGGCTACTTCCCGGTCCTGGGCGAGCGGCGCCGCCAGCAGGCCGGCACCCTGAGCGGCGGCGAGCAGCAGATGCTGGCCATCGCGCGCGCGCTCATGCTGCACCCGCGCCTCCTCCTCCTCGACGAGCCGTCCTTCGGCCTCGCCCCGCTGGTGGTCAAGAAGATCTTCTCCATCCTCGAGGCGATCAGCCGGCAGGACGGCATCGGCATGCTGCTGGTCGAGCAGAACGCCGGGCTCGCGCTCGAGCTCGCCACCCACGCCTTCGTGCTCGAGGCCGGCCGCATGGCGCTGTCCGGCTCGGCCTCGGCCATCGCCGGCGACGAGCTGGTCCGGCGCGCCTACCTGGGGCTGTGATCGAGATGGAAGCCTTCCTCCACCAGCTCCTGCTCGGCCTCGCCAGCGGCAGCATCTACGGCGGCGTGGCGCTCGCGCTGGTCATGATCTTCAAGGCGACCCACCACGTGAACTTCGCGCAGGGCGAGCTGGCGATGTTCACGACCTACATCGCGTGGACGCTCATCGACGCCGGCGTGCCCTACTGGGCGGCCTTCGCGATGACGCTGGCGTGCGCCTTCGCGCTCGGCGCGCTCATCCACGCGCTCATCCTGCGCCGCCTGCGCGACGCCCCGGTCCTCACGGTGGTGATCGTCTTCATCGGCCTCCTCATCGCGCTCAACAGCCTGGCCAGCTGGCTGTTCGGTCCCACCATCAAGCCGTTCCCCACCCCGTTCGACGCGCAGGCCTGGTACGGCACCAGCTACTTCTCGCCGCACGAGGTGGGCATGACGGCGGTCACCCTGGCCACGCTCGCGGTGGTCTATCTCTTCTTCAAGTACACGCCGCTGGGCCTGGCCATGCGCGCCTCGGCGATAAACCCCGAGTCGAGCCGCCTGGTCGGCGTCCGCGTCGACCGCATGCTCGCGCTCGGCTGGGGCTTCGCCGCCCTGCTCGGCGCGGTGGCCGGCATGATGGCCGCGCCGGTCGTCTACCTCGAGCCGAACATGATGGGCGGCATCCTGGTCTACGCGCTGGCCG
>DATFRY010000665.1:0-2742 GCA_035262925.1 Kofleriaceae bacterium | reverse complement strand
CGCTCGGTCCCGGCCAGACGCGCGAGCTCCTGGAGACCTTCAAGAAGGTCTCGTTCGCCGTCATCGTGTCGGCGATCATCACCTCCGGCGTGCAGGCAGCCGCCGCGCTGGTCGGCTACCTCATCGCCCAGGTGCCCAGCCCGGTGTTCTTCGCGCTGGTCACCTTCTTCGTCGCCTTCATCCCGGCGCTGGGCGCGGCGGTGGTGTGCCTGGTCGCCGCCCTGCTCCTGCTGGTCACCGGCCACCCGTACATGGCGCTGTTCCTCGCGGTGTGGGGCGTGACGGTGGTCGGCCTGGTCGACAACCTCATCAAGCCGCTCCTCATCCGCCGCGGCCTGGAGATCCACGGCGCCATCGTCTTCTTCTCGCTCATCGGCGGGCTGGCCGCGTTCGGCGCCATCGGGGTGATCGTCGGGCCGCTGGTGGTCGCCTTCTTCCTGGCCCTCCTGCGCATCTACCACCGCGACTACTCGCCGGGCGACGCGCGCGTCGCGCCGGTCCCGGGCATGAGCCCGGGCCTCGAGGACGTCCCGGACCAGCGCCGGGACGGCGACTTCAAAAAGTGAGGCGCGCGCCCAGCTGCACCGAGAGCGGCAGCTGCGAGTCGATCGGGTTGCCGTAGTTCGGGTTGACCGCGAGGGTCCTGTTCTCCCCGCCGGACTGCTTGGCGTGGCGCAGGTCCTCGGCGTCGCCGCCGACCACCGGCCTCACGACGCCGAAGGTGTAGATCTCGTCGAGCCGCGTGGCCGGCTGCTGGTCGAGCGCGTTGAACACGTTGACGAACCCCTCGAGCGCCATGCCGCGGCCGAGCTGGCGGTCGTAGGCGGCGTGCAGGTCGAGCGCGCTCTGGAACGGGGCGCGCTCGCCGGCGGCGCGCGGCAGGAGGAAGGTCTCGCCCACCCCGTAGCTGGCGTGGCTGCCCAGGGCGCTCGACGGCCGGCCGCTGGCGCCGCGCGCGCGCGCGCCGAGCACCACCGCGTCGCGCTCGCCGAGCCCGAGGTGGTAGTAGCCCTCGGCCTTGAAGGCGTGCGGGCGATCGCCAGGCAGCGCGCCGTAGCGGTTGGCCATGAGCTCCGGCAGGTCGTACATGGACGTGAAGTTGGGGTCGAGCTGATCGGTGTCGGGCGAGAAGAGGCCCGGGTAGTTGCCGCGCAGGCGCGAGAATGTGTACGAGGCGCGCACCATGAAGCCCTGCGAGAAGTACTTGACCGCCGACAGCTCGAGCGCTCGATAGGTCCGCCGGGGCCGGTCGAACCCGCCCACCGCCTCGTAGGCGCCGGCCAGGAAGCGCAGCCGCTCCGCCTCGGCCGGATCGTCGGTCGCCATCGCGCGCGCGCGCAGGTCGCGCACCGCCGCCTCGTCGACCTCGCCCGGGTTTCCCACCACGAAGGTGGTGCCGTTGTCGGGCGAGACGTCCTCGAGCGCGCGGCCCAGCTCGCGATCGATCGCCACCAGCCCGAGCTTGAGGTCGCGCACCACCTCGACCTCGACGCCGAGCACGATCTCGTCCATGTGCTGGCTGCGGGTGCCGGGCGCGACCAGCCGGTTGCCGCCGATCTGCACGCCGCCCAGCGTGCCGGCCGGATCGCAGTCGTAGCTGGCCGGCTGCATCGGGTCGCCGCAGCCGGCGCTGCCGGTGAGCGCGCCGGTCTGATCGAGGATGGCGATGTCGATGACCTCGCCGGAGAACCCGCGCGAGTTGAGATCGAGCGGGATCGCCTCGTAGTAGCGGCCCCAGTGGGTGAACAGGCGCGATCGGCCCTCGCCGGTCCAGTCGTAGATCACCCCGACGCGCGGCGAAAAGTCGTTCAGGACCAGCGCGTCGCCGCGGACCCGCTCGAGCGTGATCGGGTCGCGCTGGCCGGCGATCTCGTCGGCCGAGCCCAGCGCCTGCCGATCGAAGCGCGCGCCGACCTCGATCGACAGCTCCGCCACCGGCCGGTACGTGTCTTGTAGATAGAGGCCGATGTCGCGCGTCCGCGTGTTCGCGGTGAACCCGTCCGGATCGTAGGCGCACGTCGTGTCGCCCACGCCGTCGCCGTCCCAGTCGGTGCCGCAGGCGACCTGGCCCTGGCTGTCGGGCTGGACCAGGTGCCAGCGGGTGGGGGCCTCGAAGCCGCCGCCGAGGTCCATCAGCCACCAGCGGGTGCCGCCGCTGAACCTGCGCGTCGAGTCCGCAGCGTTGTCGGCCACGTCGGCGCCGCCGGCCAGGAGGTGGGTCCCGCCGCGCCCGAGATCGAGCAGGTGGCTGCCCGAGAGCGCCGCGGTGACCCGGCGCGTGTGGTCGCGGGTGTAGAGGTCGATGCCGCCCACCTGGTAGTTCATGACCGGGCAGTTGACGATCGTGGGATAGGGATCGCTGGCGCCGCCGTCGCGGCAGGCGGCCGGGAGGTCCTCGAACTGGGCGAAGTCCTCGAGCGAGCGAGGCACCGCGAAGCGGAACGACTGCTCGCCGCCGGCGGCCAGCTTGGGCTGTTGAAGGTCCCAGCCGGCCAGGTAGCCGGCGCTGGCGTGGAGCTCGGTGCGCCGGTCGAACAGGCGCGAGGTCCAGCTCCCGGTCGCCGCCACGGTGCCCTGGCTGCGCTCGACCATCATCGCCGAGTCGGGTCCGACCGCGAACTGGTCGACCAGCTCGTCGCGCACCCCCGGGTTGCCGAACAGCGACACCGAGCCGCCGTGCTCGGAGCTGGCCGCGTAGGACAGCTTGGAGGTGAAGAAGAGCGCGCGCTGCTCGAGCGCGAT
>DATFRY010000664.1:0-25795 GCA_035262925.1 Kofleriaceae bacterium | reverse complement strand
CGCGCCTCCTCGCCCACCTGGCCGACCGCGGCGTGCCGGTCGAGGTATGCCTCACCTCCAACGTGCGGACCCGCGCGGTCGCGTCCATCGACGCGCACCCGGTCCGCGAGATGCTGGCCGCCGGCGTGCCGGTCACGCTGGCGACCGACGACCCGGGCATGTTCCACACCGACCTCGACCGCGAGTACCTGCTCTGCCACGAGCACTTCGGCCTCGACGCCGCCGGGCTCGCCGAGCTGGCCCGGGTCGGCGCGCGCGCCGCGTTCTGCTCGCCCGCGCGCCGGGCCGAGATCATCGCCGCCATCGACGCGGTGGCGGCGTAGACCCGGTCGGAGGCCTCGCGCCCGAGCTACTGCGACGCCGGCATCACCACGACGTCGTCGGCCAGGACGAACGCCACGCGGTGACCGAACTGGATCTGGTAGTAGCGGAGGTCGCCGCGGACGACGACGTGCTGGGTCGCGTCGAACGTGACGGCGCGGTAGTACTCGGTCTCCGGCTCCTGACCGAGGACGTAGCGCTGGCCGGCGAGCATCTCGTACTGGAGCGGCGCGATCGCCTGGGGCGGCACGCCCTCCGGGTAGGCCTCGGCCTCGGGGTACGCGCGGCCGTAGACCGGGACCGACGCCAGGCCCGGCCTCGGCGTCACCACCATGCCGCTCGCCCACAGCGCGGTGCGCGCGCCCGCCGGGTCGCGGAACCAGCCCTTCTGACCCAGGTACCAGATCGCGGTCCACCGATCGTCGCCCTGGCCGCTGCGATCCGCCACCGCGTACTGCTGGCCTGCGTCGGCGCGGCTGCCGACGTCGGCCACGCCCATGGTGCTGGGCGAGCCGTCGGGGTGGAGGCCGATGTCCTGGAGGAGCGGCGCGGCGTCGTCGGGCTCGGCGCGCAGCATCACCGACGACGAGCCGCGCGCGGGGCAGGGCGCGCCGGGCTGCTCGGGATCGCAGCCGACGAACGGCGGCCGGTTGCTCGCGAAGTCGGGCCTGATCGTGACCAGCCCGGAGCGGGGCCCGCCGGTCGCGCGCAGCGGCGCGCCGAGCAGATCGAAGTAGTGGTTCCAGTCCCAGTACGGGCCCGGGTCCCAGTGCATGCCGGCCACCGTCGCGGGGGTGGTGCCGGGCACGTTGTCGTGACCGAGGATGTGAGCGCGGTCGAGCGGGATGTCGTAGCGCAGCGCCAGGTAGCGGACCAGCCGGGCCGAGGTGCGGACCATCGACTCGGTGAACCAGGTGCCCTGGGCGGCGAAGCCCTCGTGCTCGAGGCCGATCGACTTGGCGTTGACGTACCAGTTGCCGGCGTGCCAGGCGACGTCCCTCGCGTCGACGTGCTGCGCCACGTGTCCGTCGACCGAGCGCAGCGTGTACTGCCAGCTCACGTACGTCGGATCCTGCACCAGCTGCAGCGTCGTGTCGTAGTCGGTCTCGGTGTCGTGGATGACGATGTAGCGGATCGCCTGGCTGTGCGGGCGGTCGGCCAGGTCGTGGTTGCCGTAGTCGCCGCCGCCCAGGTCCTCGTACGGCGCGGGGATCCACTCGCAGGCCACGTCGAGCGGGCACTGGACGTCGCCGGGCGCCGGCTCGCGCAGCCCGAGGCCTTCGAGCTGGGCCGTGTCGGGACGGAGCTCCGGCTGGCCCGCCAGCGCGACGAGCTGGCCGTCGTCGGTCCTGCGCGCCTCGCCGCCGGCCATGACCGCGTATGCATCGTCGGCGAACTGCCGCGCGGTGGCCGCGTCGCCGGCGCCGCTGTAGCGCGCGACCGCGCCGTACCACGCCGCCGGGTCGGCGGCGAGTCCGCCGGTCAGCTCGACCTGGTAGCGGGCGAGCAGCGCGGCGCCGCCGCGGATGTTCTGGGCCGGATCCGCGCGCAGGGTCGCCGCGTCGGTGGCGGCCAGCTCGGCCGCTCGATCGATGGTCTGGAGCGCGCGGGCGAGGAGCGCGTCGCGCGCCGCGGCGCGATGCCAGGGCCGCGCATCGTCGCCGCGCGCGTCTTCACCTCCGTCGCCGGGATGGGGCGTCGCGCCCAGCCGGGCCGCGTCGGTGAGGTGCATCGGCCCGTAGCCGGCCGCCCGGCTGGGCTGGCCGGCGTGGGCGTCCCATCGCGACTCGAGATAGGACACCGCGAGCAGCACGCTCTCCGGCACCCCGAACTCCTCGGCCGCGGCCGCGAAGTCCCGCTGGCGGGAGCTCTGCGGGGCGCTGTCACCGTCGCCGTGGCCGTCGCGGTCGGCGTCGCGGTCGACGATGTCGGTGCACGCTGGTGTGGTGGCGAGTAAGGAGAGGAGACCGGCGCAGTGCGCTGCGCGCAGCGAGGCGAGCCGCATGGGTCGCTCGTAGTCGGGAGCGATCGCGCCGTCAAGGTGCGCTGGCAATCACGCTGGTCAGAAGCCACCAGACACCGACGGCGATGATCGATGCGGGCACGCCGAAACGGATCCAGTGAAACAGCCAGTCCGGGAGCGGGCGCTCCCCGTGACTGCGCAGCTCGGCCAGCGCCGTGCCGCGGTCGAGGCACCAGGCCAGCGCGAGCACGGCCAGGAGCGCGCCCAGCGTCTGCATGCCGCTGCCGAAGGTGAGGTCCCAGGGGACGAAGATGGCGTTGTTGATCGTCGGTGGGATCGAGAGGACGAGGACCAGCGCGGCGATGGCCCACACCGCCCGCCGCCGGTCGAGCGGCGTGTTGTCGGTGAGGCCGGCGACCAGCACCTCGAAGGCGGCGATGTCGGAGAGGTAGCCGGCGCACAGCACGCCGACGAAGAACAGGAAGCCGAAAATCCAGCCCAAAGGCATGGCGGCGAAGACCTGCGGCAGGGTCGAGAAGATGAGCCCCGGGCCTGAGGTGGGCTCCAGGCCGAACGCGAACACCGCCGGGATGATCGCGAGGCCCGCCAGCAGCCCCGACACCGTGTCCCCGACGGTGGTCCACACCGCCCCGCCGAGCAGGCTCTCCTTGCGGTCGAGGTAGGAGCCGTACACCACCATGAAGGTGCCGCCGAGCGAGAGCGAGAAGATGGCGTGGCCGAGCGCGGCCATCGCGACCCTGGCGTCGATGTCGCTCCAGCGCAGCTCGAGGATGTACCAGCGCACGCCGCGCATCGCCCCCGGCAGGACCAGCGCGCGGACCACCAGGACGACGAGGATGACGAGCAGGATCGGCATGACGATCGTGCTCACCCGCTCGATGCCGGCCCGCAGGCCGCGCAGGAGGACGACCGCGCAGCCGAGGATGACCGCCCCGGTGCAGACGAGCTGGAGGACGAACGACTTCGCCGCGAACCCGGTGTCGGGCGGCAGGATGGCGGCCGCGTCGACGGTGAGGAGCGGCGCTGCCAGCTGGGCCAGCGCGTAGTAGAGCACCCAGCCGATCACGGCCGTGTAGTACGCGGTCGCCGCCGCCACCACCGCGAACAGGAGCCAGCCGACCGCGCGCCCGAGCGGCAGCCGGGCCGCCGCGAACGCGCCGACCGGACCGCGCCGCGTGTGCCGCCCGAGCGCCCACTCGGCCATGAGCGCGGGCACGCCGATCGCGGTGACGATGACCACGTAGATCAGGACGAACGCGGCGCCCCCGAACTTGCCGACCATGTAGGGGAAGCGCCAGATGTTGCCGATGCCGACGGCGACGCCGATCATCGTGATGACCGCGCCGAAGCGCGATGTGAACGTCTCGCGCGGCTCGGCCATGGGCGGCGAGTGTACACGGGTGCGGCCGGCTTGCGCCCGCCGTTCATGTCTCCGATGATGCGAGCGTGGCGAGCACGAGCCCGAGCACGAGCGCCGTCGCGAGCGGTCCGTGGCGGCTGGACGGCCGCACCGCGCTGGTCACCGGCGGGAGCCGCGGCATCGGCCGCGCCGTCGCCGCCGAGCTGACCGAGCTCGGCGCCTCGGTCATCGTGGTCGCGCGCGACCGGGCCGTCCTCGACGAGGCCGTCGCCGACCTCGGCGCGGGGGCCAGCGGCGTCGCGGCCGACGTCGCCGACCCGGCCGGCCGCGCGCTCGTGGTCGCGGCCGTGCGCGCGCGCGGGCCGCTCCACGTGCTGGTCCACAACGCCGGCACCAACGTGCGCAGCCCGCTGGTCGGCTACGACGACGCGACCATCGAGCGCCTGATCGCGCTCGACCTGACCGCTCCGATCCTGCTCTCGCGCGACCTCCACCCCGAGCTCCGCGCCGCCGGCGACGCCAGCGTCGTCCACGTCGGCTCGGTCGCCGGGCAGGTCGCGCTGCCGACCGGCGTCGCCTACGCGGCGGCCAAGGCCGGGCTGGCCCAGGTCGCGCGCACGCTCGCGCTCGAGTGGGCCCGGGACGGCATCCGGGTCAACACGGTGGCGCCCTGGTACACGCGCACGCCGCTGGCCGAACCGGTGCTGAGTCAGCCGGAGCGGCTGGCCGCCATCGTCGCGCGCACGCCGCTCGGCCGGGTCGCCGAGCCGCGCGAGGTCGCCACGGCAGTCGCCTTCCTGGCCCTGCCGGCGTCGTCGTACATCACCGGCCAGTGCCTCGCGGTCGACGGCGGCATGACCATCCAGGGCCTGGCCATGCCGCCGCCGTGACGGCGCGGCGGCTCGCGGGCCGCCTCGCCGCCACGTCCGCCACGTCCGCTACGGCTCGACCCAGCTCGCGTCGATGTGGAAGCTGGCGTCGGCGAAGCCGTGCACGGTGATGAAGGCCTCGGTCCCGTCGGGCGGCACGGTGAAGCTGCAGCTCTCGTCCGCACCCTCGATGAACGGCGCGCACAGATGGTCGGTCAGGGTCGGCGCGTCGACCAGCGGGGCCGGCTGGTTGATGCTGACGTAGAGATCCGGGTCGCCGGAGCCGGACAGCGTCACGTCGATGGTCGTGCCCGGGAGGACCGGCAGCGGCTCGAAGTCGACCCGATCGCCCTGGACCACGTCACTGTCGGCCGAGCCGCTCTGCGGCGTCCCCTCACCGGGGGGCGGGGGCGGGGGCGGAGGCGGCGGCTCGCCGCCACCACCCAGGAATGCCGTGTTGAGGAGGAGATTGGGCGAGCCCTGCGGATCGCCGACCACGTCCCGGATGGCGCCGCCGGTGATGGCGGCGGCCACGTCGGCCGGGGTCGCGTCGGGGTTTGCCTCCAGGAAGAGCGCGGCCACGCCGGCCACGTGCGGGGTGGCCATCGACGTGCCGTCGAGGACGGCGGTGGCGGTGTCGCTGTCGCCGAACGACGACAGGATGCCCTCGCCGGGCGCGAAGATGTCGACGCAGGTGCCGAAGTTGGAGAAGAAGGAGCGCTCGTCGCTCTCCGGCCCGGTCGAGCCCACCGTCAGCGCCTCGGCCGTGCGCCCGGGCGAGCCGCCGCACGCGTCGGCGCTCTCGTTGCCGGCCGCGAGCGCAAAGGTGACGCCGGCGGCGATCGCGCTCTGCACCGCCTGGTCGACCGCGTCGGAGGCGCCGCCGCCCAGGCTCATGTTGGCGACGGCCGGGAGCTGCGCGTTCTGCGCCACGAAGTTGATGCCGGCGATGACGCCGCTGTTCGAGCCCGAGCCGTCGCAGTCGAGCACGCGCACGGCGTGCAGGGTCACGTTCTTGGCCACCCCGAAGTCGACGGAGCCGACGGTGCCGGACACGTGAGTGCCGTGGCCGTTGCAGTCCTCGGTGCCGTTGCCGTCGTCGATGGCGGTGAAGTCCTGGACCACGCGGCCGGCCAGCGCGACGTGCGTCGAGCGTATGCCGGTGTCGATGATGTAGGCGTTGACCCCGGTGCCGTCACCGTCGAAGTTGTAGGCGCCGTCGAGCGGCAGCGCGGCCTGATCGATGCGGTCGAGCCCGAGCGGCGGGTCGGCCTGCGTCTCGTCGATCGAGACGACCCCGTCCTCCTCGACGAAGGCCACGTCGGGATCGCCGGCCAGCTTGACCGCGTCGTCCTCGCTCATGTCGGCCACGAACCCGTTGAGCGCGCCCTCGAGCTTCATCGAGACCGTCGCCCGGTAGCTGGATGCCAGCGCGCTGGCACGCTCGGCCACCGGCGCGATGATGCCGCGCTGCGTCTGGTTCTGCTGGAGGACGACGATGTAGCGCCCCGGGATCGGGTCGGCGGCCCGGTGGAACCGCGCCTCGGGCTGGTCGGTCTCGCCCTGCTGCTCGAGCCCGTGGCCGGGGACCTCGGTCGCGCAGCCGGCCAGCGCCAGCCCCAGTCCCAGCCCCGCGCCCAGTAGCAGGTTTCTGTGCATCGACGTCATGAGCCCTCCAGTCTGTGGTCGCGGCCCTTTGAGCAACTCGCCGGCGGACGTGGCCGAGTGGCATGATGCAGTTCACACGACGTGCCACCGCGACGCGCCTTCGAGATGCGATGCGGCATCAGGAAGCGCGGCCGATTGGGCGCCGCGCGCGGGCCTCTCTGCCCGATCGGGGTGCGAACACCCCCATGCGCGATGACGGCCGAACACACCCGAGCGGAGGCCGAGATTCGGGCCTGCGGCGGTCGGGAGCGCGGTTCTCGCCCGCCGTGCTAGTTTCCGCGCCGTGCGCCTCGCCCCGGTCATCCCCCTCCTCGCGACGGCCGCGCTCGCGTGCGGCAGTCGCGCGCGCTCGTCGCAGCCCGCCGAGCCGCCGAGCCCGGCGCACCCCGTCGTGAAGGACCCCGCGACCACCTATCCGCCGACGCGTCGCGACGACGTGGTCGACCAGATCCACGGCGTGGCGGTGCCGGACCCGTATCGCTGGCTCGAGGACGCCAGCTCGCCCGAGGTGCAGTCGTGGATGAAGGCGCAGCACCAGTTCGCCCGCGCCTACCTCGACGAGCTGCCGCGCCGCGCGGCCATCGCCGCGCGCATCGCCGAGCTGTCCTACTTCGACGGGCCCGGCGTGCCCGACGCGCGCCGCGGGCGGCTGTTCTGGATCCGCAAGCACAAGGAGCGCGAGAAGGGCGTCCTCTACTGGAAGCAGGGCGAGCGCGGGGCCGAGAAGGTGCTCCTCGATCCCAACGGGTGGAGCACCGACGGGTCGACCAGCCTCGGCAGCTGGAAGCCGAGCCCGGACGGCCGCCACGTGGCCTTCCAGCGCAAGGCCAACAACTCGGACGAGGCGGTCCTGCACGTCGTCGATGTCGCCGGCGGCCGGGAGCTGCCGGACGCGATCGCGGGCGCCAAGTATGCCAACGTCGAGTGGACGCCCGACGGCAAGGGCTTCTACTACACGTGGGTGCCGCCGGTGTCGGAGAAGGTGCCGGTGGCCGACCGGCCGGGCTTCGCCGAGCTGCGCTACCACGTCCTCGGCGGCGACGCCGCGGCCGACGCGGTCGTGTTCCCGGCCACCGGCAACCCGCAGTCGTTCCTGCGCAGCGTGGTGTCGGACGACGGCCGCTGGCTGGTCGCGGAGGTGCAGCACGGCTGGATCTCGACCGATCTCTACCTGCAAGATCGCAGGAGCGCGCACCCGGTCTGGAAGCCGCTGGTCGAGGGAGCGCACGCGGTCTTCGAGGTGAAGGCGGGCGGCGATCGCTTCTACGTGCTCACCAACGACGGCGCGCCCCACTTCCGGGTCCTGGCCATCGACCCGCGGCGGCCCGCGCGCGCGAGCTGGAAGCAGGTCGTGGCCGAGAGCGACGCCACCATCGAGAGCGTGGAGCCCGCCGGCGGCCGCCTGGTGGTGAGCTACCTGCGCTCGGCGACCAGCGAGGTCGCGATCTACGGCAAGAGCGGTCGGCTCGCCCATCGGCTCGAGCTGCCGCCGCTCGGCAAGGTGGAAGGCGTGAGCGGCCGGTTCGACGAGGGGTCGGCCTACCTCGAGTTCTCGTCCTTCAGCGAGCGCGCCATCATCTTCAAGGTCTCGGTCGAGGGCGGCGCGGTCGAGGAGTGGGCGCGCGCCCGGCTGCCGCTCGACCCCTCGCGCATCGAGGCCGAGCAGGTGCGCTATCGCTCGAAGGACGGGACCGAGGTCACCATGTTCGTGGTCCACCGCAAGGGCGCGACCCGGACCGGCGCCAACCCGACCATCCTTTTCGGCTACGGCGGCTTCAACCAGCCGATGCTGCCGACGCCGGTCGCCGGATCATGGGAGTGGCCGTGGGCGGTGTGGATCGAGATGGGCGGCGTCCTCGCCATCCCCAACCTGCGCGGCGGCAACGAGCAGGGCGAGGCGTGGCACCAGGCCGGCATGCTGCTGGCCAAGCAGAACGTGTTCGACGACTACGTGGCCGCCGCCCGCGCCCTCATCGCCGAGAAGTGGACGTCGCCCGAGCACCTGGCGGCCATGGGCCGCTCCAACGGCGGGCTCCTGGTCGCCGCCGCGATGACGCAGGCGCCCGAGCTGTTCCGCGCCGTCGTGTGCGGCGTGCCGCTGGTCGACATGGTGCGCTATCACCTGTTCGGCTCGGGGAAGACGTGGATCCCGGAGTACGGGTCGGCCGACGATCCGGCCCAGTTCAAGGCGCTCCTCGCCTACTCGCCCTATCATCATGTGTCGCACGGAGCCGCCTATCCCGCGCTCCTGGTCCTGTCGACCGACAGCGACGACCGGGTCGACCCGATGCACGCGCGCAAGCTCGTGGCAGCGGTGCAGGACGCCAGCAGCTCGCAGCGGCCCGCCCTCCTGCGCATCGAGCGCCACGCCGGCCACAGCGGCGCCGACATGGTCAGGCAGACGGTCGAGGGCGGGACCGACGCGTTCTCGTTCCTGGCCCGACAGCTCGGCATGTGAGGTTCGAGGCCGCGCGCGCGATCACCAGCTGGCGGCGGCGCGGCGCAGGAGCTCGCGGACCAGCCCGACGCGGGGCAGCTCCAGCGAGGTTGGGCGGAACGCCAGGTGGATGGTGTTGCGCGGCGGCTCGGCCGGTGAGGCGAGCTGGACGAGGTCGCCGCGGGCAAGGGCCTCGGCGGCGAGGTAGCGCGGCAGGACCGTGATGCCGGCGCCGGCGACGGTCGCGCGCAGCAGGACGCGCAGGTCGGGCGCGACCAGCCGCGCCGACTGGCCCACGCGCGCGCCGAAGACCGCCTCCCAGTAGCGGCGCACGATCGGCAGGTGCTCGGCGAAGGCGAGGACCGGCGCGGCGGCCAGCGCGGCCGCTCCCTGCCGCTGCACCAGGCGAGGCGAGATGCGCGCCGCCCAGCGTGGGCCCGCCACCAGGACGAACTCCTCGCGGTAGAGCGGCTCGTACTCGATGCCGCGCGCGCGCCGCTGCAGGGTGGCCAGGACCAGGTCGAGCTGGCGGCCGCGCAGCGCGTCGATGAGCTCGTCGGCCAGCCCGAGGCGCAGGCGCAGCTTGATGCCCTCGTCGAGCGCCGCGGTCAAGGACGGGACGACCGCGGTGGCGATGAGATCGGCCGGGCCGCCCAGGCGCACCACGCCGGTCATGCGGCCGGCCGCCGGCGCGCGCGCCGACTCGAGCGCGGCCTCGACCATCTCGAGGTGCGGGCCGATCGACGCGGCCAGCTCGTGACCGGCCGGGGTCGGCGACACGCCGCGCGGGAGGCGGTCGAACAGCGGCCGGCCGAGGTGGCTCTCGAGCGACTTGATGTGCTGCGAGACGGTCGGCTGGCTGAGGTGGAGGGAGCGCGCCGCCGCCGTCACCGAGCCGGCCCGGTTCACGGCGAGGAAGGTGCGGATCCAGTCGAGCACGGCGAGTCATAGGATATTTTCATGGCAGAGCGAAAGAAAACCAATTTGTCGAACGGCGGCCGGCGCCGCATCGTCCGCATCGACACCCGACATCGACAGCGAGATCGACAACGAGATCGACACCGACACCGACACCGAGACCGACATCGAGAGCAGAGAAAGGACAGGAGGAGTCGACCATGTGGATTGCACCCCGAGCCCTGTGGGCGACGGCGCTGGCGGTCGCGCTGGCCGCGCCGAGCGCCGCATGTGGCGATGACGACGACGACGGCGGCGGCGGCGGCGATGGGGGGGACGGACAGACGACGAGCGACGCCGGGGCCGGCGACGCTGGTGGCGACGGCGGCGGCGCGGACGCCGGGCCGGGCGCGGACGGCGGAGCGGGCGAGACGATCGCGCTCCCGGGCGACGCGGTCTACCCCGAGGGCGTGACCTCGCTGGCCGACGGCACCATCTTCGTCGGCAGCGCCGCCCAGGGCACGATCTTCCGGGTTCCGCCGGGCGCGACCTCGCCCGAGTCGGAGGCGTTCGCCGAGGGTGGAGACAACGGCCTGGTCAACACGCTGGGCCTGTACGCGGACGAGGCGCGCGGCACGCTGTGGGCCTGCTCGTCCGACCTGGCCGGGACCAGCGGCATCGCGCCCGGGCTCAAGGCCTTCGACCTCGCCACCGGCGAGCCGACCGGCAGCTTCGACTTCCCGGGCGGCGGCATCTGCAACGACATCGCGATCGACGCGGCAGGCAACGTCTACGTCACCGACTCGGCCGCCCCGCGCATCCTCACGCTGCCGGCGGGCGGCGCCGCGCTGGAGTCGTGGGTCGAGGACGATCGTTTCGGCGGCGAGGGCTTCAACCTGAACGGCATCGAGGTGGACGGCGACGCGGTCTACACGGTCAAGTTCAACACGGGCGACATGTTCCGCATCCCGATCGGCGAGAAGGGCGCGCCGGGCGTGGTGCTGGCGGTCGCGCTCGAGCGCCCGCTCGAGTCGCCGGACGGGCTGCGCCGCGAGGACGACGGCACCTTCATCGTGGTCGAGGGCGTGGGACGACTCACCCGCGTCGCCCTGAGCGGCGCCGCGCAGCAGCTCACCACCCTGCGGGGCGACCTCAACGGGCCGACCACCGCCACCATCGTCGGCGACGGCGCATGGGTGGTGGAGGGGCAGATCGTGCACTTCTCCGATCCGACGACGGGCCCGCCCGATCTGCCGTTCCAGCTGGTGCGCGTGCCGCTGCCCTGACGCGTGTGCGTGTGCGCGGGTGCGGGACCGCTCCGCCCGCCGACCTCGGGGCCGGCGCCCCGGTTAACGGTCGGCGGGTGGGCGCGTCCTTGTCTCCATGCCACGCAAGCACACCATCCTCGCCGTTCTGCTCCTGTCCGCCGCACCAGCCATGGCGAGCCCCGGCCGTGGCGGGAAGGCGAAGTCGCCGCCGCCCGACGCCTCGGTGCCGCGCCAGCTGCTCGACCTGCGGGCGAGCCTGCTCAACGCCGGCAAGGAGGCCGCGCAGCGCGACGTCGGCCGGTTCCGCCCGCTGTGCGACGCGGACGGATATCCGCTGGTCGGCAACATCGCGAACAAGTCGAACATGTACCAGCCGAGCCAGTTCTGCGCCGACGTGCGCAAGGCCGGGAAGTGAGCGCCCGCGCGTTCGAGCTGGCCATGCTGGGGGGACCGTGGGGTCGCCGCCTGCGGCCCCGCCGCGCCTGGATCGACGAGCTGCCGTGGGACGAGGCGCTGCCACGGGATTCCGTGGACGCGCGCGTGGTGTGGACGCGCACCGCCTTCAGCGAGTACGCGAGCGCGGCGGCCTTCGCCGAGGTTGCGGCCGCGCTCCTCGCTGCCGGCGCGCCGATCGACCTGGTCGCCGCCGCCGGCGACTTCGTGGTCGACGAGATCGTCCACACCGAGGCGGCCGCGCGGACGGCGGCCGCGCTGGGCGGCGCGGTCGCGCTCGAGGTCGACCTCGAGCGGCTGGTGCGCCCCGCCCGCGCGGCCGATCCGCTGCTGCGCGCGGCCGAGCTGGTCGTGCGCGTCTCGTGCGTCGGCGAGGCGATGACCGTGTCCATGCTGAAGCTGTCGCGCCGCGCGGCCGGCTCCGCGCTGATCGACGCCGTCCTCGCTCGAGTCATCGGCGACGAGTCGCACCACGCCCAGCTGGGCTGGTGGTTCCTCGACTGGGCCGAGCCGCGGCTCGACGGGGATGCGCGCGCCCACCTGGGCCGCTCGGCCGGCGCCGCGCTCGGCGCCTTCGCCCCGATTCTCGGCGGCGGCTGCACGGCCAGCGGCCTGGGTGCGCTGGCGTGCGACCGCTACGACCCGGCCTTCGCGGCCGGCGCGCGCCGCGTCGCCGGCGCGCTGGCCGAGCGCGGGATCGACGTGCCGGCCGATGACCTGGCAGCGGTCGGCGCGGTCGCGGCGCCTGGCGCCACGGGCCCGGCCGGCTGATCGACGGTTCGGCTCGGCGCAGCCTGCGCCGGCTCGACCTCCTCCGTCGCCGCTCAGCGGTGCAGGGTCGCGTTCACGATGGCGCGCGCGTCGTCGAGCAGACGCGCCAGGTGCTCGTCCGAGACGAAGCTCTCCGCGTAGATCTTGTAGATGTCCTCGGTGCCCGACGGGCGCGCCGCGAACCAGCCGCTCCGGGTCGCGACCTTGAGCCCGCCGATCGGGGCGCCGTTGCCCGGCGCGGCGGTGAGCTTGGCCTCGATCGCGTCGCCGGCCAGCGAGTCGCCCGACACCGCCTCGGGCGAGAGCTTCTTGAGCAGCGCCTTGTCCGCCGGGCTGGCCGGGACGTCGATCCGCGTGTAGTGCGAGGTGCCGTGCCTGGCCTCGAGCTCGCGGTAGTGCTCGCCCGGGTCCTTTCCGGTCAGCGCCAGGATCTCGGCCGCCAGCAGCGCCAGGATGATGCCGTCCTTGTCCGTCGACCATGGCGCGCGCGCCCGGCGCAGGAACGACGCGCCGGCGCTCTCCTCGCCGCCGAAGCCGAGCGAGCCGTCGCCCAGGCCGGCCACGAACCACTTGAACCCGACCGGCACCTCGAACAGCCGGCGCTCGAGCTCGGCGGTCACCCGATCGATCATGCGCGACGACACCAGCGTCTTGCCGACCGCGGCGCCCGGCCAGTCGCGCGTGGTGAAGAGGTGCCGGATGGCGACCGCGAGGTAGTGGTTGGGCGGCATGAGCCCCGACGAGCGCGTCACGATGCCGTGGCGATCGGCGTCGGGATCGTTTCCGACCGCGACGTCGAACTTCTCGCGCAGGGCGACGAGCGGCGTCATCGCGTAGGGCGACGAGCAGTCCATGCGCAGCTTGCCGTCGTGGTCCACCGCCATGAAGGAGAACGTCGGATCGAGGCGCGGGTTGACCACCGTGACCGCCAGCCCGAGGCGGTCGCCGATCGCGCCCCAGTAGGGCAGGCTGGCCCCGCCCAGCGGGTCGACGCCGATGCGCACGCCGGCCCTGCGGATGACCTCGACGTCGACCACCGCCGTCAGGTCGTCGACGTAGGGCGCGATGAAGTCGCGCTCGCGCGAGCCGGCCTTCGCGTCGGCCGGCGGCACGCGCCGCACCTCGCCGAGCCCGGCGCGGAGGAGCGCATTGGCGCGGTCCTCGATCCAGCGCGTCACCGACTCGTCGGCCGGGCCGCCGTGCGGCGGGTTGTACTTGATGCCGCCGTCCTCCGGCGGGTTGTGGGACGGCGTCACCACGATCCCGTCCGCCTGCCGGCCCGGCCCGTCCGCGCCGCGGTTGGCGGTCAGGATGGCGTGCGAGATGACCGGGGTGGGCGTGACCTCGTCGCGCTCCGCGCGATGGACCTCGACCCCGTTGGCCACCAGCACCTCGAGCGCGGTCGCGTGCGCCAGCGGCGACAGCGCGTGGCTGTCCATGCCCAGGAACAGGCGCCCGCCGATGCCCTCGCGCGCCCGGTAGTCGCAGACCGCCTGGGCGACCGCCAGGATGTGCGCCTCGTTGAAGCTGCGCCGCTCGGCCGAGCCGCGGTGGCCGGAGGTGCCGAAGGCCACCCGCTGCTCGGGCCGCTCGACGTCGGGTCGCGACTCGTAGTACTGGGCGCGCAGGCGGTCGACGTCGATCAGCATCGAGGGATCGGGCGGCTTGCCCGCGAGCGGGTGATTCGGCATGCCCGGAGTATCCGCCCCCGCGCCGGCCCGTGCTACTCGAACGCGAGCGCGGTCAGCTTCTCCCCGTTGTAGAAGATCACGCGCGCGTGACCGGTCGCCTGCTCTGCGAGCGCCTGGATGACGGTCGGCCCGTCGCCCAGCTCGGCGGCGTCGCTGAAGGCGCCGCCGGCGAAGCGCGCCCGAAACGACTTGCCGCCCGCCCGCGCCCAGACGAGGACGCCGTTGCCCAGCTGGTCGATCGTGCACCTCGCGTACTCCATGCCGGCCGGCGAGCCGAGCGCCTGAGGCTCGGAGAACCCGTGGCCCGGTTCGGCGTGGGCGGCGTAGATGGCGCCGCCCGAGATGTACGCGGCCAGACGCTCGCCGTCGTCGTTGGCGCAGACGGCGCTGCCCAGGACGCCCGACGCCAGCAGGTCGGAGGACCAGGTGTCGCTGGCCCCGTCGAAGCGCGCATGCCAGATCTGCGATCCCTCCTGCACCCAGGTCGCGGCCAGGTCCTCGCCGGGTAGATACTGTAGATTCACGGCGTCGACCGTGACCCCGGCCGCGGACAGGTGCTGCGTGGCGGCCAGGCCGCTCCCCTCGACGAAGCCTCTGGCGACCAGGCGCTCGCTCACGCTGTCGTAGGCGACGATCTCGACGCGATCGCCGGAGTGGAGGATTCCCTCGACCGTCGCGCCGGCGATGGCGGTCTCGGGCGCGGTCCACGCGTCCGCCGCCGGGGCCAGCGTCTCGATCATGGTCGCCGGGCCCGGGTCGGCGTTGGACGCCATGACGGCCGTGCCGCCGGCCGTGAGGCCGAGCTGCCCGACCGCGCCCGCCTCGAGGGTCGGCGCGTTCCACGCCCCGTCGGTGCGGCGCACCCAGCCGCGGGTGCCCGGCGCGGCGGCGCTCGACCAGGCGACCACCGCGTCGCCGTCCTCGTCGATCGCCGCGCGCGCGGCGCCGAACGACTGGTCGTCGGCCTCGAGCTGCTGCGGCAGCGAGAAAGTTCGCTGCGCGGCGTCGAACACGACGGCCTTGATGCTGCCGGTCGGCCCGGCCGTGGTGAACGGCAGCACCATGTCGCCGCGCCGGTTGCGCGCGACGTCCAGGAACTGGCCCACCTCCTCGGCGAGATCGATGCGCCCCGACCAGTCGCCGTCCGCGACCCGGAACGCCATCTGAAAGTCATCGGCCAGCGACCCGCCTGCCTGACTGGTCAGCTCGGTCGTGATCGTCACCGTGTAGTCGCCCAGCAGGTAGAACGGCGCGGCCGGCGTGAAGGTGACAGTGTCGCCCTGGATGTCGTAGCCGCCGTGCACCGGGCCGAACGGGCCGCTGACCGCGAACGTCTCCTCCGACACGCTGCTGGCCCGCACCGGATCGGAAAACTCGACGATGATCGGCAGATCGCCGTCGACGCGCATCTCGTCCAGCGCGGGCCGGGTCGAGTCGACCTCCATGACCGGCCCGGCGTCGACGGGGCCGTCGGTGTCGTCGTCGTCGTCGTCGTCACCGCCGACGGCGGTCGAGCCACATCCGCCCAGGAAGCCACCGCCGATCCCGAGCCCGCCACACAGGATGGCAAGCGAGATGAGTTGCCCCACAGTCCCCTCCCCCCTTATCCGAGGTCACTATGAAGTAGTGAGGCCCAGAAACCAAACATCGAGTTCCCGAAAAGTCGATTCAAAACGAGATGATCCAAAATCAGGCAGTCAGAGGCCGCGCGGCGGAGCGGCCGTGACCCCCACCGGGCGACGCGGCCGGCGCCCGCGTCGGCTCGCGGCGGCAATTCTTCAGCGAGAGCGGACGCGCCCCCGGGGCGAGCCGGCGGCCGGCGCGTGTACTCTCGCCCGATGGAGATTTACCGCCGAGCGCGCGGTGCCGACGGTCGCGAGCGAGTGGAGGTGCGGCTGCGCGGCTCCCAGCTGCTCAACCACCCCATGTACAACCGCTCCACCGCGTTCACGCGCGAGGCGCGCCGCGCGCTGGGGCTCGAGGGGATGCTGCCCGACGTGGTCAGCACGATGGAGCAGCAGGCCCGGCGCGCCTACGCCAACATCATCCGCAAGACCGACGCGCTCGAGCGCTACATCGGACTCGCCGCCCTCGAGGATCGCAATGAGCACCTCTTCTACCGCGTGCTGGTCGATCACCTGGACGAGTTCCTGCCCATCGTCTACACGCCGACGGTCGGGCTGGCGTGCCGCGAGTACAGCCGGATCTTCCGCCGCGCGCGCGGGCTGTGGGTCACGCCCGACCACCGCGGCCGCATCGACGAGATCCTGGGCAACGCGCCCTACGACGACGTCCGCCTGATCGTGGTCACCGACAACGAGCGCATCCTCGGCCTCGGCGACCAGGGGGCCGGCGGCATGGGCATCCCGGTGGGCAAGGCGGCGCTCTACGCCGCCGCGGCCGGCATCCACCCGGCGCAGACGCTTCCGGTCAGTCTCGACGTCGGCACCGACAACGAGGCGCTGCTCCAGGACGACCTCTACGTCGGCTACCACCACCCGCGGCTCCGGGGCGCGGCTTACGACGCGCTGGTCGACGAGTTCGTGCGCGCGGTGGCCCGGCGATTTCCGCGCGCGCTGCTCCAGTGGGAGGACTTCAAGCAGTGGAACGCGCTCGACCTGCTCGATCGCTACCGCGCGGTGCTGCCCTCCTTCAACGACGACATCCAGGGCACGGCGGCGATGGCGCTGGCCGGCCTCCTGGTCGCCGCCCGCGCGGCAGGGACCGAGCTGGCCGAGCAGCGCATCATGATCGTGGGGGCGGGCGCGGCCGGCATCGGGATCGCGCGCCTCATCCGGTCGAGCCTGCAGCGAGCCGGGCTCGCGGGACACGATCTCTTCCGCGCCGTGCCGATGGTGGACGTCGACGGCCTCGTGGTGGACTCCGAACTCGAGCACCGCCGCGGCGTGTCGTGGCCGTCGTCGCTGGCCGAGAGCGTCGGGCTCGGGGCCGGCTGCAGCAGGCACCTGGTCGACATCGTGCGCTCGCTGCGCCCGACGGCGCTCATCGGCGTCGCCGGCGTTCCGGGCGTGTTCACCGAGGCGGTGGTGCGCGAGATGGCGACCCACGTCGAGCGGCCGATCATCTTCCCGCTGTCGAATCCGACCGACCGGGCCGAGGCTCACCCGGGCGATCTACTACAGTGGACGCAGGGGCGCGCGCTGGTCGCGACCGGCAGCCCGTTCGGCGCCGTGACCCACGCCGGGCGCACGGTCCGGGTCGGACAGGGCAACAACGTCTTCATCTTCCCCGGCGTCGGCCTCGGCGTGCTGGTGAGCGAGGCGCGCGCGGTGAGCGACGGCCTGTTCCTGGCCGCGGCCGAGGCGCTGGCCGCCCAGGTCACGTCGGCGGAGATCGAGGCGGGCTCGCTGTTCCCGGCCATCCCGCGGCTGCGGCAGGTCACGGCTCGCGTCGCCGAGGCGGTGGTCCGCGAGGCGCGCGACGAGGGCAGCGGGCGCCGATTCGAGGACGGCGAGATTCCCGCCGCGGTCGCGTCGGCGATGTGGGAGCCGGTCTACCCGGAGCTGGTACCGGTCTGACGGCTGGCCGGCCGCGCGCTGCCGGTGCGCGGTGCGTGGCGCGCGTGCATGCGCGCGGTGGGTGGCGCGCGTGCCTGGTCGGGATGCGCGCGTGCGCGCTTGGCCCCTCGCGGGCGCAGGTCGCGGCGCGCGAGTCGTCGGCTCGTTCGCGCGCCTCTCGGCCTTCACCCCGCACGGGCGCGAGCGCGCGAGAACAGGATCGCCGGCGCGGCTTTGCTGATGACGCGCGCGATGCGCGAGGCGCAAGATGGCTCCTCGCCGGTCTCGAGGGGGAATGAATCGCCTGGCGCGGCGTTGCCATGGCGCCAGCGCCTCGTCCGCCCCGCGCGGCCGGATTCAAGGAGGGCCTGGCTCATGTCGCGACTTCGCTTCTCTCTAACAACATCATCCATCCTGCTGACTGGCCTCCTGGCCACCGGTCTCGCCGCGCTCCCCGCGTGCGGCGGCGACGACGATGACACCGCCGATGACGCCGACGACACCGCCGACGATTCGGACGACACCGGCGACATCGACGCCGGCGTGGACGCCGGTGTGGAGATGACCCGGACCGGCATCGTCGCGGTCACCGAGACCGAGGTGACCAATCCGCTGGTCGCTCTCGGCGGACCTCCGTTCCTCAGCGGCGCTGTCGTCTCGATCAGCTACGTCGACGACCAGAGCGTCACGGTGTTGCCGCTTCCGGACTTCATGAACAGCATCGGCGGATGCTCGATCACCGTCTACGACGACGCCGGCGGTGACCTGGAGCCAGAGGTGACCGACGAGGGGGTCTTCACCGTGAGCGGGACGGCCAACGGCGACTTCGCCTGCGGCTTCGACGACACGGTGAGCGACTACGTGTGCCAGTCGCTCGACGCGGACCTGGCCGGCGGCGTGGCCGGCAACGCGATCGACGGCGAGCTGTCCGACAGCGGACAGCTGACGCTCGTGGGCGCCAACTTCGGCCCCGAGATGGAGGGCATGCACATCCAGCTGACCGGGTTCGACGGCAAGGGCGACCCAGGTGACGGCATCTACTCCATCGTGGTCGTGCCGGACCCCGAGACCCTGATCTTCGCCGAGCCGGTCACGAACGCGTCGATCGGCGGCGACGACGCCACGTACACCACGTTCGTGGGAGCCGGCCCCATCCCCAACATGGTGACCAACGAGTTCCTCGACGACGGCACGGAGGATGTCGTCATCACCAAGGCGGACTCCGACCTGGTGCCCGGCTTCACCGTGACGGCGGGGGCTCGCGGCCAGGATTTCGTGCTCACCAAGGACAGCACGCTGCCGGACGCCTTCCCCGACATCGCCGAGGACGTCGTCTACGCCTGCGACGGGGATGCCTGCGGCAGCGATCCCGACCAGGAGGTCACCCAGATCGACGCCCTCGTGATCAACGGGACCACCACCGACATTCTGCCCGATCCGCTGGACGACGACGGCTTCACCATGCTGCCCGCCGTCGGCAGCCACGCGACCTTCACCTGCTCGGCGATCGGAGCGGACGAGATCACCATCCCGGCGGACGGCGTGCAGGCGATCCTCGACACCGGCCCGTTGCGCGTCCAGGTCACGGTGGGCCGCTTCGTCGCCGAGCTCCCGTCGTCGGAGACGTCGGACACGACGGTCGTGATCGGCCACAGCCTGACCGGCTTCACGACGTTCGAGAAGTAGCTGGACGGTCGCCGCGCGGGCCGGCCCGAGGTCAGGGCGCCGCGCGGCGGCGGGTCGCGCGGGCGCGGCCTGGACGCTGACCCGCGTGATGGGCGGCCAGCCACTTCTCGGCCGCCTCGATGCCGGCCGCGTTCTCGACGGCGCGGGCCTCATCGAGCGGCGGCAGCGCGCGCGCCGGCTCGCCCTTGCGGTTGTAGGCGTTGCCGAGGACCGTGACAGCCGCTGGCCAGACCACCCATCGGCGGCGGCGATGATAGCAGCTCGCCGGTGAATCACTCGGTGGTGGACGGCACGTCCATGGGCAGCGCCTCCAGAGCGGCGCGCCCCACCTGCTCGTCCTGCGGCGAGGCCGCGCCCGACACGCCCACCGCGCCCACGCACTCGGCGCCGACGAGGATCGGGAGCCCGCCCTGGACGCGCAGCTGCCCGGGGAACGAGATCAGCGCCGGGCGCTCGCGCACCATGTCCTCCATGACCTTGGTGGGCAGGCGGACCGCCGCCGCGGTCCACGCCTTGCGCGTGGCGATCTCGGCGCTCTGCGGGAACGCGCCGTCCATCCGGTGCAGCGCGAGGAGCGCGCCGCCGTCGTCGACCACGGCGATGCTGACCGTCCACTGATTCTTCACCGCTTCCACGAGAGCGGCGTCGATGAGCTGCCGCGCGTCGGCGGCGGTGAGGCAGGGCTTCATGCGCATGGCGAAGCGTTACCACGCCGGCCGGTCATCCACGAGCACGCGCCTCAGGCCGCGACGAAGTGGTAGGCGGCGATGCGCTTGCCCATGTACGTGCCGGTGTAGGCGGCGCTTCCGCGGTCGCCGCCGGCCGCGCCGGCCACCACCATGAGCGGCAGGAGGTGCTCTTCGCGCGGATGGACCTGGCGCGCGGCCGGCGCGCTCGACCACCCGGCCAGCCGCTGGTCGCGCGCGCGCGGCTCGAGCGCCGCGGTCTCGTCCAGCCAGGCGTGGAACTCCGCCGACGGTGCGGCCGCCGCCGGATCGCCGAACCCGCGCATGTTGTGGAACGACATCCCGCTGCCGATGAGGAAGACGCCCTCGTCGCGGAGCGGCGCCAGCGCGCGGCCGAGCGCGATGTGCCGGTCGGGATCGAGCCCCGCCTGCAGCGAGAGCTGCACCGCCGGGATGTCGGCGTCGGGGTAGGCCACCATGAGCGGGACGAAGGTGCCGTGATCGAAGCCGCGCGCCGGATCGGCGGCGGTGGCGAACCCGGCCGACCCGAGGAGCTCGCACACGCGCGCCGCCAGCTGCGGATCGCCCGGCGCCGGCCAGGTGAGGGCATACGTCTCCGGCGGAAAGCCGCGGTAGTCGTAGAGCATGGGCGGGCGCTCGGCGGTCATGACCGTCGGCGCGGTCGCCTCCCAGTGCGCCGACACCACCAGCAGCGCGCGCGGCCTGGTCGGCGGCAGATCCGGCAGCGAGCGGAGATACGCGAGCAGGCCGTCCTTCTCGCCTGGCGGCAGGCCGAGGTCCACGAACGGCCACGGCCCGCCGCCGTGCGGCAGGTACACGACCGGCATGCGCTGATTCGTCGATCTCGGCGTCGTCGTCGGCGTCGTCGTCATCGGTTCGATCTCCTGGTGGCGCCGGAACTGTGCCACGGACGCGGGCGCGCGGCCGCGCGCCGGCCCGCCCGGCGGCGCCCCGCGCCCCGCCGACCGCAGACCTGCTACGCTCCGGCGGCGTGCGCGTGCTCGTGACCGGCAGCTCTGGCCAGCTCGGGCGCGAGATCGCCCGGCAGCTGGCCGGCCATCAGCAGCACGACGTGCTGGGGCTCGACCTGGAGCCGGGGCCGCGCACCACGCACCTGGGCAGCATCACCGACGGGGCCCTGGTGCGGCGCCTGGCCGGCGAGGTCGACGCGATCGTGCACACCGCATCGCTTCATGCGCCGCACGTCGCCGGCGCGAGCGAGGAGGCGTTCGCCGCGGTCAACGTCGAGGGGACCCGCCTCCTCCTCGAGGCCGCGGCCGCGCGCGGTCACCGCCGCTTCGTCTACACCAGCACCACCTCGGTCTACGGCAGCGCCATGCAGGCACCGTACATGCTGGCGCCCGATCGCGCGGTGTGGGTGACCGAGGAGCTCGAGCCGGCGCCGCGCGACATCTACGACCGGACCAAGCTGGCCGCGGAGGCGCTGTGCCGTCGAGCCGCGCAGGGTGGGCTGTCCGCGATCGCGCTCCGCACCTCGCGGATGTTTCCCGAGGAGGGAGAGCTGGTGGCGGCCTACCGCCTCCACCGCGGCGTCGATCCGCGCGACGCCGCCGCCGCGCACGTCGCCGCGCTGGAGGCGCGCACGCCCTTCGCGGTCCTCAACGTCGCCTGCACCTCGCCGTTCGGCCCGGACGAGCTGGTCGAGCTCTGGCGCGACCCGGCCGCGGTCATCGCGCGGCACTGTCCGGGGGCGGCTGCCGCGTTCGCGGCGCACGGGTGGCGGCTCCCCACCTCGATCGACCGCGTCTACGCCACCGGCGAGGCCGAGCGCCTGCTCGGCTGGCGCGCGCGCCACGGGCTGGACGCGCTCCTGAACCTGCCCGGTCGCTGGCTCTACCACCTCATCGAGGCCGACGGCGATGCCGCGCGCCGCCGCGCGCCGCTCCACGCCCCCGACTCGCTCGCGCTCGAGGGCTTCATCCACTGCTCGTTCCAGCCCGACGTCGCGGAGTCGGCGCGCCTCCACTTCCCGCCGGGTGCGCGGCTCCTGGCCCTGCGCATCGACCCGCGGCGGCTCGGCATCGCCGCCGTGGAGGCGCCCACGCCGCGCGGCCCCATGCCGCACCTCTTCGGCCCGCTCCGCCGCGAGGCGGTGGTCGAGGTGCTCGAGCTGGACGCCGTCGGCGCGGCGCCCGACTCGCTCACCTGATCGCGCGCCGCCGATCGCGCACCGCCGGTCGCGCTCGGCGCTCAGCGCGAGGCCGACGGCACCGACGCGGCCGGGGCCGGCGGCAGCTTGTCGCGCAGCTTCTCCAGCAGCGGGTCGTGCAGGGCATGCTCGCGGCTGAAGCCGGCGGCGATCGCGCGCGTCAGGTACCGCACGGCGTTCTTCTCGTCCCGGCGCGCCGCGTACTCGCGCGCGATGTAGAACGCCACCTCGGCCCGCTGCGGCCCCGACGCGGCCACCTTCTGGAAGGCGGCGATGGCCGCCACGTGATCGCCCTTCTCGCCGAGGGTGTAGCCCAGGTGGAGCCAGGCCACGTCGTCGTGCGGGCGCTGCGCCACCAGCCGGCGCAGCCCGGCCACGGCCTCGTCCCAGCGCTTCTCGTCGGCCGCCATGTTCGCCTGCTGCAGCGCGCGCCCGCGCGCGTCGGCGCTCGGGTTCCAGTACTCGTACTTGACGGCGAGGTACGGCTCCGGCGTCCAGTGGTACTCCATGTAGCGGGCCGTCTGATCGGCCACCCGGCGCCCGAGCATGCGCGCCACCAGGTGGAGCGACCCGTCGATGCCGGCCGACACGCCGGCGGTGGTGATGTACTTGCCGTTGTCGATGAAGCGGCGCCCGTCCTTGACCCGGGTCTTCGGCGCCACCTTCTGTAGACTCTGGATCGCGCCGTAGAAGGTGGTGATCTCCTTGCCGTCGAGCAGGCCCTCCTGGGCGAGCGGGAAGGCGCCGGTGCACACGGTCAGGGTGGTCACGCCTGCGCCGGCGACCGCGCCGCGCAGCCACTTCATGGTCGCCTCGTCCTCGCTCACCGACGAGCTCTGGCCGCCCGGGATGACGATGACGTCCGGCCTGGGCGCGTCGGCCACCGAGTACTGCGGCACCACCTTGATGAAGCCCTGGGCCAGGATCGGGTCGTGCGTGCGCGCCACGGTGTAGACGTTGAGCGCGGAGTGGATGCCGTCGCCGGCGAACGACCCGGCCGCCTGCAGCACCTCGGCCGGGCCGGCGAAGTCGAGGATCTCGGTCCCCTCGTAGATCAGGATGGCGACGTTGGCCGGCTTCGCGGCGCCCGCGCGGGCGCCGGCGCCGCCGCCCGAGGCAGGGGAAGCGGCGGCCGACGAGGCGACGGCAGCAGTGGCGACGGCACACAGGGTCAGCGCGATCGACGCGGTCTTTCTCATGGAGGCCTCCTGTCGCGCCCATCCTGCCGGCGCCGGCGGCCCGGCTCAGTCGCTTTGCGGCGAGTCGTCCCCGCGGCGCGGCGAGCTGGTCAATCGGCGCTCGAACTCGCCGCGTCGGCTGCGGCTCAGGCGCAGGCGCGTCCCGTCGACCAGGACGACGATCGAGTCGCCGCGGAACAGCGGATGCAGCTCGCGCACGCGCTCGATGTTGACGATGACCGAGCGGTGGATGCGCACGAACTGCTCGGGGTCGAGCCGCCGCTCGAGATCGGCCAGCCGCTCGCGCACCAGGTGCGTCGCCCCGCCGGCGTGGAGCTCCACGTAGTCGTCGGCCGCCTCGATCCAGTCGACCGCGGCGGCCGCCACGAAGACCGAGCGGTCGCGCTCGCGCACCGCGAAGCGCCGGACGAACCGCCCCGCGCTGCGCTCGCGCTCCTCGAGCAGTTCGAGCAGCCGCTCCTCGAGCGCGCGCGCGCCCTGCGAGCGCAGGTGCTCCTTGGCCCGCCGCAGGGTGTCGCGGAAGCGGCGGTCGTCGAACGGCTTGAGCAGGTAGTCGAGCGCGTGCACCTCGAAGGCGCGCAGCGCGTACTGGTCGTAGGCGGTGACGAACACGATGACCGGCACCGCGCCGGGCCCGATCGCCTCGACCAGGTCGAAGCCGCCCACCGCCGGCATCTGCACGTCGACGAACATGATGTCGGGCCGCGCGCTGGCCACCAGCGCCTCGGCCTCCGGGCCGGAGCAGGCGCCGACCACCGCGATCTCCGGATCGCCGGCCAGGCTGAGCTGGATGGTCTCGCGCGCCAGCGGCTCGTCGTCGACGATGAGGACGCGGATCACCGGCGCGGCTCCTCCTCGAACGGCAGGGTCAGGCTGGCCACCACGCCGCCGTCGCGATTGGCCAGCGTGAAGCGGTGGCGTGTGCCGTAGAGCTGCTCGAGCCGCGCCCGCGTGTTCTGAAGGCCGATGCCGTCGGACGACCGCCCGCCGGCCCGCCGCGCGTCCACCAGGATGCCGCTGTTGCACAGCTCGATGCGCAGCTCGTCGCCGTCGCGCCAGGCGCGCACCTCGATGCGCCCGCGCGCCGACGCCGGCTCGATGCCGTGGCGGATCGCGTTCTCGGCCAGCGGCTGCAGCATCATGGCCGGCACGCAGGCCCGGCCGAGCTCGTCGGGCACGTGGATCTCGACCGCCAGGCGATCGGGGAAGCGGATGCGCTGGATGTCGAGGTAGCGGCGCAGCACCTCCACCTCGCGGTCGAGCGGGACCAGGTGCTGGCCCGCGTTGTCGAGCGAGTAGCGCAGGAGGTCGCTCAGCCCGGCGATCATGTCGACCGCCTCCGAGCTGCGTCCCTTGCGCACCAGCCCGCCGATGGCGTGCAGCGTGTTGAACAGGAAGTGGGGCTGCATCTGCAGCTCGAGCGCGTGCAGGCTGGCGTGAGCCAGCGACTTCTCGAGCTGGAGGGCCGCGATCTCGCGCTGGCGCAGCCGCCTCTGGGCGTCGACCGCGTAGGTCGTGCCCACGACGGCGAGGTAGATCATCACCTCGAAGAAGAGCTTGTCGAGCCCCCCGACCAGCCCGGTCCAGAACTGGCTCACGCCCATGTCGTCGAACGGCCGCAGCCACACCGCCAGCGCCGTCCACCAGGCGACGTGGAGCAGGCCGAGGATGGCGGCCGCGGCCGCGTGAATCAGGCTGGCGGTCCACGAGAACGGGACCAGCGGCGCGCGCCGCCCCAGCCACGCCACCACCGGCGTCGCCGCGGCCCACCCCCACCAGACCAGGAGCACGAACGCGAAGATCAGGACCGCCGAGTGGCCGTGGGTGCGCACCTCCCAGTAGCCGGCGGAGGCGAAGACCAGTCCGAAGACGGTCCAGGCCGCCATCGCGATGCGCAACGTCGCCCCCCCGCTCCCCTCGGCGCCGGCCGGCCGGCTCTGTTCCCGCTCCATCCATGGGAGTATTCAGCGCCGGCGTGGGCGGCGACGCGGATTTTCGGCGAGCTGTGCCGGCGGAGCGGCGAGCCGGCTGTCTCATGAGCTGGACCAGTGACGACCCACTGCGACGGCGCGCCCGCGCCGGGTCTGGCTCCCGCGGCGCCGGCACTGGACGGGCGGCCTCGGTGGCGCATGCTTTGCTTCGGCTTTGCTTCGGGGAGCTGTAAGAGGCGCGGTCGGTCCTTGCGGCGGTTCGAATCCGGGGGATCCGAGGGCTAGAATTGCGGCTCCCACGCACTGAGGAGGAGGACGGTCATGTCGATTCGGATTGGAGACGAGGCTCCGAACTTCACGGCGGAGACCACGGAAGGCAAGATCAATTTCCACGAGTGGATCGGTGACGGGTGGGCTGTCCTGTTCTCGCACCCCAAGGACTTCACCCCGGTCTGCACGACCGAGCTGGGCTACATGGCCAAGCTCAAGCCGGAGTTCACCAGGCGCAACACCAAGATCATGGGTCTCAGCATCGATCCGGTCACCGACCACGCGCGCTGGGCCAAGGACATCGAGGAGACCCAGGGCACGGCGCCCAACTACCCGATCGTCGGCGACTCGGACCTGACGGTGGCCAAGCTCTACGACATGATCCATCCCAACGCGACCGGCGACAAGCCGCGCACGGCCGCCGACAACGCGACCGTGCGCTCGGTCTTCGTGGTCGGGCCGGACAAGAAGATCAAGCTGACCTTGACCTACCCGATGAGCACCGGCCGCAACTTCGACGAGGTGCTGCGCGTGCTCGACTCCATCCAGCTGACCGCGCGCCACAGCGTGGCGACCCCGGTCAACTGGCGCCCGG
>DATFRY010000663.1:0-9282 GCA_035262925.1 Kofleriaceae bacterium | reverse complement strand
ACGCCGGGCGGCGGCGGCTCGTCGAGCAGCACCCGCAGCACGGCGAGCGTGCCCTCGTCGGCCCAGTGCAGGTCCTCGAGCGCGGCGATGACCATGACGTGGGCGGAGACCGCGCCGAACGCGCGCCGGATCGCGCGCGCGACCCGGTCGGGGCCGCCCAGGCGGAAGGCGGACAGGTCGCTGCGGTCGTCGCCGGCCGTCGGCGGCGCGGGCGGACACAGCTCCTCGAATTCGGGCGCCAGCGCGGCCAGCACCGCCGCCTCGCTGGCCAGGACGCCGGCCAGCTCGGCGAGCAGGTCGCGGTGGGCGCCGGCCCCGCGCCCGAGCGCGCCGGCGAACTGGCCCAGCACCTCGCGCAGCGGCGCGTACGGCAGGAGCTCGCCGATGTGGCGGCAGCGGCCGTGCGTCACGATCGCGTCGCGCCGGATGCGCGAGCCGAGCACCTCGGACAGGAGCCGGCTCTTGCCGATGCCGGGCTCGCCGACCAGGAGCAGCGCGCGCCCCGCCCCGCCGGCGACCAGGTCGGCCTCGCCCTGAAGGTCGGCGAGCTCTGCCGTGCGGCCGATGAAGGCGGCCTCCTCGGGGCCGCGCGGCTCCGACGCGGCCTGCGCCGCCGCCTCGCCGCCGCGCAGGGTGGCGTAGTAGAGCTGCTTGAGGCGCGCGCCGAGCTGCGCCGCGCTGGCCAGTCGCGCCGCCGGATCGCGCGCCAGCAGCGAGGCCACCAGCTCGGCCACCGGCTCGGGGATGGACGGCTCGTGGACCCGCACCGACGGCGCCTCGCGCGAGGTCTGCAGGCGCAGGAGCTCCTCCGGCCCGCGCGCGTCGAACACGTGGCGCCCGGTCAGCATCTCGAACAGGATCGCGCCCAGCGAGTACAGGTCCTGGCGCGCGCTCGGCGCCGCCGCGCCGGCGCGGTCGACGAAGCGCTCGGGCGGCGTGTAGCCGAGCGTGCCGGCCCCGAGCGGCGCCGCCTCCAGCCCGGCCGCCTCGCGCATCTGCGCCAGCCCGAAGTCGAGGATCTTGATGTCGGGCGCGGCGGCGTCGGTGATGATGATGTTGTGCGGCTTGAGGTCGAGGTGGAGGACGTCGTGGGCGTGGCAGTGGGCCAGCCCCTCGGCGATGCGGCGGGCCAGCTGGATCGCCTCGGCGCAGTCGAGCCGCCCGCGCTCGAGCACGTACTCGTCGAGCCGCGTGCCCTGCACCAGCTCCATGGCCAGGTAGAAGCGGCCGTCGCCGGTCACGCCGAAGCGCTCGACCTGCACCAGCGAGGGGTGACGCAGGCGGGTCAGCGCTTCGACCTCGTTCTGCTGCCAGGCCAGCTGCGCGGCCGGCAGGCGGACGGCCGCGACGTTCGACACCTTGAGCGCGCACGGCCGCCCGTCCGGCCCCACCGCCCGATAGACCGCCCCGAATCCCCCCTCGCCCAGGAGCAGCTCGACGGTGAGCCCGTCGACGCAGGTACCGGGCGCGAGGCTCTCGCCCCGACGAGTCATGACTCAGCCCCTCACCAGCCCCGGCGTGACCGGCTCGCCGGCGCGGCGGTCCGGGTGGTCCCTGTCCAGGAACTGGCGCAGGCCCTCCTCCATGTCGACCGATCCAATCAATCGATTGAAACACTCCGCCTCGATCTGGAACGCCTCGCCCAGCGGGCGCCCGACCCCGCGCATGACCGACTCCTTGTCGGTGCGGATCGCCTCCTGCGGCAGCGCCGCGATGCGCCCTGCCAGCTCGAGCGCGCGCGCGAGCGACCGGCCGCGCGGCACCACCTCGCTCACCAGGCCGATGCGCAGCGCCTCCTCGGCGTCGATGACGCGGCCGGTGATGATGAGCTCGAGCGCGCGGCCCATGCCGAGGATGCGCGGCAGGCGCACGGTGCCGCCGTCGGCCAGCCCGATGTTCCAGCGCCGGCAGGTCACGCCGAACGACGCGTGCGCCTCGGCGATGCGGATGTCGGCGAAGCAGGCCCACTCGAGCCCGCCCGCGTAGGCCACGCCGTTGACCGCGGCGATGATGGGCTTGTAGATGTCGGTCCACCGGGTCGGCCCGAGGTAGCCGGGCCGCTCGCCGCGATTGCTGGCCGCGACCTCGGCCGGCGTGCCGGGCACCAGCTCCGCGACCGCGCGCAGGTCGGCGCCGGAGCAGAATGCCTTGTCGCCGGCGCCGGTGATGATCGCGACCAGCGCCCCGTCGTCGTCGCGGAAGCGGGTCCACGCGTCGATGAGCTCGCGATGCGTGACCGGGCCGATGCAGTTGCGGACCTCGGGCCGGTCGATCGTGATGATCGTGACCGGCCCGCGGGTCTCGTAGGCGAGCTGCGAGTATTCCATCCCCGACCCCGTTCCCCCGGAGGCAACGCGATTCTAGGATTCGCTCGATCAGCATGTCAATCGCCGGGAGGAGGCGACCATGAAAGCCATCAATCGTCAGTTCCGTCTCGCCGCCCGCCCCGTCGGTACGCCGAAACCGACCGACTGGAGCCTGGTCGAGGAGCCGGTGAGCGAGCCGGCCGAGGGCGAATTCCTGGCCCAGGTGCACTACATCTCGCTCGACCCCGCCATGCGCGGATGGATGAACGAGGGCCGCTCCTACATCCCCCCCGTCGCGATCGGCGACATCATGCGCGCCAGCGCGGCCGGGCGGGTCATCGCCTCCAGGCATCCGGACTTTGCCGTCGGCGATCACGTCGCCGGCCTCTTCGGCGTGCAGGAGTACTCGCTCTCCAGCGGCAAGGGCGTGCAGAAGGTCGACACCGGCGTTGCACCCCTCCCGGTCTATCTCGGGACACTGGGCGCCCCCGGGTACACTGCCTACTTCGGCCTGCTCGATGTCGGGAGGCCGAAGGCGGGTGACACCGTGGTGGTGTCGGGCGCGGCCGGCGCGGTCGGCACCGTGGTGGGACAGATCGCGCGGATCGTGGGGTGCCGGGCCATCGGCATCGCCGGCGGCGCCGACAAGTGCCGCTTCATCGTCGAGGAGCTCGGCTTCGACGGCGCCATCGACTACAAGAGCGAGGACGTCAGGAAGGCGCTGCGCGCGAACTGCCCCGACGGCATCCACGTCTACTTCGACAACGTGGGCGGCCTCATCCTCGATCAGGCGCTGACCCAGCTCGCGCGCGGCGCCCGCGTCGTCCTGTGCGGCGCGGTCTCGCAGTACAACAACACGACGCCGTTCAAGGGGCCGTCCAACTACATGTCGCTCCTGGTCAACCGCGCCAGCATGACCGGCATGGTCGTCTTCGACTACGCCGCGCGCTACGGCGAGGCGGCGCGCGAGATGGCCGGCTGGATGGCGGCCGGCGTGCTCAAGACGCGCGAGCAGGTGGTGCGAGGGTTCGAGTCGTTCCCCGACGCCCTGCTCATGCTGTTTCGCGGCGAGAACACCGGCAAGCTCGTCCTCGGCCTCGCCGCCGCCGAGTAGCCTCCGCCCGCGCCCGCGCCCGCGCGGATCTCAGGGCGTGTGCCCGGCCTGGCCGCGCAGCGCGTCGGCGCGCGCGCAGGCCGGGCGGTAGCCGATCGCGCAGGCGCGCGTGTACATGCCCATCGCCAGCGTGGTGTTCTGCGGCGTGCCGTCGCCGCTCTCGTACATCTGGCCCATCATCATGCACGATCCGCCGTCTCCGCCGTTGCAGCCGCGCTGGAGGCACGGCATGGCGAAGGCGCCGCGCCCCTCCGACTGGGCGAGGTCGGCGCACGAGCGACACGACGTGGTGATGCCCAGCTCGCACGCGCGCTGATGATAGGCGTAGGCCTGCCGCGGGTCGGGCGCGTTGCCGCTCTCGAAGTAGGCCGTGGCGATGGTGGCGCAGGAGCGCCCGTGGCTGGCCTCGCAGCCCTTCTCGAGGAACTTGCGGGCCGCCTCGCTGCCGGAGCCGCTCGCGCGCGCGGCCGCCTCGCAGCTCCGCGCCAGGCCGGCGTCGCATGCGCGCACGAGCAGCTTCCTGGCCCGCGCGCCCTCCCCCTCGCCGAGCAGCATCTCGGCCAGGCCGTGGCACGCCTCGGCGTCTCCCGCGCGGCACTGCTTCTGATCGAGGTCGTAGGCCATCTTGCTGCGCGCGGCCGCCTTCGGGTCCTTGTCGCGCGGCCCGCCGATGCGCCGCATCTGCTCGATGGCGCGGCAGGCGGGGCCGAACCCGCCGTCGCACGCCGCGTCGCAGGTGGCGGCCTCGGGCAGCGGCCTGGGGCTGGCCTCGCTGGGGTCGTAGAGCTGGACGGCGATGGCGCAGCAGGCGCGCGCGCTGCCCGCCTCGCACGACTGCGACAGCATGCGCCCGCCGTTCTGCTGGTCGAGCACGACGCCGTCGCCGGTCATGAACATCGCGCCCAGGCGGGCGCAGGCGTCCTTGTCCTTCCTGTCGCACGCCTTGTCGAGCGCGCCGGAGTTCTTGCTGGTCTCCACGGCCTTGAGCGCCATCGTGGGATCCGGATCGACGTCGGACGCGCCGCGGCCGGCGTGGTGAGCCGCGACCCGCGTGGCGCCGTGCGCGCCGGCCAGCACAGCCAGCGGCATCGCGTTGTCGAAGCGCCCCTTGAGCTCGGGGTGCTGGTCGCCGCTGGTGTCCTTGGAGACGTTGCGGTAGGTGAAGTCGAACAGCTCGCGGATGCTGATGAAGCCGTTGCCGTCGTCGTCGGCGCCGCCGGCCAGGCCGGCCAGCAGGTGGTGGGTGAAGACGCCGTGGCCTCCGCCCCACTTCTTGCCCTCGGCCGACGCCTCGGTGGCGCTGGCCGCGGTGAGGACCGCGATGCCCGGCTTCGACTCGGCGAGCTGGCCGACCAGGCGGTTGGTCTCGGCCGCCGCCGCGCCGCGCTTGCCCTGGAAGCCGGCGAACCCGGCCTGGCCGGCGTGACACGCGTCGGCCAGGAGCACCACGCGGCGGGCGGGCGCCCGCGAGATGGCGTACTCGAGGTCGCGCTGGGGCAGCCCGGTGCCGACCAGGGCCTTGGGGTCGGTGTCGTGCGACAGATAGTAGAGGTCGCCGCCCGCGTCCGGCATGCCGTGCATGGCGAGGAAGAGGACGATCATGTCGTCGGGCGCGCTGCGCTTGGAGAGATCGGTCAGCGCGGTCAGCACGGCGGCGCGCGTCGCGTTCTCGTTGACCAGGAGGAAGCGACGCTCGGACGGCACGCGCCCGCCGGCGTCCCCGGCGAAGAAGGTGTCGATCGCGGTGGCGTCGCGATCGGCGTACTCGAGCGACAGGCTCTCGTCCTTGTACTTCGACACGCCGACCGACAGCACCCAGATGCGCGGCAGGTGCGTGCTCGAGGACGACCCGCCCTGCTTGTCGGCGCGCACCCCCCGCGTCTTCTCGGCCCCTCCTCCCGAGCAGCTGGCGGCGGCCGTCACAGCGGCGGTGGCGAGACAGGCGGCGACGAGTGCGGTGAACGGTACGCGCGTGCGCATGGATGGGCAGTGTAACGCCCGTCCTCGGCGAGTTCGTTCACGCCCCGAGCACATTCCTTTCGCGGCCCGGCGGCCGGGTGCAGGCCCGCGCGAGCGCGTCGGAAAGGCGGGGCATTTCGCGCCGGTCGCGCGCGACGCACCGGTCGATCGCGACGGGGCGCGAGGCGCGAGGCGCCGGCGAGACGCTTCCCCCGCCATCCCGCCGGCGCCCCGTCACTCTCAGTGACCGTCGAACGCCTCCATGCGCGCCCACCACCACTGGCCGCCCACGAAGACGCGCGCCCATCCCTGACCGCCACATGCGGTGGCCGGGGCGTTCTCCATGCAGACCTCGGTGCCGCCCGAGATGTCGACCCAGACGGAGCCGCAGGGAACGGTGCGGAGGCCGGTGACGGGCCAGTCGACGACGTGATGATGGGTTCCGCCGGGACACGACAGGGCGGTCGCGACCGGACCGGTCGACTCGAGCGGCAGGCTCTCCTCCGGAGCGCCGGCGGCGAGCTCATCGTCGGTGAGCTCCTCCTCACCCTCGTCGACCGCGCAGGCCTCCAGGTTGAACGACGCGAGCGCGAAGAGGGCAGCGGCGACAAAAAAGGCTCTCGAAGTGGGCATGTCCAAACTCCTTGCTGGTTGACGGCGCGCCACGGCGCCGGCCGGGCGCAGTGCAACCGCCGCGCCCGTCAAGACGACCGGCGGGCTCCACGGCCTTCGCGTCGTTGCGCGCCGGCGCGGAGCGCAATGACGCACTCGTCACCGTTCCTGTGACGGTCACAGGTCGAGACACCGGCGCGCGCAGAGCCGCGATCCCGATCGGCCGGCTGCGACATGAGCGCACCTGCCGCTGCGGCTCGGCGACAGCCAGCGTCGGTTCACCGCTCCTGCTGCACCGCGGCAAGCGCAATTCCCCAGCGCCCGCGCGCGCGCGTCGCCGGGGCGTGGGAGATACTCGGGCCTCGATGACCGTACCCTCCGACATCGCCATCGCCCAGGCCGCAGTGCTCCGCCCGATCGCCGACGTCGCCGCCGAGCTGGGGCTCGGCCCCGACGACATCCTCCCCTACGGCCGCTTCAAGGCCAAGATCGCACCCGAGGCGGTGTCGGGGCGCAGCCAGAAGGGCCGCCTGGTCCTGGTGACGGGCATCAGCCCGACACCGGCGGGAGAGGGGAAGTCGACCTGCACGATCGGCCTGGCCCAGGCGATGCGCAAGCTCGGCCAGAAGGTGGTGGTCGCGATCCGCGAGCCGTCGCTCGGCCCGGTCTTCGGCGTGAAGGGCGGCGCGGCGGGCGGCGGCTACGCCCAGATCGTGCCGATGGACGAGATCAACCTCCACTTCACCGGCGACTTCCACGCCATCACGTCGGCGCACAACCTGCTGTCGGCGATGCTCGACAATCACATCCACCACGGCAACGCGCTCGGCATCGACACGCGCCACATCAGCTGGCCGCGCACGATCGACATGAACGACCGCGCGCTCCGCTCGATCGTCGTCGGCCTGGGCGGGCTGAACGGCGGGCCGTCGCGCGAGGACCGCTACGTCATCGTGCCCGGCAGCGAGATCATGGCCATCCTGTGCCTGGCCCGCGACCTGCCCGACCTCGAGGCGCGCCTGGGCCGCATCATCGTGGGCCTCACGCGCGAGCGCCAGCCGGTCCGCGCGAGCGACCTCAAGGCCAGCGGCGCGATGACGCTGCTGCTCAAGGACGCGCTCCTGCCCAACCTGGTCCAGACGCTCGAGGGCGGGCCGGCGCTGGTGCACGGCGGCCCGTTCGGCAACATCGCGCACGGCTGCAACTCGCTGGCCGCCACCCGGCTCGCGCTCTCGCTCGGCGACATCGTCCTGACCGAGGCCGGCTTCGGCGCCGACCTGGGCGCCGAGAAGTTCTTCCACATCAAGTGCCGCTTCGGCGGGCTCCGGCCCGAGGCCGCGGTGGTGGTGGCGACCATTCGCGCTCTCAAGATGCACGGCGGGGTCAAGAAGGACGACCTGGCGGTGCCGGACGTGGCCGCGCTCAAGCGCGGCATGGTCAACCTCGAGGCGCACGTCAGGAACGTGCAGAAGTTCGGCGTGCCGGTCGTCGTGGCGCTCAACCGCTTCCTGTCCGACTCGGTCGAGGAGCAGGAGGCGGTGCTGTCGGCCGCGCGCGGCTGGGACGCGCGCGCCGCGCTGTCGGATGTGTGGGCCCGCGGAGGAGAGGGCGGCGTCGACGTGGCCCAGGAGATCCTCGCCGTGCTGGCCGACGGCAAGGCCGACTTCCGGCCGCTCTACGACGCCGGGCTGCCCATCAAGCAGAAGATCGAGGCGGTGGCGACCCAGATCTACGGCGCCGACGGCGTCGTCTACGCCCACAAGGCCGACAAGGCGATCGCGCAGTGCGAGGAGATGGGCCTGGGCCAGACGCCGGTGTGCATGGCCAAGACGCAGTACTCGTTCAGCGACGACCCGACCAAGCTCGGCCGCCCCAGCGGCTTCCAGATCCACGTGCGCGACGTCTATCCGTCGGCCGGCGCCGGCTTCGTCGTCGCCCTGGCGGGCGAGATCATGACGATGCCGGGGCTCAGCAAGAAGCCGAGCGCCGAGTCGATCCGCGTCCACCCCGACGGCCGCATCGAGGGCCTGTTCTAGGCCCGCCGCAGCGATGAAGACCAGCCGGGTCAACGTCGACGTCGACGTTGACCTCGTCGTTGACCTCGACGGCGCCATGGACGTGAGCGCCACCCTTGTCGGATCAGGTTGACGAGTCCGCCCGACGCGCGGCCACCACGCCGGGTCAACGTCCATGGTGGCGCTCATGTCCACGGCGCCGTCTTCGTCAACGACGAGGTCGACGTCGACGTCGACGTCCGGGGAGCTTCCAGGCCACTTCTACGCCGCCTCGCGGGCCGCCGCGCGCAGCGCCGACGAGACGCCGGCGAGAGCGGCCGCGAGGTCGGCCGGCTCGAGCAGGCCGAAGCCGAGGCGGAAGACCCGGGCCGCCTCGCCGAACCAGGTGCCGGTGGCCACGCGGACGCCCTCGCCCGACAGCGCCTGGTAGAAGCGGGCGACCGCGGCGTCGTCGAACAGCGCGGGGCGGAGGCGCACGCAGCAGAGCGCCCCGGCGTCGGGCCGCACCCACTCGATCAGGCGCCCGTTCTCTCCCACCCACCGCTCGACCGCGGCGACCGCCCCGGCGAGCCGGCGGCGCCGCTCGCCGAGGATGGCGTCGCGCTGCTCGAGCACCTTGCGCGACAGGAACTCGTCCACCGGCGAGCAGGAGATGACCGTGTTGAACTTGCCGACCACCAGATCGTCGCGCAGCGACGGATCGCGCGTGATGGCCCAGCCCAGGCGCAGCCCGGGCGCGCCGTGGCACTTGGACAGCGACGCGGTCGAGATGATGCGGCTGCTCAGCCCGATGTACGAGTCGGCCACCGGGTCGTCGCCGTAGGCCGCGTCGCGGTAGGTGGCGTCAAGCAGGAGATATGCCTCCGGGCAGGTCTCGCCCATGAGGGCCGCGATGCGGCGGATCGCGTCGGCCGGGATCGCGACGCCCGACGGATTCTGCGGCGTCGCCAGACACACCAGCTTCGTCCGCGGCGAGAGACAGCGGGCGAGCTCGTCGACGTCGACGCGATAGCCCCGATCGAACGAGAGCTCGAGCACGCGCACCGCGGCGCCGACCGACTCGAGCGCGTTGCGCGCCAGCGGGAAGAGCGGTGACGTCGTGACGACCTCGTCGCCTCGCGCGCACAGGGTGAAGGCGACCAGGAAGAGGGTCTGCATGCCGCCCACCGTGAGGACGACATCGTCGACCGCGACCCCGTGCATCCCGGCCACCAGCTCGCGCAGCCGGCGGTCGCCCTCCGCCGTGCCGTAGCCGAGGCCCACCTCGACCAGCTCC
>DATFRY010000662.1:0-3582 GCA_035262925.1 Kofleriaceae bacterium | reverse complement strand
ATCTTGCTGGCGGCGCGGCTGTCGACCAGCACGTTGAACTCCGACTGGCCGAGGAGGTCGATGAATCCGGGGGCGACGACCAGTCCGCGGGCGTCGATGCGCGTCCTGGCCGCGGCCCCGCGCAGATCGCCGATCGCGCGGATGCGGTCGCCGGTGATGCCGACGTCCGCCCGGAACCAGGGCGCCCCGGTGCCGTCGACCACGCGTCCGCCGGCGATGACGACGTCGAAGGCGGGCGCCTCCGGCGGCCGCCGGTCGGACTCCCCACCGGTGCACGCGGTGGAAGACGCGAGCGCGAGGGCGAGGGCGACAGGGAACCCGAGGATCGGCCGGCGCTGATCTCGCATGGAGCCGATGCTAGCTCAGTCGCGTATAGTCATGGTCGCGTGAGCTCCCCCGCGACGCCCGCTGTCATCGGAGCCGGACTGGCCGCGGCGCTGGTCCTTGTGGCGCTGGCCGTGGCGTGCAGCGGCAAGCGGCCGCCCGACGGGGCGCGTGAGGGAGGGAAGGGCGCGCGGGCCCGGCCTGACGCCGAAGGCGCACCGGCCGCGGCCGAGACCGCCGCTCCCGCGCAGGCCGAAAATCCGGCCATGGGAGACGCGGACACCGCGCGTCCGGCCACCGCGCATCCGGCCGGCCCGGCGATGGAGACGGCGGCCCAGGCGCTGCTCGACGCGGCCGGCTCATCGCGGCCGAGGCTGGCGCTCGGCTTCGACGACAAGGCGCGCGAGGACTGGAACTACGTGCCCCGCTCGCGGGCCGGGCTCGCGCTGGGCGACATGTCCGACGCACAGCGGACCGCGACCCACGCGCTCATCGACACCGGGGTCAGCCCGGCCGGCCACCAGAAGGTGCGCGGCATCCTGCTCATCGAGCCGATCCTGGGCCAGATCGAGGGCAACGCCTCGTTTCGCGATCCGGGCAAGTACCACGTGGCGGTGTTCGGCCGGCCCGGCTCGCAGGCCCCGTGGGGCTGGCGCTTCGAGGGTCACCACCTGTCGCTCAACTTCACCGAGGCGGGCGGCCACATCGCGAGCACGCCGGCCTTCTTCGGCGCCAACCCGGCGCGCGTCGGATCGGGCGCGAACCGGGGGCTGCGGGTCCTGGCCGCCGAGGAGGACCTGGGCAGCGCGCTGTTCGCGTCGCTCACCGACGAGCAGCGCCGCCGCGCCGTGCTGTCGCGATCGGCGCCGTCGGACATCGTCACCGAGGCGTCGCGTCGGGTCTCGCTGGCCCACTTCGAGGGCCTGCCGGCCTCGGCGATGACGGCGGAGCAGCGCGCGGCGCTCCGCCGGCTCATCGAGGTCTACGTCGACAACCTCCAGCCCGACCTGGCGCGCGAGCATCTGCAGCGCATGGAGGCGGCCGGCATGGGCCGCATCTACTTCGCCTGGGCGGGCGGCGCGGCGCCCGGCTCGTCGCACTACTATCGCGTGCACGGGCCGACCCACGTCATCGAGTTCGACAACCGCGGCGGCAACCACATCCACACCGTGCTGCGCGACCTCGAGCACGACTTCGGCGAGGGTCTGCTGGCCGACCACCTGCGCGAGCAGCACGGCCATGGCCACACCCACGGGCACCGCCACTGACGGCGTTCACTCGCCCAGGCGCATCCGGGCCAGGAGCGCGATGAAGTCGAGCGCCAGGTCGAAGTGGGCGTCGAGCACGGCGAGCAGCGCCTCGAGGTCGGCGCGGTAGGCGATGACCGGCGTCTCCGCCCGCGCATCGTAGCAGCGCGGGTCGCCGGCGAACGAGTCCATGGTGCCGATCCAGTAGTCGGAGCCGATGTCGACCGACCGGCCGGCCGGGGTGGTGCAGCGCACCCGGCCGTAGTCGATACGCATCGAGAAGGACGGCGGATCGCCCGCGCGCCACAGGTAGTCGCCGGGGGCGAAGCGGACCTCCACCTGGTTGCGCACGATCTCGATGACCGCGTCGAAGTTCGCGCGCGCCAGCATCGGGACGCGCTGGGCGGCCATCAGGCGCTCGACCAGGGTGAACTCGCGGTCGCGCCAGGTGCCGAGCACCACCTCGGGCGGATGGTCGGGATCGGCGGGCAGGCCGCTGCGCGAGCGCACGATCGAGCGCGCCTGCTGGCGCAGCACGTTGCGCACGAAGGGGAAGTCGCGCTCGTAGGTGTCGATCAGCGCCTCGGCCGGCAGCTCGAGGGTCTGCGTGTCGACGTCGGCCACCGCGCTGGCCCCGTTCGGGTCGCGCGCGGTGAGCGACGTGAAGCCGGCGCCGAAGCCGCTGGTCACCACCGCCAGCACCTTGCCCTTGCGGGTCACGGTCACCTGTCCGGACGTCACCAGGTAGACGTTGTCGATCGGCCGGCCCTCGACCAGGAGCACGTCGCCGGCGCGGAAGCGGCGCACCCGCGCGTGCTCGGCCAGCAGCACCAGCGAGCTCTCGTCGAGCGGGCTGAGCGCCTCCATGGCGCGCAAGAGGATGAGCCGCCCGCGCAGCGTGTCGCCGCCGAGGTCGGCGAAGTCGTCATCCAGCATGGCGCGCCTCCGCGAGCAGCTCGAGCGCGCGCGCCGCATCGCCCGGCGGGTCCTCGGCGCGGGCGAGCGCCTCGATGGCCGGACGGAAGCGGCGCAGCTCCAGCTCGCCGATGTGGAAGACCGTCAGGAGCCGCAGCGACTCGCTCTCGCTGTGCAGCATGCGCTCGAGCAGCGCCTCGTAATCGCCGTCGACCCGCTCGTGGTAGGGCCCGGCCGCGGTCAGGCGAGCCTGGTCCGGGATGTCGTCGATGAGGCCGAGCACGGCTCCGCGCAGCGGCGGCCGCAGCACCGCCTCGGTCAGCTCGAGGCCGCTGGCGCGCACCTCGCGGCGCTCGCTGCTCAGGCCGCGCCAGATGCGCGCGAAGTCCTCGGCCGGGTGAGCCAGCCCGAGCAGGCGGAACAGCCGCCCGACCGTGTGGGTCTGCTTGTCGGTCAGGAGACGGCGGAGCAGGCGGTGCCCCTCGGTGTCGCGCCGCGCGTCGCGCTCGGCGCCGCGCGCCAGCGCCAGGCGGCGATCGAGGTAGCGATAGGCGCGCCGCACCGTGCCCTCGATGACCTGGTCGAGCGCGGCGCGGTCGAGCGCGACATCGGGCTGCGCGCGCACGATCGCCTCGAGCGCGCGGATGATGCGGTAGCGCACCATGCCGTCCCACTCGCGCGCCAGCTGGCCGAGCAGCAGCGAGGCGGCCGGCTGGGCGTCGAACCGCATGGCGATGCGCGGCAGCTGCCAGCGCACATCCGACGGGGCGGCGCGATCGCACAGCGCGGCCGCCACCGCCGCCAGCCCGTCCTCGCCGTAGGCGCGCAGGGAGTCCGCGGCCGCTTGCCGGGTCGATTCGTCGGCGACCAGCGCGATCAGCGCCGGCAGCAGGGCGGGCGCGCGCACCGTGCCCATCGCCCGGGCCGCCGCGGACCGCACCGGCCGCTCGGGCGCGCGCGACAGGGCGGTCAGGATGTCGTCGAAGCGGTGGTCGCTGCGCCGCGCGATCGCATCGGCCAGCGCGATGCGGGTGGCGGCGCTGCCGTGGGCCAGGAGCGAGTCGAGCGCGTCGCTCGCGTCGCTGCCGACGACCGC
>DATFRY010000661.1:0-4270 GCA_035262925.1 Kofleriaceae bacterium | reverse complement strand
CGCCGGCCGGTTCAGCAAGGCCGGTGCCACTCGCAATCTCGCGAGATCGCGGCCGAGGGGGCGGAGGGGCCTCGAAAAACCGAGCCCCGCCCGCGGAGCTCTGAGAGGCGCTGACGCCGATTGTGCGCCGCGCACGCCGGCGCGAGGATGGCGGGGATGGACCGCGAGGATGGACGAGAGGGTGGCGTGACGAGGGACGCGAGACGCAACGCCCCGTCGGCCGAGCGCAACGCCGAGCCGATCCGGGCCGTGCTCGAGCGCGTCCTGCCCGCGGCCGGCCTGGTCCTCGAGATCGCCAGCGGCACCGGCCAGCACGCGGCGCACATGGCGCGCGCGCTGCCGGGCCTCACCTGGCAGCCGAGCGACGTCACCCCCGAGGCGCTGGCCAGCATCGCCGCCTGGGTGACCGCCGCGGGGCTGCCCAACCTGCGCGCGCCGATCGCGCTCGACGTCACCGCGGAGGTGTGGCCGGTCGCCGCGGCCGACGCGGTCGTGGCGATCAACATGCTCCACATCGCGCCGTGGGCGGCGGCGCTCGGCCTCGTGCGCGGCGCCGCCCGCGTGCTCGGCCCCGGCGGCGTGCTCTGCACCTACGGCCCCTATCGCTTCGACGGCCGCTTCACGGCGCCGTCCAACGAGAGCTTCGACGCCTCGCTGCGCGCGCGCGACCCGGACTGGGGTGTGCGCGACGTGCGCGACATCGAGGCGGCGGCCGCGGCGGTCGGGTTCGCGCTCGCCGAGGTCGTCGCCATGCCGACCAACAACCACACCCTCGTGTTCCGTCGATGACCCTGCCCTGCCTGCGCCCCGACCTGCCCGCCGGGTATGCGTTCCAGGTCAGCCAGCTGCCCCACCGCGCCAAGCTCGATCAGAACGAGGCGGCGATCGATCTGCCGGACGAGGTCAAGCGCGAGCTGGCCGCCGAGCTGGCGGCTCGCCCGTGGAACCGCTACGTGCAGCCGGCCGACCACGCGCGGGCGAAGCGGGCGCTGGCCGGCGCGTTCGGGGTGGCGCCCGAGTCGCTGGCCATCACCGTCGGCGCCGACCAGGCGATCGAGGCCGCCTTCCTGGTCGCCGGCGGGCCGGGCCGGCGCGCGCGCTGGTTCGAGCCGACCTACCCGTACATCGCCACGGCGGCGCGCCGCACCTTCACCGCGGCCCAGCCGATCGAGCTCGGGCGCGACATCGATCGCCTGCTCGATGCGGGGCGGGTCGCGCCCGGACCCACGACTTCGATCCCGGCGGTCGACCTGGTGGCGCTGGTCTCGCCCAACAACCCGACCGGCGGCCTCGTCGCCGACGCGGTGCTCGACGCGGCGCTGGCCGATCCGCGCCGGCTGGTCCTGATCGACGAGGCCTACTTCGAGGTGAGCCAGTGGAGCGCGCTGCCCCGGCTGGCCGGCGCGCCCAACCTGTTCCTCGCCCGCTCGCTCTCCAAGTCGATGCTGGCCGGGGTCCACGTCGGCTGCGCGATCGCCCACCCCGAGGCGATCGCCGCCATCGAGCGGCTCTTCACCGCGCCCTATCACCTGAACGCGTGGCAGCTCCTGTGCGCCGAGCGCTACGCGGCGCTGCGCCCGCACGTGGTCGCGGCCGCGGCGGCGGCGCGGGCCGAGCGCGAGCGCATCGCCGCCGCGCTGCGCCGGCACGGCCTGCCGGTCATCGACGGGCACGCCAACTTCCTGGCCTTCGACGTCGGCGCGCGCGCGGGCGAGGTGTGGAGCGGCCTGGCCGCCGCCGGCGTGCGCGTGCGCGATCTCGGCGGCCTGCCCGGTCTGGCCGGCTTCCTGCGCGTCACCGTCGGGACTGCGGCCGAGAACGACCTCTTCCTGGGCGAGCTCGGCGAGCGGCCATAGTCGATCGCTCGATGCCGGCCACGCGACTCCGCGAGATCCGCGCCGACCACGACCGCGACACGATCGTCGTCTACCAGGCCTACAGCCCGGCCATCGCAGGGCCTGCCGTCCTCGCGCAGAAGTTCGTCGCGCCCTTCTCGTTCAACCGGATGACCTGGATCAAGCCGTCGTTTCTCTGGATGATGGAGCGCTGCGGGTGGGGGCAGAAGCCGGGCCAGGAGGTCGTCCTGGCCGTGCGCATGACCCGCGGCGGCTTCGAGGAGGCGCTGGGTCAGGCCGTGCTGACCGAGCGCGGCGCCACCGGCGCGCCGGTCCTGGTCCAGTGGGACCCGGAGCGATCGATCCGCGGCGGCAAGCTCGAGCATCGATCGATCCAGGTCGGCATCGGCCGGCACCTCATCCGCGAGTACGCCGACCGGTGGGTCGTGGCGATCGCGGACGAGAGCCGGCGGGTGGCGAAGATGCGCGACCTGCGCAGGGTCGGCGACCACGAGGCGGCCGCGAGGCTCCTGCCCCCCGAGAAGCCCTATCCACTCGGCGCCGAGCTCATGGCGCGGCTCGGCATGAGCTGACGAGCCGGGCGGAGCCGAGGCCGAGGCCGAGGCGATCAGCCCTCGCTGATGACCTTCTTGGCGGTGGCCTTGCTCTTGTCCTTGGCCTTGGCCTTCTTGCTCTTCTCCGCCGTCTTCGTGGTGGAGGCCTTGTCCTCCTTCTTGGCGACCGACTCGTCGTGGCCCGGACAGGCCATGACCGCGGGGGCCGCGAGCACGGTGGCGAACGCGCCGGCGATGGAGGCAGTGAGGATCTTCTTCAGCATGGAATCTCCTGGTCGCGGTGGCAGGCGCTGATCCTGCCACTGCCCCGGCGATCGTGCCACCCGCATTCTCTGACCGGCCAGGCCACTGTGAGGCCGGGGCTGTTCCGGGCGGCTACTCGAACGAATCGTAGTAGTCGACCTCGTCGGCGATGACGCGGCCGAGCTTGTCGCCCGAGTCCACCGCCCACGAGTAGTCGGTCGCAAAGTTGTTGCGCACCTGCAGGCGGCCGCGCTCCGGAAACCGCGGATCGTCGAGGATCACCTCGGGGAGGAGGCCCGTGCCGCCGTGCTGGTGACAGCCGGTGCAGTTGGTGGCCGCGTTGCCGGCCCCGATCTCGAGGTAGGGATTCGAGCACCAGGACGGGCCGCCCGCGCCCGGGTGGGTCGCGGCCAGCGCGGCCGCCAGGGACGGCGCCCGCGCCCCGCCGGTCGGGTCCGCGTCCTCCTCCCGGAACCAGGCCGTGGTGCACATCTTGTAGTGCGCCCAGGGCCCGGCCAGCGAGGCGACCGCGGCCGGCCGGTCCGCGCCGAAGTCGGTGTCGGGATCCGGCGACCACCAGAGCGTCACCCACATCCAGTGGTCGAGCTCCTTGGTCATGATGTGGAGCGCGGCCAGCCGGTAGCTCTCGCCGCCGGGCAGCACCACCGTGTAGATGTCGTCGGGCCCCGGATCGGCGGTCGCCTCGCCCTCACCCCAGTCCTGACCGCCCGCCAGGCGACGGGCGAGCGCGTCGGCCGACGTGTCGTGGACCGGCAGCTCGGCGCCGAAGTCGCTCCGCCGCCAGTCCGCCTTGACCACCGCCGCGTCGAGCGGGAACGGGCCGGCCAGGCACGCGGCCCAGGTCGGCTGCGCCTCGCCCAGCTCGACCGCGACCGTCGCGCGCCCACCCTCGCCGCGGGCCGCGACCTCGACGGTGATGGGTCCCGGCCCGGGCGCCGCGCACGGCTCGCCGGGGTCGGCGGCGCACACCTCCTCGCGCGCCTCGGGCGGGCCGGCCAGGAGGCGGAGCGACGCGGCGGTCTCGCCATCGAGCGAGGCGTGCAGCTCCTCGCCGGTGGCGACGAAGAAGGGGCCCAGCTCGCGCCGCTCGCACGCGCCGAGGTCGACCGCCTCGCGCGTGAGCGCGCGGACCGGGGGCGCCTCGCCCTCGGCGAAGGCGGGCGGCGGGTCGCCGTTCACGCACGGCAGGGTCTCGGCGTAGCTGGTCAGGAGGTGGCGGAGCGCGCCCGGGCTGTAGGCCACGCGCCCGATGCCGCCCACGCCGCCGACCTCGGCCTCCTCGTCGATCGCCGCCAGGTAGGCCTGGAAGCGATCGGCGGGCCAGCTGGGCGCCTCGTGCACCGCCTGCGCGTTCCAGCCCAGCGCGTCGTCGATCGCGGCGGCGACCAGCGGCGCGCGGGCGCGCCGCCCGCCTTCGCCGAGGTCGAGGTAGAGGCGGTGAAACATGCGCTGGAAGTCGTCGCGCCCGTACCAGGTCTGGAAGCGCGGCATCGCGGCCGGCACATCGGCCGGCAGGTCCTCGGCCAGTGCGACCGGGGCCAGCGCGCGCAGGGCCACCTGCCACGCGACGGCCCGGCGCGCGCCCTGCGAGGCGCG
>DATFRY010000660.1:0-9858 GCA_035262925.1 Kofleriaceae bacterium | reverse complement strand
GCGCGCCGACTCGAGGGCGACGCGCTCGACCTCGAGGTTGCCGAGCTCGACCTCGGCCTGGAGCGGGTCCTGCTGCGAGGCGCGGCCCGCGACATACTGGGCCTCGGCGCTCCTGCGGAGCTGCTCGAGCAGCTCGCCGTGGTGCAGGCTGGTCTCGATCGAGCGGACCGCGACGTAGTAGTCGTCGTAGAGGTTCGAGGCCGCGAGGGCGAGGTCGAGCCTGACCGCCTCCAGATCGCCCCTGGTCGCCTCGGCCTCGGCCAGCGCCGACTCGCCGGCCAGCCGCCGCTTGCCCGGCAGCGGGATCGACTGCGAGATCTCGACGGTCTGGCCCAGCGGCACGCCGCGGTCGTCCCAGGCGCTGAGCGGGGCGATGCCGTAGCGGAGCATCGGGTCGTCGATCGCGCGCGCTTGCGGCACGCGGGCCAGCGCGGCGCGCCAGGCCTGGCGCGCGGACTCGACGTCCGGGTTGCGCTCCAGCACCGCGTCGACCAGGTCGGCGCGCTCGAGCACGGGGGCGCCGGCGAAGAGATCGCGCCCGTCACGGATGTCACCCTGCCCGTTCGGCCCGGGCGGCGGCGCGGCGCGGCCGATCGGGTCGAGCATGGCGCCGTGGCTGCGTTCCCGAGCGGACGTGGCGCAGGCCATGAGCAGCGCCGCTGCCGCCGCGGGCGCGATGCACCGCTGGCAGAGCGGTGCACCGCTCGATGCTTTCACTCGCATGGTTCCTCCTTGCGGCCCCGGAGCCGGAGCCGCGCCGTTCGCGCGTGCCGACCGACTGACGCCGGAGCTCACGTCGGTCGACCTCGGTGAGCGCCAGTGTCAGGGCCTCGCGCTTTCGCGCTCAGCCTGTCGATCTCGACGGGGGACCTGCCGACACAATCGGCACCCCGTCTGACCCACCGTTCGCCTGGTCGGATTCGACACGAGCGAACCGTGGGTCCAGTGACCCGCCCGGGCGTGGAAAGAGCCCGGGCAGGCGCGGCGATCAGAGGAGCAGCGACGCGTTGCGGAGGTAGATCGGGTCGGGCGGCGCGGGTGGCGCCGTGGCTCGCAGGGCCGGTGCGGGCGAGGCGATGCCGAGGCTGGGCGCATCGCCGGGGGGGCGCGGCGCGAGGATCGCGAGCAGGAGCGGGCCGCGAACGCGAGACGAGGGCGCCAGTTCTGCGCGGGCGACCCCTTCGCGCGTCTGGCGCGTGAGGATGTCGCAGCAGGAGGCGCGGCGAAGCTCCGGCCCGGGCGGTCGCGACTCCGGCGCGCGCTCGCGCGACCCCGCGGGGCAGCAGCAGCTGTGCCGCACGACGCGGTCGTGCCGGCACTGATACCAGGCGCTTGCGAGGGCCACCTGGGGCAGCAGCATCACGAGCACGAGGAAGAGCGGGGCCGAGCGGCGCACGTCGTGCCCAGAATAGCGCCGGACCCGCGCCGCGCAACGCGCGGCTGCACGCGCACGGATTGCCGCCGGGCGGGCGCTGCGCGCACGCCATTCGCACATGTGGCCGCGCAACCCACGTCCCGCCGGGGTCATGCGTGGCACGCGTGCTGCTCTTCGGTGTCACCGGGGGACGGAGCGGCGAGCACGGCGATGAGGATCCGACAGCGATGAGCGCGAGGCCGCGGGCAGAGCGCGGCGAGCGCGCGGGCGGACCCGGACCGGATCGCGGGCGAAGGCGAGGACGCGGTTCGCAGCGCGGGCCCGGGCGCGGCTCGCGCCGCGGGTGCGAGCGCGAGCGAGGGCGCGTGCGCGCGCGCGGGGGCGATCGCGAGCGACGAGGCGCGAGCCCACGCTGCGTCTGCGCCCCGCGCGGAGGGGCGGGCTGACCCGTGCTGCGCGTCATCGACGCCGACGCCGCGCTCGATCGCGACGCCGCCGCGCCGCCCGAGCGGCGGTGGGCCGACCTGGCCCGGCGCGTCGCGATCGCCGGGGCGGCGCTGCCGGTCGTCGCGGCCGCCCTGTGGTTCGGCGGCCCGTCCTGGAACCTGCTCCTCGCCGCCGCGGGCGCCCTCGCCGCGTTCGGGTACTACGGCGCCGTCTTCGGCCGCGTGTCGCGCGCCTCCTATCCCGGTGTCGCGGCCACCGCGGCGCTGCCTCTCCTGCCCGCCGCGCTGGCGGGCAGCATCGTGGCCGCCGCCGCGGCCGGCTTCTGGATCATCGCGGGCGCGGCGGTGGTGGCCTGGCTGTTCCAGAGCGCGCGCCGCAGCGTCGCCGGCGCGACCGAGGAGGTCGGCCACGTCCTCGCCGGCGTCCTGTTCGCCGGCCCGGGCCTGTTCGCGCTGGCCGCCCTGCGCGCCGACCCCTCCGACGGGCGAGCCTGGGCATGCGCGCTCCTCCTGGTCACCTGGTCGAGCGGCGCCGGCGCCCGCGCGGCCAGCCGCGCCGCCAGGCGGATCCCGCTCGCCCGCTGGTACGGCGCGGGCAGGACCCGCGAGGACGTGGTCGGCGGCGCGCTGGTCGCGGTGGCCGCGACCGCGCTCGCGCGGGCCCTCCTCCTCCCCGGCATGACACCCGCCGAGGTCGCCGCCCTGGCCGGCGGCGCCGCCGTCTTCGGGCCGCTCGCCGACCTCGCGATGTCCGCCGTCCAGCCCACCCACCGCGGGAAGCGCTCGGGCCGCCTCCGGCCGGGCGGCCTCCTCGCTCGTGTCGCCGCGCTCCTCTGGACCAGCCTGCTCATCGCCGCCGTGCGGGCGATCGCGGCCGCCTGACTCGCGCGGCGATCAGGCGGCCCGGCGCTCGCCGCCCGGTTCGCCGCCGGGCTCACCGTCGGGGCCGTTGCTGGGTGCGCGACCCTCGAGGGCGCGGAGGAACAGGGCCTTCTCGATGTCGCGGCGGACCAGCAGGCCCGCCAGCGCTGGCGGGTCGGCGGCGGCGCCGTCGACCGCGAGGATGTACTCGGCGCCCGCCTCGTCGGCGCGCTCGAGCGCGTCGCTCGCGCTGTCGCCGATCGGGACCTGCACGGCCGATCGAGCCAGCGGCGCGCGCAGGTCGCCGACGGCCAGGCGAGCGCGATCGCGCGGTGTCACGCGCGCGAGGTCGGCGGCGCGGACCAGCCCGAGCGGGTGCCCCCGCCCGTCCACCACGACCAGCTCCATGCGGCCGGCGGTGCGCATGAGCGCGGGCGCAGCGGCCAGCGGCGTGTCGAAGGTGATGGCCGGCGGGTTCGGGGTCATGACGTCGGCCACGCGCAGGCCGAGCGTCGCGTTCCTGGTCTGCTCCAGCCCCGTCTCGTGGCCGGCGCCGACATGGATGAAGAAGGCGACCAGCAGGAGGAGGTAGTTGCCCGTCCACACGCCGTAGAGCGCCATCGCGACTCCGAAGGCGTCGCCGATCCGCGCGGCGATGCGCGTGGCGCGCAGGTGGCCGATGCGGGTCGCGAGCAGGCTGCGCAGCACGCGGCCGCCGTCCATCGGGAACGCGGGCAGGAGGTTGAACAGGGCGAGGGCGATGTTGATCTGGCCGAGGTAGAAGAGCCCGAGGTGGAGGTCCACGGCCCTGGGCGACGCGGCCGACCGGACCCCGAGCAGGACCGCACCGAGAACCAGGCTGGTGGCCGGACCGGCGGCCGCCACCAGGGCCTCGACGCCTTTTCGCCGCGGCATGCGCTCGATCTGCGACGCGCCGCCGAGCAGCATCAACGTGATCTCGCGGACCCGGCCGCCGGCGCGCTGAGCGACCAGCGTGTGGGCGAGCTCGTGGACGAGCACCGAGGCAAACAGCCCCACGGCGAGGAGCGCGCCCCAGACGAGCGGCGACAGCACGAGCCGCGGCGCCCGGACATGGGCCATGCCGGCGACACCGGCGAAGTCGGTGGAGAAGACGTACGCGATGTACGGGATGGCGAGCAGAAGCGTCCAGTGGACGCGCACCGGGACGCCCACGACGTGCAGGACAGTGAAGGAGCCACGCGTGGGCATGGAGCCACAACCTGCATGAGGCGCGCCAATCGCCGGTACGGCGGCTCACAGCGCGGGTGTGCGGCCGGCGGCGCGCTCAGCGAATATTCTGCGCCAGGCCGCGCACGCCGCCGAGCTCGAGGATCGCCAGCGCGCCGCGGCGCCCGTCGGCGGCCAGCGCATCGAGCTCGGCCTGGAGGGGCTGGGGCGCGGTGAACAGGACCGACAGCCGGCCGACGACCTTGCGCGCCGGAGACGCCGGCGATCGCGTTGCGCCCGCTTTCGGTGCGCGCGCAACGAATGCGCGCGCCGACGGCGCGGGGTCATCAGACCCGGTCGAGCGAGGTTGGTTGTCGGCACCGGGAGACGACGCGGTCCCCGCCGATGCCGTCGCCGCGGCAGGTGCCGGGGCCTCGGCCGCTCCCTCGGCCGCCGCCGCGGCGGGTGCCGGTTCCGCGGCCGGTGCCGGCGATCGAGTCGGCGCCGGCGCGGGCGACGCCGAGGCTGACGCCGACGCCGCGGACGAGGCGGACGCCGCGGGCCCGACGCCCGGCGCCGGCTCGCGGCCCGGCGCGACCCAGACGTAGAGGAGCACGGCCGCGGTGGCGGCGGCCAGCGCCGCCGTGGCGACCAGCGGCCGCGACACCAGGCGGCTCGGGCTCCGCGCCGGTGGCGGCGACGCGCCCAGCGCGCCCGCGGCCAGGCGCTCGTGCAGCGCCTCCATCCGGCGGGCGAACTCCTGGCAGCGCGCGCAGCCCGCGACGTGCGCGGCGCAGCGCGGCGTTCGCTCGCCCTCGCGGTCGAGCGCGCTCGCGATGTGCCAGCGGGCGAGTGTGCAGAGCATCAGGATCCCTCCTGCAGGAGCTTCCTGCGCGCGCGAAACAGCATGACCTTGGTGGCGACGACCGAGCGGCCCAGCTCGTGCGCGATCTCGCCGACCGACATCTCCTGGCTGTAGCGCAGCCACAGCGCGCGGTAGGAGTCGCCGCCCAGCACGCGCCGCGCCTCGCGCCAGACCTCGTCGGCCTCGGCCACCAGCGCCGGCGTCGCGATGGCATCCGCGGCGCTCGCCGCCCCGGGCGCGCCGCGCCGCTCGAGCTCCGCGCGCCGCCGCTCGGCCGCGCGGTGGTTGGAGGCCACGTTCTTGCCGATCGCGAACAGCCAGGTGGAGAACCGCCGCGCCGGGTCGTAGCGGTCGAGGTGGCGATAGGCGCGGAGGAAGGTCTCCTGCACCGCGTCGTCGGCGTCGGACGGGCGCTGCAGGCGGCGCGCGATGAACGACGTGAGCGGCCCGCGCAGGCGCGACACCAGCTCCTGGAAGCACGCCTCGTCGCCGCCCTGCGCCCGGGTGGCGAGGTCGTCGACCGTCAGGTCGGCCAGGGGGGGCGCTGGGTCGGACCGGCTCATCGAACTGTGAAGCGCCGCATTCACTGGCTCGACTCGATGGCCTTGACCAGCTCGGCTGACGCCATGGCCAGGGAGACCTCCAGGAGCTTGCCGGTGGCGGTGAACTTGAGGCCGCGGGTGAACCGGCCCACCTCGGCGGCGTCCTTGTCGCCGGCCATCGAGGTGAGCGCGATGATGCCCTCGGCCATGCTCTTGAGCTGCTGCGCCTCCTGCGGGGTCGCCATCGTGAGCTTGGCGCGGATGCGCAGCTCGCCGCGGACCTCGCCCACCTGCAGGGTCAAGGACGTCATGTTGATGCGCAGCGTGGTCGACTGGGCCGCGTCCTTGATGTGGTCGAGGAGCTTGTGGTTGAGCGCGGTGAAGAAGAACAGGCCGCGCTCGCGCGCGCCGTCCGGCACGCCGCGGGTCGCGCCGAGGCTCTTGCTCCGGCCCGACGCCGCGTCGATGGCCCTGGCCAGGCTCTTCTGGTTGCCGGTGATGATGAGGAGGTTGCCGACCACGGCCGCGAAGGTCTCGTCGCTGCTGCCGAGGGTGACGCCCTTCGCGTCGGAGAAGTCGAGCTTGCGCGCCACGTAGCCGCCGACTCGCACCTGCCCCCTGCTGGGGAGACGATCGAGCATGGCCTGGATGCGGCGGCCGTCGGGCACCTGGATGAGCGCGGCGCCGGTGTCGGCGTCCGTCACCCAGAACGACACACCCTGCGCGGTGGCGACCAGGGTCTGCAGGAACGGGCGCAGCTTGACGTTCACGTCGTTCCAGTTCGACGACTTGTTCAGCTTGGGCCAGACCAGCCGGTGGAGCGAGGTCTGGCGCAGCGCGTCCATGTCGAGGTGACCGACGCCGTCGGCATCGGCCGGGATCCGCCCCGCGTCGAAGGGGGACGCGGAGGCCGCGCCGGGCAATGCGATCAACGAGATGACGGCGATCCGGGCGGCGAGAGAGGCAAGCATGACCGAGCTCCTGTCCGTACCTCTTCTTCTACCGGTGCCGCGGGCGCGGGGTTACAGGATCGGCCGCCCGACCGCGGGGCGCGCCGGCGCCGCTCAGCGCGAGAGCGTGGCGTCGAGCTGGATCGCGGTCGACTCGCGAAAGTGCTGCGCGATGGCCGGGAACTGGCTGTCCAGCTCCGCGCGGGTCAGCGAGCCGGCCAGGAGCGCGCCGCCGCGGGTCTTGACGTCGAACCGCTGCGCCGCGCCGGCGCCGGCGCGGATGACCAGCACGTGATCGCGGAACTGCACCTCGGCGAGGACCGGGCCGCGCGCCGCGTGGGCGATCGACGGCCCGGCGGCGGAGGACTCATCGCTGCTGCCGCGCAGCTCGGCGCGCTGCACCTGCACGGCGGGGCCTGACGCGTTCGGCCTCGATGCCGAGCAGGCAGCGGCCAGGAGCGAAAGGAGAGCGATCGCCGTGCAGCGCATGGCCGCAGTATAGCTGCAAGCCGCGGCTCCGGCCTGCTGGCGCCCGCTGGAGCCGTCCGCCCGAGCGCTCGCCCGGGCCGCCGCGGCGAGGGCGTTCGCGGTCGGTCCTACCCGACCAGCGGCAGATCGATCCGCGCACCACCCGCGTCGGGCGAACCGGCGATCTCGAGCGAGTCGAGGGCGGAGGTCGCGTGCGGCCAGCTCGGCCCGGCGCTGCGGACGAGCGCCGACACGCCGCCGCCCACGACGACGTCGGCGCCGGCGAGGGCGATCCACGAGCCGTATGGACACTCGGGGCGCAGCCGACCCTCGTCGTCGAGCTGGAGCAGGAGATCGACGCGGAAGCCGCTCGCGCCGCCGGCGAACTCGACCTCGCCCTCGCCGAGCAGCCGCGCGCGCGAGGGCCCGACCAGCGCCGCCTCGGCCGCGTGGCGCGCGGCATCGCGCAGCACCCCCGCGCGGTCGATGAGCAGCGCGGCGCCGAACAGGCCGATCTCGATCCAGCCGATGAGATGGCCCTCGGCCCCGCGCTCCTCGAGGCGCAGCACCGCGCCGCCCGCGCCGGGCGGATCGATCGCGCACAGCATCGCCTCGGCGGGCGGCTGCAAGCGAAACCCGATCCCGGGCAGGCCGCGCTCGAGGGCGCGGGCGGCCGGGAACACGAACGGCTGTCCGCGGTCCATGGCCTTCATTTCGGACGTAGTCGTTTCCCGTTGCGCTCGCCACAGGGGACATTCCCCCAGGCCGCATCTCGCGCACATGTCGCAGCTCGGGTCCGTCACCGCGCCGCCCGGGCGGCTCTGCTACGCTGCGCCGCGATGCCACTGGTCGCGGCCGCACTCGCCGGGGTCACCGGAATTGCGCTCGGCGCATTTGGTGCGCACGCGTTGCGCGCCCGTCTCGACGAGGCGCAGCTGGCCATCTGGCACACCGCGGTGCTCTATCACCTCATCCACGCGCTCGCGCTCCTCGCGCTGGCGCTGTTCGCGCGCGCGACCGGCCGCTCCGTGGTCCTGCCGTCGGCCCTCTTCACGGCAGGCATCGCGCTGTTCTCGGGCTCGCTCTACCTGCTCGCGCTGACCGGGTGGCGCTGGCTCGGCCCTCTGACTCCGCTCGGCGGCGTCGCCTTCCTGGTCGGCTGGCTGAGCCTCCTCTGGCTCGCCCGCGCCCCGCATTGACAGCGCGGGCGCCGGAGAGTAGACGCACCGCCATGGCCATCAGGACCTACAAGGGGAGCTGTCACTGCGGCGCCGTCACCTACGAGGCGGACCTCGATCTCGCTGCCGGCAGCGGCAGGTGCAACTGCACCATGTGCCTCAAGACCAGGTTCTGGGGCATCATCGTCAAGCCCGACGCCTTCCGCCTCCTCTCCGGCGAGTCCTCGCTGAGCGACTACCAGTTCGGCACCCACGTCGGCCACCACCTCTTCTGCAAGCACTGCGGCGTCCGCTCGTTCGGCCGCGGCCACCTCGACATCCTCGGCGGCGACTATGTCTCGGTCAACATCGCCTGCCTCGACGACGTCGCCCCCGAGGAGCTGGCCAGCATCCCGATCCGCTACGCCAACGGCCGCAACAACGACTGGCGCAACCAGCCCGCCGTCACCAAGCACCTCTAGGGCCCCGAGGCTTCGGCCGAGCTCGGCGGGCGTCCACGCGGACCCGCCGGGGAGCCGTGACCGAGACGCATCGGTCCGGGATCGCCGTGCAGCCGGCCCCGCGTCCTGTTCCCGGCGCTGACGGCGGCGTCCGTGCCCCCCTCGCGCCAAGGCAATCTGCGTCGAGCCGGACGCAGGTCCTCGATCTCGTCGCGGCCCGCGTCCGCGACCCACGCGCCACCGCGCCGAGCGCGGCGCACGCGGCTCCGGCTTCGCCGGCCGGCGCGAGGCCGCCGCGATGGCCGGCGCCCGTCCGTGTCCTGTTCTGCCCGGCGAACGAGGCGATCGGCGGGCGGCCAGCGGGCCACGGTGACGAACGCGCGACGGCCGCATGGATGCGCATCGCGCGGTGGCGCCGCCGGGCGTGGCGCCGGCCATGTGCCCCTGCGCGGCGATCGAAGCGATCGTGCGGCCCATGCTGGCGAGGACGTCGCCGACGTGGCCAGAGGCGCATGCTGGCGATGACGCCGGCGGCGCCGCCGAGCGCGCCACCGGCGACGTGCCCTGCTGCTCCGGCGTCGAGGCGATCGGCGGGCGGCCATGCTGGCAAGGACGTCGCCGACGTGGCCAGAGGCGTATTGCGATCGAGGACGCCGGCGGCGCCGCCGGTCGCGCCGCCGGCGACGTGCCCTGCTGCTCCGGCGATCGAGCTGATCGGCGTGCGGCATGCCGGCGAGGACGGCGCCGACGGTGGCACCGCTCCGCATGGCTAGCGATGACGGCGCGCGCGCCTCCATTCGCGGCGATGCGTCGATGATCGAGGGTCCTGGTGGTTGCGGCGCCGTTCCGCGCGGCGCGACTCGGTGCGCTCGCGGCCGCGCGGCTCGGTGCGCCCGCGGCCGCGCGGCTCGTCGCGGGACCCCTCCATGGACAAGTGACGCGCGTGGCGTGCGGGGTGAGGTGGAGCGTCACTTGCCCACAGAGATCCCTGCTCCTCGATGGGCTCGGCCTGGGGTTGAACACCCGAACCAACCAAACCAAGCCGGCAGAAGAACGTTGCGTAAGCAACCAGGCCGAGAGGGCCAGAGGAGCAGGACGCGTGTGGGGTGTCCATGAAATGTCCCGGGAGGCTGTCCATGAAATGTCCCTGAGGCCGTCCATGGAATGTCCGTGCAGAGTTCCGCGATCGGCGCGCGAGTGGGAGCGTCGGCCCGAGCGATCGCCGCGCGACGAGGGCCGACTTTTTTCGATCAGGTACGATTTCGTTTGACGGAGTTGCGGAGGCACGTCGCGTCGGGGTTGCCTTCGCGCATCGATCGTCGCGCCTGGCGCTCGCAGCGCGCTGCTGGGACGAGATCGAGGCCGCGAGTCTTCGCGCGTCGTCGAAGGCGGTGATCATCGCTCTCAGGGCGTCTGAGGAGGTCGAAAAAGTGCGTGCTATGGAGAGTCATGCGCGATGCGATGTGGAAGAAGGTGCATGAGGAGCTGATTCGTCTCGCCCGTGCGAAGGGGGCGTACGACGTCGACGAGGCCAGGTTGCTGCTC
>DATFRY010000659.1:0-17648 GCA_035262925.1 Kofleriaceae bacterium | reverse complement strand
CCGCCGCCGTGATGTCGCTCTCGCCGCAGGCCTGCTCGGGCGACATGTAATAGGGCGTGCCCATGACCAGCCCCGTCAGGGTGAGCCGGTTCTGCCCCTCCTCGGTCTGCACCATGCGCGAGATGCCGAAGTCGAGGACCTTGACCGTCTCGCTGCGGCTCTTGCGGGCCAGGAAGACGTTCTCCGGCTTGAGGTCGCGGTGCACGATGCCGGCGCGGTGGGCCGCGTCCATGGCCGAGAGGATCTCGATGGCGATGGCGCAGGCCTGCGGCACGTGGAGCGGGCCGCCGCGCTTGATGCGGGCGGCCAGGTTCTCGCCCTCGAGCAGCTCCATCACGATGAAGGGCGCGCCGTTCTGGGCCTTTCCGATGTCGGTGACCTCGACGATGTTCTCGTGCCCGATGCGGGAGGCGGCCACCGCCTCGCGCAGGAAGCGCTCCACGATCTCGGCGGCCCCGGTCAGCTCGCTGCGCAGGACCTTGATCGCCACCCGCTTCTGCAGCCGCGTGTGCGAGCCGACGTAAACCGCGCCCATCCCGCCCACTTCCAGAAGCTCGTCGATGCGGTACTTCTCGTCGAGCATCTGTCCGACAGCAAGCGGTCCTGCCTCGCGGTCGGGGTGCATCGCGCAGGAGCTTATCAAACAGGGGCAAAGAGGGGTATCGTGCCGTTCGTGGTTCGTCCTCCCCCCGGGCGCCTGGTCGCGCCGATCCTCCTCTCCGCCCTTCTGGGCTGCAGTCAATCGCTGTTCGACGAGCACGTCGACGACGACGGGACCGGCGCCGACGACGGCGGCGATATCGTCGGCGACGACAGCTCCGGCGACGACGGCGGCGATATCGTCGGCGACGACGGGGCCGACGACGGCGGCTCCGACGGCGGCGTGGCCTGCCCCGCACCCTGCCAGGGCGATCCCGTGACCGATTTCACTCTCGATCAGGGCGGCGCGAACGGCCGCTGGTTCTACCTGGTCGATCGCGGCGACTCGGACGGCGCCGGCTTCGACCAGATGGTGGCCGGCACGTACCAGGGGGCCGACGCCTGGGTTGTCGACAACGACGCGGCGCCGGCCATCGTGAGCTGCGCCGCCGGAGCCAGCGCGGACGTCTGCGCAGGAATCGACCACTCGCTGGTCCTGGTCCCGGCCGCCGAGGGAATAACCGCGCCCGTCCTGGCGTTCGTCCCGCCGGCCAAGGGCAGCTACCGCCTGGTCGGCAACTTCAAGCTGCCTCAGGGCTTCGAGGAGGGGCGGCAGCGCGAGCTCCTGGTCTCGCGCAACGCGCGCGCCGACACGCAGTTCGCCCCCTCCTTCCTCACCTCGGCCGATCCGACCGACTTCTCGGTGGACATCGAGGCGCTCGCGGGCGATCAGCTCCTCGTCTCGCTGCCGGCCGCGGATGCGGGCGACGGCTCACCCATCGCCTTCGACTTCGGCGTCACGCTGCTGGGCGGCGAGGGCGAGATCTTCCCCGGCAAGTGCATGTTCGCGGCGACGTTCTCGGCGGACGACGCGCTCGCCGATCAGTGCGGAGGCGCCTCGATCGCCAACCTGAACGACGACGTGCCGGACAGCCTGACGGTGGAGGGCCCGTCGCTCAGCGAGACGTACGGCGACGCGCGCGTGTTCGCCGACGGGCAGTACATGCACTCGACCGGCTCGCCCCTCGACTACAGGGCGGACTTCACCGTCCAGTTCTGGGCCAATGCGCTGACCCCGCAGTCGCTCGACTCCGCCTTCGTCGGCGACTGGGATGTCGACGCCTCGGGCGGGATGCTGTGGTTCCTCGACGACACCGCCCCCGACGTCACCGTCTGCTACTTCTACGACAAGGGCCGACCGTGGACCCAGGACGACATCACGCCATGCCTGGGCGGCATGTCACCGCGCGACGACCAGTGGCACTTCTATCGGGTGAGCCGCAAGGCCGACGCCGGGACGATCTCGCTCTGCATCGACGGCGTCCACCAGAACACGCTCACCGAGCAGGGGAATCGCGACATGACCAGCGACCTGGCCCCCTACCTCGGTCGCAACCCGTTCGGGCCGCCCGGCTACGGGGGCAGCATCGACGACCTGCGCATCTTCAAGCGGGCGCTGCCCTGCGCGGCAGCGCCCTGACGCGCGGGCGGGCAAGGGCGCCCGCGCCGCGCCTCGGTCAGGCGTTGATGCGCTTGAAGTCGGCGACGATCTCGGTCATCACCTTCTTCGCGTCGCCGAACACCATCATGGTGTTCTCGAGGTAGAAGAGGTCGTTGTCGATGCCGGCGAAGCCCGGGTTCATGCTCCGCTTGATGACCATGACCGTGCGCGCCTTGTCGACGTCGAGGATCGGCATGCCGAAGAGCGGCGAGTCGGCCTTGGTGCGCGCCGCCGGGTTCACCACGTCGTTGGCGCCGAGCACGATCGCCATGTCCGCCTCGGGGAACAGCGGATTGACGTGCTCGAGCTCGAGCAGGTTGTCGTAGGACACGTCGGCCTCGGCCAGGAGCACGTTCATGTGGCCCGGCATGCGCCCGGCCACCGGGTGGATGGCGAACTTGACGTCCGTCCCGCGCGACTCGAGCGCGGCCGCCAGCTCCTTGACCGCGTGCTGCGCCTGCGCCACCGCCATGCCGTAGCCCGGCACCACGATGACCAGGCGCGCGTCCTCGAGCATGGTGACCGCGTCCTCGACGGTGTAGGCCTTGACCTCCTTGGCCGGGCCGGCGGCGGAAGGGCCCTTGGTCAGGACCTGGCCGACCCCGCCGAACAGCACGTTGGCGAAGGAGCGGTTCATCGCCTTGCACATGAGGATCGACAGGATGAGGCCCGACGAGCCGTCGAGCGCGCCGGCGATGATGAGGAGCTTGTTGTTGAGCACGAAACCCATCGCCGCTGCCGACAGGCCGGCGTACGAGTTGAGGATCGCGATGACGGTCGGCATGTCCGCCCCGCCGATCGGCATGACCAGGAGCACGCCGAAGCCGAGCGCTGCCGCCATGAGCACGTAGAGCGCCACCGGCTGGCCCGGGTTGATGGTCAGGTACACCGCCGTCGCGATGGCGAGGACGAGCGTGCCGAGCGTGACCGCGTTGCGCCCAGGGTAGATGATCGGCCGGGTCGGGATGATCTCCTGCAGCTTGCCGAACGCGAGGAGGCTGCCGGTGAAGGTGAGGTAGCCGAGCAGCATCTCGGCGCTGAGCGCGCCCATCACGAACTTGGGGATGTGCGGCGCGTTCTGCAGATACTCTGCCGTGCCGACCAGGCCGGCGGCCAGGCCGCCGAAGGCGTGCGACAGCGCGGTCCGCTGGGGCACCGCGGTCATCGGCATGAGCACCGCCATCGGAATGCCGACCACCGCGCCGATGGCCACCGCGCCGACGATCCAGCCGTACGACTGGATGGTGAAGTGGCCGGAGAACAGGGTGCCGGCCACGGCCAGGATCATGGCCAGGCTGCCCGCCCAGTTGCCGCGGCGCGAGCTCCGCACCTGCCCCATCCACTTGATGGACAGGATGAAGAGCGCGGCGCTGGCCAGGTAGACGTACTGCGCGCCCATGTCAGTGACCTCCCCGGGCCGCGCCGCCGTCGTCGCGCCGCTTGAACATGCGGAGGATGCGCTCGGTGATCATGAAGCCGCCGATGGCGTTGATGGCGGAGCAGCAGATGGCTGCCGCGCCCAGCAGGGTGGTGGTGCTGCTCAGGCCGCGCCCGGTGATGAGCAGCGACCCGACGATGGCGATCGACGAGATGGCGTTGGTCAGCGACATGAGGGGCGTGTGGAGGAGGCGCGACACGCCGCGGATGAGCTCGAGGCCGAGGAAGCTGGCCAGGACGAACACGAAAAGGTTTTCGACGATGTCAGATTGCGTCAGCTCGTGCATGAGGGGGCGGCTCCGCTCCGCATGGTGGTGATCCGTGGTATCACACCTGGGATGGAACCGGTCGGTCGTGCCCTGGCGAGTTGGGCCGGATGGGCATCGGCGACCCCGTTCGGGTAGGATCGACCGCCCCGATGGGCTCGCACCCACTCGCACCCGACCCCGATGATCCGCTCGCGCTCGGCGAGCGCCGCGACGAGCCTGGCGAGCCGGTCCAGCTCCCGGTCCAGGCGCTCCTGCGCCACGTGATGGCGCTGGGATCGAGCGGCTCGGGCAAGACGGTGTTCTGCAAGGTGCTCGCGGAGGAAGCGGCGCTGCGGGGCATCCCGGTCATCGCGATCGATCCGCAGGGCGATCTGGCCAGCCTCGCGCTCGCGGGAGCCGCGCCGGAGCCAGAAGCCGGGCCCGACGACACCGACCCCGAGCACGGCGCGCACGGTGAGATTCACGGCGAGCACGGCGAGCTGCACGACGACACCGTGGTCGACCACTGGGCCGGAGTCGGATCTCTGTCCGGGGTCGGCGCCGCCAGGCGCCGGCCGCCGCGCCTGCACGATCGCGTGGACGTCGTGGTGTTCACGCCCGCGTCGCGGCGCGGGGTCGCGATGTGCGCCGACCCGGTCGAGGCCGAGGCGGTGTCGCTGCCGCACGCGGCGCGGGTGCGCGCGTTCAGCCGCACGGCCGGTCGCATCGTCTCGCTGCTCGGCTACGACCTCGATGGCGACGAGGGGGCGGGGCTCATCGCGGTGTTCGACCGCTGCCTGAACGAGATGGCGGACGAGGGGCGGCCGGCCAGCAGCCTGCGCTCGGTCACCGAGCGGCTCGAGAAGATGGGCACCGAGATCGAGCGCTACGGCCGCTACCTCAACGAGCGCAAGATCCGCGCGGCCTGCCAGCGGGCCGCGCGCCTCGACGTGGGCGCGCGCCGGCTCCTGTTCCACGACGGCGTGCCGATCGACATCGACGTCCTGCTCGGGCGCAACCCGGCCGCGGCGCCGCCGCCCGGCAAGACGCGCATCTCGATCATCTACCTCAACACGCTCGAGGCGCAGGAGGACAAGGACTTCGTCGTCGCCACCGTCGCGGACCGGCTGGTCTCGTGGATGCTGCAGAACCCGAGCCCGAAGGTGCAGGCGCTGTTCTACATCGACGAGGTCGCGCCGTTCATGCCGCCGGTGCGCAAGCCGGCGTGCAAGGAAGACCTGCAAGTCCTGTTCAAGCAGGCGCGCAAGTTCGGGGTCGGGTGCGTGGTCGCCACCCAGAACCCGGGCGACGTCGACTACAAGGCGATGGGGCAGTTCGGCACCTGGGCGCTCGGGCGCCTGGCCACGCGCCAGGACCTCAAGAAGGTGGAGCCGGCGGTGCGATCGCTCATGCCGGCGGCGACCCCGCTGCTCGAGGAGGTGCCGTCGCTGCGGCCGGGCGAGCTGGTCCTGCTCTCGCCCGACAACTTCGACGAGCCGTGCCAGCTGGCCACGCGCTGGCTGCACAGCGACCACCGGACGCTCGAGGAGGAGAAGATCGAGGACATGGCCGGCCCGTGGCGCCAGCAGTTCGCGGCGCTCGAGCGCGGGCCGGGCAGCTCGGGCGCGGGCAGCTCGGGCGGCGCGCGCGGGCGGCCGATCTCGCCCCTCGAGCTCGACGAGACCATCGCGGCCACGCCGCCCGAGGTGCACGCGGAGGCGGCGCGGCGCGCGGCGCACCAGGCGGCGCAACAGCCGCGTGCGGACGCGGCGCCCGAGCCGCGCGCCCAGGCGGGGCGGGCGCCGCGGGTGGAAATGGTCGACGAGGAGGCGTGGGCGGAGGCGGGCCCAGATTCGTCAGATGGACGGACGCCGGCCGAAGCGCCGCGCGAGCTGCCGCGCGACGAGGACTCGGCGGATCGCGATCGCACGCGGCTGTGGATGCGCCGCCCCGATCCCGACACCGAGCCGGTCCCGGGAGGCCGGCAGGAGCGAGCCGAGCGCGGGCGAGGGCGCGAGCGGGGGCGCGCCGCGGCCCCGGCGCGCGCCCCGAGGCGGCGCAACCCGGCCGTCACGCCCGAGCGCGCGGCCGAGCGTGCGCGCGCCGACCGCGCCGCGGCCGACCGGGCCGAGCGCGCGCGCAGGCACTCGCGCTCGCACGCGCCGGGGCGCGAGCCGCCGCGCGCGCAGCGCCCGGTCGAAGCCGAGCCGGAGCCGGTGCCGCCGCCGCCCGCGCCGGCGGCTCCGGCGCCGCCCAGGCGAGGCGGCGCCGAGCCGGATCCGTCGTGGGCCTGGCCGCGCGACCCCGACCTGGCCTGGATCCGCGGGCGCAGCAGCGAGCCGGCGTGGACGCCGTCGGGGCGTCCGCCGTCGGCGGCGTCGCCGCCCGAGCCGGGGGCAGACGGCGCGCGCGAGCGCGGGGCGCCCGAAGAGCGCGAAGAGCGCGGCGGGCGCGGTGCCCGCGCGGCGCGCGGCGCGCGGCGGCGGGGCAAGGCCGGCGAGCGCGCGCGCGGACGGGCGCGCCCGCCCACCTCCGAGCCGGCACCGCCCGATCTCGATCGCGACCGCGACTTCGATGGCGCCGGCGATGGCGGCCACGACGACAGCGACGCGTCCGGGCCGGTCGGCTTCGGACCCGCGGCCGGTCGCCAGGCCAACGACACCGACGCCAGGCAGAACCGGCTCCTCGCCCTGCTCGGCGGCAAGCTGTCCATGACCAGCGCCGAGTTCGCCGACCGCGCCGGCATCTCCGAGCGCACCGCGCGCGCCAAGCTGAAGGCGCTGGTGACGGCCGGCCACGCGGGCGAGTTCCGCGAGGAGCGCACGGCCAGGTACTGGGCGCGCGGCACCGGCGCCCGCCCCGACCTCGGCATGAAGGCGCGCGTGCTCTCGGTCCAGCCCAACGTCGATCACGGCGCGGCCGAGGCGATCGGCCGCGCGATGGTCAAGCCGAAGGTGCTCGGCATCATCGGCGGTGGCGAGAGCTTCGCCCAGGCGCGGCTGGTCTACCGCCTGGTCTACCGGGTGGCGTTCGAGGAGAAGGTGAAGCGGCCGCTGCTCGGGCGCCTCATCGGACCGAGCCACGAGGAGCGGCTGGGAAGCCTGTACCTGCACCCCTGCACGCTCGACGTGCTGCTGTTCTCGGCCGACGCCGGCATTCACTTCGCCACCCGGCTGCCCGACCACGCCAGCGAGGTGGACGACCTCGACGGCTTCGTGACCTTCCTCGAGGTGCGGCCCGGCGACATCCTGTTCGACGAGGACGAGTGGCAGGCGCGCTGCGCGCCCGCGCTGGCCCGCAAGCGCCTGCGCGAGGCGTTCGGCGCCCGGCCGGGAGCGGTCACGCCGGTCTTCGTCCCGCTGTGGAAGCTTCTCCTGCAGCGCGGCGGCGGTGACTCCTACCGGGTCGAGACCATTGACGCGCTGTCCGGCCGGCCGGTCGACTGGCCCGAGTCGGACTGACCGCGCGGCGCGAAAATCGGGACGGCCGGTTGCCGGGCCCGCGGGCCTCCGTGCCATCATGCCCTCCCATGCGGGCATGGGCCGGGATGCTGGCGGTCGCCGCGGCGAGCGCCGCGTGCGCCGGCGGGGACGACATCGGCAGCGAGCGCGCCGCCGCGCTCGCGGTGCCCGGGCCGTGGGCGATCCCCGACGACGTGCGGGCCGCCGGCGACCAGCAGTTCGTCGAGTTCACCAGCGCCGGGCCGTGGGTGGGCGAAGAGGGCTGCGGCGGCGGACTGCTCGAGGGCACGTCCATCCTGCGCGACTACCTCGCCGAGTACTTCCCGCAGGCGCACGCGATCGGCGGCTACAGCTGCCGGCCCATCGTCGGCGACCCCGACACCATGTCGGTGCACGCCACCGGGCGCGCCCTCGACATCATGATCTACCCGGTCGGCTATCCAGACGGCGCCGAGGCCGACAACGAGATGGGCGATCCGATCGCCAACTGGTTCATCGAGAACGCCGAGCGCATCGGCGTGCAGCAGATCATCTGGGACCGGTGGCTGTGGCGGGCCGAGGACGCGCCGGGCGAGAAGGACCGCGCCTACACCGGCGAGCACCCGCACAACGACCACGTGCACGTGGAGCTGTCGGTCGAGGCGGCCGACCTGGGCACGCCGTTCTTCCAGGAGGAGCAGGGACCGCCGGAGCTGCCCAGCTGCGGCCGCCTGCCCGCCGGGGGCGGCGTCATCGACGAGCTCGACCGCTGCGCCGACTTCTTCGGCCCGCCCCAGTACTGGCGCGCGGTCGACGGCGCCGGCGAGGGCGGGAGCCTCCTGTGGACCGACTCGTTCGAGGCCGCCGAGCCGTCCAACTGGGCGCGCTGGAGCCTCGACCTGGCCGAGGCCGGCCGCTACCGGGTCGAGTACCACGCGGTCGCCGAGTACGCGCTCGCCCCGCGCGTCCGCTACGAGGTCCGCCACGGCGAGGCCACGGACGCGGTGTGGATCGATCAGGGAGCCGCGGCCGACTGGGTCTCGCTCGGCGAGTTCGACTTCGCGGCCGGCGGCTACCAGTCCGTGGCGGTGTTCGACAACACCGACCAGCCGGTCGCCGACGACCAGCACATCGTGTTCGACGCGCTCCGCCTCACGCCCTGCTCCGCCGGCGGCGAGTGCGGCGACGCGGGCCCGGGCGAGGAGCCGGGCGACGGGGGCGATCCGACCGATCCGTCGGATCCGGGGTCGGGGCCGGGGGCCGGCGATCCGGGCGGCGAGGCCGGCCCCAGCGGACTCGCCGGCGGCTGCACGGCCGCGGGCGGCGATGGTGTCGGCCTCGGCTCCGCGTGGCTGGTGATCGTGGCCGCGGCGCTCGGCTGGCGGCGCCGGCGACGCTGACCGTTGTGCAGCGCACCAACGGCGCGGCGGTCGGCGACGCCGCGGCGCGCTTCCGTCAGCGACGCCGGCGCGACGAGCGGCCGAGGCTGCGCTTGAGCTCGTCGAGCTCGCGGCGCAGGGTGGCCACCTCGCTCTCGTCGGTGCGCGAGGCCGGGACCGGCGGGATCGACATCGGTGACGACGGCGGCTCGCCCGACCAGCCCAACGGAGTCATGAACATGCGGGCCAGAGCGTTCGACGCGGCGAACGGGAGCCCGGCGAACGGGTTGTAGGCCATCGCGGCCTCGGCGCCGCGGCGGGACTGGAGGTAGAGCTCGAGCGCCGCGCCGACGTAGCGGCCCAGAAACTCGGCCAGGGCGTCGTCGCTCAGGCGGATGAGCTCGGACAGCAGGCCGACCGGAAGCAGGCGGGCGGCGTTGCGGCCCTCGATGATGATCTGGGTCAGGGTGACCTGGGTGAGGTCCTGGCCGTTCTTCGCGTCCACCACGCGCACGTCGCGCCCGGAGCGCAGCTTGCCGGCCAGCTCCTCGAGCGTGATGTAGCGGCTGTCCTCGGTGTCGTACAGGCGGCGGTTTCCGTACTTCTTGATCACCGCGGGGAACATGGGGCCAGCTTAGCGCGCACCGCATCCGCGGCAAACCAGTCTTGTGTTGCGCTGCAGCAAGCGCGTTGACTCCCGCGCGCGCCGGTTCGTAGAGTCGGCCGCTCGCCGGCTGTGGAGGCCACCCTGTCCACCGATCTGTCGCGCTTCCTCGAGGTAAAGCCCGCGCCGCGCGCGGTGTTCGACTCACTGGGCGAGCGCGCCGGGCGCCCGCGCTTCCACGTCGCCGGCCCGGACGGGCGCATCGCCCGATCGATGTCGTGGGCCGAGCACGCCGGAGAGATCCGGCGGCTGGCCGCGTTTCTCATCGGCGCCGGCCTCCGGCCCGGCGATCGGGCCGCGATCCTGGCGGTCAACTCGACCGCCTGGGCGGCGGCCGCGATGGCCATCCTGTCCGCGCGCGGCGTGCTGGTGCCGATCTACCCGGCGTCGAGCGCCGAGCAGATCGATCACGTGCTGCGCTCCAGCCGGGCGCGCTTCGTGTTCGCCGATCCGGACCAGGCCGAGCGCGCCGGCGCCCATGCAGGGCCGGAGCGTGTCGTCGCGCTCGACGCCGACTCGTACGGCGCGGCGCTGGCGGCCGGGGAGGCCCGGCTGGCGGCCGAGCCCGACCTGGTCGAGCGCACCCTGGCCGGGGCGGCGCTCGACGAGACGGCGCTGCTCCTCTACACCAGCGGCACGACCGGCCTGCCCAGGGGGGTGCCGCTCAGCCACCGCAACGTCGGCGTCAACGGGCGCGACTGGCTCCGCTGCTTCCAGGAGCTCCTGCACGAGGACGCGATCGATGTGCTGTGGCTGCCGATGAGCCACATCTTCGGCCTCGGCGAGCTCTGCCTGGGCCACACGCTCGGCTTCGAGACCACCCTGGTCCCGCCGGCGGTGGCGCTCGACATCCTGCCGCGCGTGCGCCCGACCGTGTTCATGAGCGTGCCGGCCCTGTGGGACAGGCTGGCCGCGCCGGCCCTGGCCGCGGGCGACCCCGGCGCGCGGCGCGACCTCCTGGCGCGCGCCACCGGCGGGCGGCTGCGCCTGTGCCTGTCGGGCGGTGCCGGGCTGGCGCGCGAGGTCAAGGAGGTCTTTCACGAGTCCGGCATCCTCCTCGTCGAGGGCTACGGCCTGACCGAGTGCTCGCCGACGCTCACGCTCAACCGGCCGGGCGACTTCCGCTTCGACAGCGTGGGCAAGCCGCTGCCGTCGGTGGAGCTGCGCCTGGCGGAGGACGGCGAGATCGAGGCGCGGGGAGAGAGCGTGTTCGCCGGCTACGACGGCGATCCGGACGCGACGCGCGACGCCTTCACCGACGACGGCTGGTTCCGCACCGGCGACATCGGCCGCATGACCGGCGACGGCTTCTTGCAGATCGTCGACCGCAAGAAGGACATCCTGGTCACCGCGGGCGGCAAGAACATCCCGCCGGCCGCCGTCGAGGCGCGCTTCGCCGGCGACCCGCTCCTGGCCCACGTCGTCGTCTACGGCGACGGCAAGCGCTACCTGGTCGCGGCGGTGTGGCTGAGCCCCGCGGCCGGGCTGGCCCCGCCGGCGGCCCACGCGCTGGTCGCCGACAGAGTGCGCGCGGTCAACCAGACCCTCGCGCGCCACGAGACCATCAAGCGCTTCCGCATCATGGAGCGGCCGCTCACCGTCGAGAGCGGGCTCCTGACCGCGTCGCTCAAGATCCGCCGGCGGGCGATCCATCAGGCCTTCCGCGAGGAGCTCGAGGCGCTCTACCGCGACGACGACGCGCCGGCCCCCTGATCGATGGCCGACGACGCGCGGCGCTCCCGTGGTCCCACCGCGGTGATTGTCCGCGCCGCCGCATCGGGATAGGGTGCGCAGGGTGCGCGCCATGGTCTGGCTCGGAGTCTGGCTCCGTCTCCTCGTCGCCGTCGCCGTCGCCGCCGCCGCGGCGCGCCCCGCCGGCGCACAGCCGAACTTCGTCCCGCGCGACCTCACGCGCGGCGTCAGCCTGCCGGGCGGCGGCGGCGCGGCCGGAGACTTCGACGCCACCGCGGTGACCCGCAACCCGGCCGGCCTGGCCACGCTCGGCGGCGCCAGCGCCGCGTTCGTCGGCACGATGATCGACCGCGAGGACACGGTGCGCGGGGGCGGAGGCTGGGGGCTCTACATCGGGCTGCCGTTCTCGCTCGATCTGCCCGGCGGGGAGACCCTCACCGCATCCTACGGCTTCGGCTTCGAGTCGCTCGCCTCGCCCGACTCGTGGGTCGGCCCGTTCGCCGGCCTCGAGCACCCGCAGGACGGCAGCTTCCTGCGCAACGGCCTCGCCTTCGGCACCCGCATGGTCACCGTCGGATGGATGCTCGGCACCTTCTTCTGGAACAGCTCGCCCCAGCGGGACAGCATCAGCACCCACCACTTCGGCATCTCGGTGCGCCCTTCGCGCTTCGCCGCCCTCGGCCTCCACATGCGCGACGTCTTCCAGCCGGTCGGCCGCGTGCCGGAGGAGAAGTTCGCACGCTCGTACGAGGCCGACGTCCTGGCCCGGCCGCTGGGCGACTGGCGGCTCGAGGTCGGCGGCGGCGCCGTGGTGGGCGAGGACGACCTGGTCGACGCGAGCGCGCGCCTGCTCCTCCGCCCGCTCAGGGGCGTCGCGGTGTACGGCGAGTTTCAGTCGGTCGAGCGGCGCTTCGGCGCGATCGACGCGGGCACCTCGCGCGACTCGCGCCTCATGGTCGGCGTGACCCTGGACGGCCTCGAGGGGCTGCTGGGCGGGCGCGGGCTGTCGGTGTCGGCCGGCTATGGCCTGCTCACGTCGAGCAAGAGCGCGAGCGCCTACGCCGGCTCGTCGATCCTGGCCCGCTTCTCGCGCGAGCACTACCCGGCGCTGCGCGAGCCGGAGCAGATCGAGAGGTTCGTGATCGACCAGCCCGGCTCCGAGCGCGAGCTCATCGGCCTCCTCCTCGGCCTCGAGCGCGCCTCCCGCGCGACCGACGTGACCGGCGTGCTCCTCGACCTGCGCGGCGGCGGCTGGCAGTGGGGCGCGGCCGACGATCTGCGCGGCGCGATCGCGCGGCTGCGGCGAAGCGGGGTGCCCGTCACCGCCTACGTGCGCGAGGGCGACATGCGCTCGATCTACCTGGCGGCGGCCTGCGACCGCGTCTATCTCCACCCCAGCGCCGCGGTCAGCCTGGCCGGCATCGGCGCCCAGCTGGTGTTCGTGGGCGACCTCCTGACCCGGCTCGGGGTCGGCGTCCAGGTGGTGCAGATCGGCGACTACAAGTCCTTCGGCGAGACGTTCACCCGAACCTCGGCGTCGCAGGCGTCGCGCGAGCAGCTGCGCGCCCTCTTCGGTGACTTCGAGGCGCGCTTCCGCTCGGAGGTCGCGCGCGGGCGGCACATGGCGCCGGCCCGGCTGCAGGCGCTGCTCGACCGGCCGTCGGTGAGCGCGCGCGAGGCGCTGGCCGCAGGGCTGGTCGACGGCATCCTGCACCCGGACGAGATCGAGGGCGCGCTCGAGCGGGCGCTCGGCCGCAAGGTGACGATCCGGCGCGCCGAGAGCGTGCGCCGCCATCCGCTCCAGTGGGCCTATCCGCGCATCGCGGTGATCTACGTGTCGGGCGACATCGTGGCCGGCGCGGCGCCGTCGCTCCTGTTCGGCGACACGGCCGCCGGCGACGAGGTGGCCGACGCCATCCGCGAGGCGCGCGAGGCGGGCGACGTGCGCGCCATCATCCTGCGGGTCGACAGCCCCGGCGGCCTCATCGAGCCGAGCGAGCGCATCGCGCGCGAGGTCGAGCTGACGCGGGGCAAGAAGCCGATCCTGGTCTCGATGGGCGACGTGGCCGCGTCGGGCGGATACATGGTCTCGGCCGGCGCCGATCGCGTCTTCGCGCAACCGACCACCGTGACCGGCTCGATCGGAGTGGTCAGCGTCAAGGTCAACCTGCGCGACGTCTTCGCCCGCATCGGAGTGACCGGCGAGACGGTGCAGACCGGGGCGCACGCCGACGCGGGCAGCCTGTTTCGCCCGTGGGCCGACGACGAGCTCGCGGCGGTGAGGGTCGAGATGACGGATGCGTACCGCCGCTTCGTCGAGCTGGTGGCGCGCGGCCGCCGCCTGCCGGCCGCGACCGTGACGCAGCTGGCCGGCGGCCGGGTGTGGTCGGGCAGCGCGGCGCAGCGGGCCGGCCTGGTCGATCAGGAGGGCGGCTTCCTCGACGCGCTCGAGCTGGCCCGGCGTGAGGCCGGGCTGTCGCCGCGCGTCGAGGTCGAGGTGGTCGATCGCCCGGTCCTGGCCGGCAATCTCCTGCAGCGTGTGTTCGCCCCGCGGCCGGCGGCGGGCAGCGGGCTCGGCGCCGGCGGCCCCGCGCTCGCGCTGTCGCCTCTCCTCTCCCGCATCGCGCGCGCGCTGCCGGCCTGCCTGTGGTGGGGCGGCGGCGCGCTGGCCCGCATGCCGTTCGCCGCACCGCTCTGATCTCCGATGATCGTTGCGCCGCCGGCAGGGCAGATCTAGCATCCCGGCAGGCCGACGAGGCGGCCACCGGTCCGCGGACAGGGCTCAGCCCACCTCTCGCCGTGACCAGGGTCAGCTGACCTTTCCTGCCCGCCAGCGGACATCGGGCGCAGAGGAAAGGGAGCACCATGTCCGACGACGACGGGGCGCGCCGCGAGCTGCCCGCCCGACCCTCGAAGGAGCACCTGCGCAAGCAGGCCAAGCGCCTCGCGCGCCGCCGATCGCTCGGCCTGGCCGAGGCCCAGCGCGCGCTCGCGCGCGAGCACGGATCGGCGAGCTGGGCCGATCTCATGCGCCGGGTCGAGGAGGCCCGCAGCGGATCCACGCCGGCGCTCTCGCCGCTGGCGGCCGCGGCGCGCGCCGGCGACGCCGCCGCCGTGCGGGCGCTCCTGACCGCCGGCCACCCGGTCGACGGCGCGCCGGGGGAGGGCGGGACGCCGCTCCGGCGCGCGTGCGCGAGCGACGCGCCGGCGGCGGATCGGATCGCGGTGGCCGAGGCGCTGCTCGCCGCCGGCGCCAGCACGCGGCGCGACGACGGAGGCGCGACCCCGCTCCACGCGGCGGCCGCGCGCGGGCCGCTGGACCTGGTCGAGCTGCTCATCCGGCGCGGCGCGCTCGAGTGGCAGCCGGACCGGCGCGGGCGCTCGCCGCTCGACGCCGCCCGCCGCGGGCGCGCGCCCGATCGCGCCGCCATCGTGGAGCTCCTCGATCGCCCGGTGATCCGCGATCCGTCGTTCCGCGTCGCGGTCGCGGCGATCCACGCCGGCGACGCGGCCGGCCTGGCCGCGCTGCTCGACGCCGAGCCGCGCCTCGTGCGCGAGCGCATCGTCGAGCCGGACTGCTATCGCGAGGCCGCGCGCCACCAGTACTTCCGCGACCCGAAGCTCTTCTGGTTCATCGCCAACAACCCCATCCTGGCGCCGGTCATGCCGGCCAACATGGCGGAGGTGGCGCAGGTGATGATCGCGCGCGGCGCGGACGGTGCCGACGTCACCTACGCGCTCGAGCTGGTCATGACCGGCTCCTCGGCCCGCGAGCACGGGCTCCAGATCGCGCTGCTCGAGCTCCTGCTCGCCGCCGGCGCCGCGCCCTCCGCGCGGGCCATCCTCATGACCCTGGGCCACCGCGAGCTGGCCCCGATCCAGGCGCTGCTCGACGCGGGATATCCGCTCACCGCGCCCATCGCCGCCGGCCTGGGCCGCGCCGATCGCCTGGCCGAGCTCCTGCGCGGCGCGCCGCCCGCCGCGCTGCAAGACGCGCTGTCGGTCGCCGTGGTCAACCGGCGCGTCGACGCCGCGCGCGTGGCCCTCGACGCCGGCGCCGATCCGAGCGCCTTCATGACCGTGCACGCCCACAGCACGCCGCTCCACCAGGCGGCGCTGTTCGACGACACCGAGCTGCTCGATCTCCTGATCGCGCGCGGCGCCCGCGCCGATATCCGCGACACCATGTGGAACGGCACGCCGCTCGGCTGGGCGATCCACGAGGGCAAGGCGACGACCCGGGCCCGGCTCGAGGAGCTCGAGCCGCGGTGAGCCGCGATCCCTGGCACGTGCCCTGCACAACCACACCTGATGAAGCACCGCATTCGCATCGCAACTCCACTCGCGTCGGTCCTCCTGTCCAGCTGGGCCCTGCTCGGGGGCTGCAGCTCGCACACCAAGGAGAGCGCCCAGGAGACCGCGCACTCGGCCGGCCAGGACGCCAAGCACGACACGCAGAAGGCCGGCCAGGCGACCGGTGAGGCGGTCGAGGACACCGGTGAGGCGGTCGAGGACACCGGCAAGGACATCAAGGACAAGTCCGACAACGACGACAACGACAACGACCACGACAACTGATTCGCTGTCTCACGCCGCGCCCGGCCGTGCGTCCGCGCCACGTGCGCCGGACGCACGGCCGCTCGGGCCCCGCCGGGCGCACGCGCTCGACGTCCGGGCCCACCTTGACATCGTCGTCCCGGCGGCGCCAAGGTACGATCGCACCGCACCGCCGCACCTGAACCGCAGGCGATGCATCGATCGCGCGGGCCCCGCGCGCAAGAGGAGAGGTCGTCATGAGCCTTCTCGATTCGAAGTCGTGGTCCGGGCGGATCTTCCTGGATGGATGGCGCGCAGGGAGCGGCGGCGAGCGCGCCGTCGTCGAGCCGGCCACCGGCGGTGAGCTCGGCGTGGTCGGCATGGCCAGCCCGGCCGACGTGCGCGTGGCCGCCGCGCGCGCGGCCGATGCGCAGCGCGAGTGGGCGAGCGGTTCCTTCGAGGCCAGGGCCGAGGTGCTGCGCCGGGCGGGCGACCTCTGGCACCAGCACGCCGAGGAGATCCACGGCTGGATCGTCCGCGAGAGCGGCGCGATCCCGCCGTTCGGTCCGCGCCAGACCCACTTCGCCTCGACCTCGTGCCACGAGGCCGCCGGGCTGGCGGCGCTGCCGCACGGCGAGATCCTGCGCACCACCCAGCCGCACCTCAGCTTCACGCGGCGGGTCCCCGTCGGCGTGGTCGGCGTGATCTCGCCCTTCAACGCGCCGCTCGTCCTCGCCATCCGCGCGGTCGCGCCGGCGCTCGCGCTCGGCAACGCCGTCGTGCTCAAGCCCGACCCGCGCACGGCGGTGTGCGGCGGCGTCAGCCTGGCCCGCATCTTCGAGGAGGCGGGCCTGCCCGCCGGCCTCCTGAGCGTCCTGCCCGGCGGGGCCGACGTCGGCGAGGCGCTGGTCGCCGATCCCGGCGTGCACCTGGTCTCGTTCACCGGCTCGACGCGCGCCGGCCGCATCGTGGCTCGCATGGCCGCCGAGCGCTCCAAGCGCGTGCACCTGGAGCTGGGCGGAAACTCGGCGCTCATCGTGCTCGACGACGTCGATGTCGAGAAGGCGGTCTCGGTCGGGTCGTTCGGGTCGTTCATGCACCAGGGCCAGATCTGCATGACCACCGGCCGCCATCTGGTGCAGCGCAGCATCGCCGAGCAGTACGTCGAGGGCCTCCGCGTGCACGCCGACCGCCTGCCGGTGGGCAACCCGGCCACCGACAAGGTGGCGCTGGGGCCGATCATCGACGCGACCCAGCGCGACCGCATCCACGGCCTGGTGCGCGGCTCGGTCGACGCCGGCGCTCGCCTGGTCGCGGGCGGGACCTACGAGGGCCTGTTCTACCGGCCGACCGTCCTGGCCGATGTGCCGCGAGAGTCGCCGGCCTTCCGCGAGGAGATCTTCGGGCCGGTGGCGCCGGTGGTCGCCTTCGACACGCTGGAGGAGGCGGCCCTGCTCGCGCGCGACACCGACTACGGCCTGTCGCTCGGCATCCTCTCCCGCGACGTGAGCAAGGCGATGGCGCTGGCCGATCGCATCCCGAGCGGCATCGTCCACATCAACGACCAGACGGTGGCCGACGAGGTGGTGAACCCGTTCGGCGGCGTGCGCGCGTCGGGCGGCGGCGCGCGGCTCGGCGGGCCGCTTGCCAACTTCGAGTCCTTCACCGAGGTCCAGTGGGTCACGCTGCGCAGCGATCTCCCCGACTACCCGTTCTGATCGGCCACCGGCGTCGCGCGGCGACGCCCTTCGAGGTGGCCGCGCTCGCTCAGGGCTCCGCGGCGACCTCGGCGAGGACGCGCTGGGCCACCGCGAAGGCGCGGTTGGCGGCCGGGACGCCGGCGTAGACCGCCGTGTGGATCAGGACGCCGGCGATCTCGGCCGGGGTGAGGCCGTTGCGGAGCGCGGCGCGCACGTGCAGGGCCAGCTCGGCCTCGAAGCCGAGGGCGGCGAGCAGCGCGACCGTGATGCAGGAGCGGGTCTTGCGGTCGAGATCGTCGCGGGCCCACACGTTGCCCCACGCCACCTCGGTGATGAGCTCCTGGAAGCCTGCGGTGAGCTCGGTGGTGCCGGCGATGGCCCGATCGACGTGGGCGTCGCCCAGCACCTCGCG
>DATFRY010000658.1:0-16726 GCA_035262925.1 Kofleriaceae bacterium | reverse complement strand
CACCGCGACGTTCGTTCCACTCGCCGCAAAGAAACCCTCGCCGTCCTGCGCGGCTGGCAGATGGTCGGGCGGGACGCGGGTCCATATCTTGCCGCCAGTCTCGGTGAAGAGCACAACGAACTGACGATCCACCGAATCGCTGACCGCTATCGCGTGTCGATCGTCCCAGCAGGCCAGCGCGTCGAAGAACGCCTTCGGGTTGTCGTTGGTGAACTGCGGGATCCACGAAGCGCCAGCGTCGACCGTCTTGTAGATGCGCGAGGCGGGCCCGGTGCCGGCCGCCAGGAGGTAGGCGACGCGGTCGCTGACGCCGTGGACGTCGCGGAACTCGAGGCTCTCGCCGCCCGGGACCACGTGCGCCTGCCAGGTGGCGCCGCCGTCGGTGGTGAGGGCATAGGTCCCTCCCACGCCGCTCGCCCACACGACGCGCTCGTCGACCGGGCTCACCGCCTGCAGCCGGCCGGTGGTGCCGCTCGACTGTGGCGTGAGCCGGGGCTCGTGGTGCGGATGGACGCGCTCGGCGTCGGAGGGGGCTGTCCCGGGGCTCGCAGGCGAGGACGCGGCCGGAGGGCCGGGCTCGGGCGCGTCGCCGGCGCAGCCGGCTGCCGCGATCGCGGCGGCGGCCGACGGGAGCGCGATCGCGAGGAGCGCGATCGAGGCGACCGGGCGGGTGGGTGACGGGCGGCGCGGCGGCATCGGCATCGTCATCGCTCGTGGCGTAGCCCCGCGAGCCGGCTGCGTCAAGCGAGGATGGGCAGGCGGAGGGCGGGCGGAGCGGCGGGCGGCACGGCCGGGAGCGCGCGTCCCATCCGGTCCGCTGTCATGTCCCGAACGGGTAGTCGCCTGCGCTGGCCGGCGACCGTATGCTCCGTCGAGCCATTTCAGGAGAGACGACGAATGTCCGATTTTGACCGACCGAGACCGACCGCCACCGCCCTGCTCGTGATCGACGTCCAGGAGTCGTTCCGCCAGCGCCCCTACTTCCGCGCCGATGACCTGCCCGCCTACTTCGCGGCGCAGAACCTCCTCATCGAGGGCTTCGCCCGGCTGCGCCTGCCCGTCGTGCGCGTGCTCCACGTCGAGCCCGACGGGCCCTTCTCGCTCGCCTCCGGCCTGGTGCGGCCGATGGCCGAGCTGGCGGCCTTCGATCCCGCCCTCCGCTTCGAGAAGCACGCGCACAGCGCGATGTCGGGCACCCCGCTGCAGAGCTGGCTGACCGGGCGCGGCATCGCGCGGATCGCGGTGTCCGGCATCCGCACCGAGCAGTGCTGCGAGACCACCACGCGCGACGCCTCCGACCGCGGCTTCCAGGTCGACTACGTCGGCCAGGCGACCCTGACCTTCCCGATGCGCCACCCGTCGACCGGCCGCGAGTTCGGCCCCGACGAGATCCGCGAGCGCACCGAGCTGGTCCTGGCCGGCCGCTTCGCGGCACTGGCATCGCCCGACGAGGCCATCGCCCGCGCGCGCGCCGCGCTCGAGGCCGCCGGGGCGGTCCATGCGCCGGCGGCGTGAGGCCGAGGCGCCGCCGGCGGCGCCGACCCCGGTCTTCCTGGTGACGGCGCCGGGCGTGCTCCTGCTCGACCTGGCCGGCGTGGCGGAGCCGTTCCGCATCGCCAACCACTGGTGCAGGGCGCGCGGCGCTCCGCCCGGCTTCGAGCTGCGCGCGGTCGGCTCGCGCACCCAGGTGGTGACGTCCTTGCCGCTCCGCCTGGCCGGCCTGGCCCCGCTGCCCGCCCGCCTGCCCGACGGCGCCTGGGTGGTGGTGGCCGGCGTCAGCCGCGACGCTCACCCGGAGCTCGACCCGGGCGGCGCCGCGCCGACGGTGAAGTGGCTGGAGACGGTGGTCGCGCCGGCGGTGCGGCGCGGCGCCGCCCGGGTGTGGACGGTGTGCTCGGGGGCGCTCCTGGCCGCGCGCGCCGGCCTGCTCGACGGGCGCCAGTGCACGACCCACCACAGCCTGGTCGAGCGCCTGGCCGCCGAGCGCCCGGCCGCGCGCGTGCTGGCCAACCGCATCTTCGTGGTCGACGGGCCGATCGCATCGAGCGCCGGCATCACCGCGGGCGTCGATCTCGCGCTCCACGCCATCGGCGAGCGGCTGGGCCAGGCGGCCGCGCTGGCCGTCGCGCGCGAGCTGGTCGTGTTCCACCGCCGCGCCGGCGGCGATCCGCAGCTGTCGGCCGCGCTGCGCCACCGCAACCACCTCCACCCGGCGGTGCACCGGGCGCAGGACGCGGTGCTGGCCGATCCGGCCTCGCCGTGGACGGTGGAGCGCATGGCCGGGGCCGCGCAGGTCACGCCGCGCCACCTGGCCCGGCTGTTCCGCGACAACGTCGGCGTCGCGCCGCTCGACTTCCTGCAGGAGGTGCGCATCGAGCTGGCTCGCGCGCTGCTCACCGCCGAGCTGCCGCTCCGGCGGGTGGCCGAGGCGGCGGGCTTCAGCTCGGCGCACCACATGCGCCGCGTGTGGCGGCGCGTGCTGGGCGGCGCGCCGCGGCGGGACGCGGCCGGCCGCCGCGCTCACTCGGGCGGCGCGACCGCCACGCCGATCGCGCCGTAGAGCTCGGCCGACCGGTAGAGCACACCGGCGCGCACGGTGTCGACCACGCGGTCGATGTCGCCGATGCGCGCCAGCGGATCGCCGTCGACCACGATCAGGTCGGCGTCGTTGCCGGCGGCCAGCACGCCGGAGCCGTCCTGCTGCATGAGGTGCGCCGGGACGGCGGTGGCGGCGCGGATCGCCTGCCACGGGGCCAGCCCGGCCTCGGCGTAGAGCTCGATCTCGCGGTGCAGCATGAAGCCGGGGAACGAGTCGGTGCCGGCGACGATCGGGACGCCGGCGCGGTGGAGGTGCGCGACCAGGCCGAGCGCGCGGCGGAACGAGTCGCGGGCGGCGGCCAGATCGCCGGCCGAGCGGGCGAGGCCGCCCAGGCGCAGGAAGCGGCGCTCGGTGGCGGGGAGCCGCGCGGCGAAGGTGGCGGCGCCGGGCGACAGCTGTCCGGCGCGCGCCAGGATGAGGTCGCCGTAGACCGCCACGGTCGGGTCGACCGAGATCTTGCGGCGCAGGAGCAGCCGCGTCATGCGGCGCACCGCGCGCGAGCGCAGGTCGAGGCCGGTGGCCAGGTCGATCGGGATCGAGTCGCGGCGGGCGCGGGCGTCGACCAGCTCGGGAAACAGCATGTGCAGGTGCGTGATCTGATCGAAGCCGGCCGCGATGGCGTCGCTGGCGAACATGCCGTCCGGCACGTGGCCGGTCACCCCCATGCCGCGCGCGTGGGCCTCGCGGGCCAGGATGGGCACCAGCTGCGGGCGGATCGAGCTGTAGATCTTGATCTGCTCGTAGCCGCGGCGGGCGTAGAAGTCGACCGCGGCCCTGGCCTCGTCGGCGGTCTCGGCGGTGATGCGGGCGGCGGCCGCCTGCGGACCGCGCCCCTCGATGAAGCCGGCGCGCAGGATGCGGGGGCCGACCTCGCTGCCGTCGGCGAAGCGCTCGAAGTAGCCGTCCAGCTCGTCCGGATCGTTGCCCATGTCGCGCACGGTGGTGACGCCGGCCGCCAGGTGGAGCGCGCCGTGCAGCGCGCCCAGGTGCGCATGCATGTCCCACAGGCCGGGCAGCACCGCCTGGCCGTGCAGATCGACGACCTCGGCTCCGGCGGGCGGGGCGACCGCGTCGGATGGCGCGATGGCGGCGATGCGCTCGCCGGCGATCAGCACGGTGCGGTCGGCCAGCCAGGCCCGGCCCGACGGCGCCAGCACGCGCGCGTGGATGAGGGCCAGCCCGGCCGGCGGCGGATGGTGCGCGACGCGCCGCGCGATGTCGAGCAGCCGCTTCTCCATGAAGCGGTCCTGCGCCTCGAGCAGGGCCGGCAGCGCCCCCGTCCAGCCCTTGCGCACCCACGAGGCGAAGCGCGACGGGAGGGCGAACAGCTCGCCCTTGTCGTCCGTCCACACGAACGTCGGCGGCAGGCCGAGCCCGAGGACGGCGTGGCCTCGCACGCTCTGCCGCTCGTCACCGAGCGAGACGGAGCGCTCGCCGAGCGGCTCGAGGCGAACCTCGCCGTCGGGCAGGATGGGGAGCCGTCCGCCACGGCGCTCGAGCGCACGCACCATCCCGCCCAGCACCTCGGGCAGCTCGGCGACCGTGTCGTAGTAGGCCGGCGCGGCCAGCGCGCGCTGGCCCGCCTCGGCCCGGCTGCGCCACGCCGCGCGCGCACCGTCGAGCGAGAAGGTCTCGGCCGCGTCCTGGCCCAGCTCGTCCTCGCCGGCGATGTCGACGGCCGCGAGCATTCCGTCGCGGCGGTAGCGCAGGGTCCCGTGGATCCGGGGGCCGCGCCCGTTCTCGACCACGGTCACCTCGAAGGCGCGGCCGCCGTCGGGGCGGATCGTGAGCTCCGCGTTGCCCCACGGCTGGCCCTCGGCCATGAAGGCGTAGCGCAGGGTCCGCGCGGCCGGCGCGGGCGCGGCGACGGCGGCGCGCGCCGGCGGAGGGGGAGCCGCGGACTCGCCGGCCTCCCGGCACCCTCCCAGCGCGGCGAGCGCGGCCAGCGCGAGGGGGGGCGGGGCGCGGACGACCATTCTGGCCATGGTAACCCGGTCGCTGACGTGCCGACCGGCATCGACCCCGGCGTCGACGTCGATGTCGACCTCGAGGCTAGGGTTGGAGGAGGCGGGCACCGTCGGCCGCGATGGCGCGGAAGATGGCAGGAGCCCGAAACCCCGCCTCCGCGAACGCGCCGCGGACGGCGTCCTCGATCGCCGCGCTCCTCTCCTCCGGCACCAGCGCGATGAGCGAGCCGCCGAAGCCGCCGCCGATCATGCGCGCGCCGAGGGCGCCGGCGGCGAGCGCGCTGTCGACACCGGCGTCGAGCTCGGGGCAGCTGATCTCGTAGTCGTCGCGCAGCGACGCATGCGACGCGGTGAGGAGCGGGCCGATCTCGGCCGGGCGGCCGGCGCCGAGCAGCTCGACCGTGCGCAGGACGCGCGCGTTCTCGGTCACGATGTGGCGCACGCGGCGCACCAGCACGTCATCGCCGAGCCGCGCGAGGCTGGCCTCGAGCCCGTCCTCGCTCACGTCGCGGAGAGCGGGGACACCGAGGATGGCCGCGGCCCGCTCGCAGGCGGCGCGGCGGTCGGCGTATCCGCTGTCGCGCAGCTCGTGCGGCGTGCGCGTGTCGACCACGAGCAGGGCGAGATGGGCGGCGGCCAGGTCGAACGGACAGGGCTGGATGGCCAGCGCGCGCACGTCGATGAAGAGGACGTGCCCTGCCCGCCCCATGGTCGCGGCCAGCTGGTCCATGATGCCGCACGGCACCTTCACGAACAGGTTCTCGGCCCGCTGGGCCAGGCGCGCCAGCTCGAGGGGCGCCAGCTCGACGCCGTGCAGGTCGGCGAGCGCGCGGCCGGCGGCGCACTCGAGCGCGGCGCTGGACGACAGGCCGGCACCGGCTGGCACCGAGCTCTCGACCACGACGTCCGCGCCGCCGATGTCGTGCCCTGCCCCGCGCAGGACCCAGACCATGCCGGCCAGGTACGAGGCCCAGCCGCCGGGCGCTCCCGGCTCCAGCCCATCGATGGCCACCTCGACGGTCTCGCCGCGCGCGAGCGAGTGCATGCGCAGGATCCGGTCGGGGCGCGCCCCCGCGGCGACCACCACCTGGTGATCGATCGCCATCGGCAGCACGAATCCGTCGTTGTAGTCGGTGTGCTCGCCGATCACGTTGACCCGCCCGGGCGCGGCCCAGCAGCCGGCGGGAGCGCGGCCGCCGAGCGCGCGGAACGCGGCCGCCGCGCTGCGCGCCAGCTCGGCCGCCGGCCGATCGTCGATCCGGCCGCCGTCACCGCCGTCGGACGCAGCTCCGGGTGGCGGGCTCAGGCTCCCCCTCGCGGTCCGGACATGAAGGCCCAGGCGTCCCCGATCATGGCTTCCAGGTCGGAGCGCTCCGGCCGCCAGGCCAGCTCGCGGCGGGCGCGCTCGCTCGACGCCACCAGTCGCGCCGGATCGCCCGGCCGCCGCGGCCGCGGGTGGGCCGGGATGGCGTGCCCGGTCAGCGCCCGTGCCGCGTCCAGCACCTGCAGCACCGAGGAGCCCTCCCCGTTGCCCAGGTTGTAGATGCGGTGCTCGCCCGGCCGCGCCGCGTCGAGGGCCAGGAGGTGCGCGCGCCCGAGGTCGGCCACGTGGATGTAGTCGCGGATCGCAGTGCCGTCGGGAGTCGGGTAGTCGGTGCCGTACACCTCGACGGCGGCGGCCCTGCCGGCCGCGACCTGCAGGATCCGCGGGATGAGGTGGGTCTCGACCCGGTGCCTCTCGCCGAAGCCGTGGTGGGCGCCGGCCACGTTGAAGTAGCGCAGGCTCACCGCGGCGATGCCGTGGGCGCGCGCGGTGAAGCCCAGCAGGTGGTCGACGGCCAGCTTGGACGCGCCGTACGCGCTGCTCGGCCGCGACGGCGCCTCCTCGGGGATGGGCACCTCGTCCGGCTCGCCGTAGGCCGCCGCCGTCGACGAGAAGACGATGCGGGTGGCCCCCAGCTCGCGCATGAGCTCGACGAGGTTCACGGCGCCGAGGACGTTGTGCCGGAAATAGGTGGTCGGGTGCTCGTTCGACTCGGCCACCAGGGAGCGCGCCGCCAGGTGGACGACCGCGTCCCAGGCCCCGGTCACGCGGGCGCGCAGCTGGGCGACGTCGAGGAGGTCGACCTCGATGAAGCTGGCGCCCCCGGGCACGGCGTCGCGGTGCCCGGTCGACAGGTCGTCCACGACCGAGACCTGGTGGCCGGCCTCGAGGAGCTGGCTGGTGACGACGCTGCCGACGTATCCGGCGCCGCCGGTCACGAGCAAGCGCATGGTTTGCATTATAGCGCGCGCGGAACGACCACCCTGCTTCTTGCTCGCCTACACCGGTTTTCGCGATAGTCGGCCCCTCAGCATCCCCCGCGGCCGCAGGAGCTCAGGGCCGTGCTGACCCGATGTGTCGGGCCCCGGTTGTATTAGAGGGCAAGGCGAAAGGCAGGCACTCGATGAGACGAAATCGCACCTGGTGTGTCGTCCGTACATGCGCTGGCCTGGCAGCTCTGCTCGCCGCCAGCCCGATCGCGCTGGCGCAGCCCCCCGCGCCGCAGCCCGCGCCGCCGGCGCCCGCGCCCGCGCAGCCGGCCCCGGCGGCGCAGCCGGCACCCGCGCCCGCGCAGCCGGCGCCCGCGCCCGCGCAGCCGGCGCCCGCCCAGCCGCAAGAGACGCCGCCGCAGGATCAGCCGGCGCCGCCGCCGGACGCGACCGGCGACGCCGGCCAGGCGGGCGACGCCGGCCAGGCCGACCAGGCCGGCCAGGGCGGGACCGGCGCCGAGGCGGCAGGCGAGACCGGCGAGGTCATCGTGGTGACCGGCTCGCGCATCCGCACCGATCCGCTCGACAAGCAGGCCCCCGTGCGCCAGCTCGGCCGCGAGGAGCTCGACCGCACCGGGCTGGTCTCGGTCGGCGACATTCTGCAGCAGCTGCCGGCCTCGGGCGGCGGGGTCAACGGCAAGTTCAACACCAGCGGCAACGCCGGGTTCCCGCCCGACGGCGGCGGCATCGGCGCCGGCGCCATCGAGGCAGACCTGCGCTACCTCGGCTCCAAGCGCGTGCTCGTCCTGGTCGACGGCGTGCGCTGGGTCAACGGCTCGTCGGCCAGCGGCGTGTCGGGTGCGACCGATCTCAACACCATCCCGCTCGCCATGATCGAGCGCATCGAGGTGCTCGAGGACGGCGCCTCGCCCATCTACGGCTCCGATGCCATCGCAGGCGTCATCAACATCATCACGCGCAAGGACTACGACGGGGTGGTGGCCAACGCCTACGGCGGCGGCTACAGCTACGGCGACGGCGGCGTGCAGAAGTACGACGTCTCGTGGGGCAGCAGCAACGACAAGCTGTCGGTCGTCATCGGCGCGTCGTACCTCGACCAGTACAGCATCAAGTCGATCGACCGCGACATCGCCGACTCGCCCATCCCGGGCCTCGAGAACTGCGAGGCCGGCTGCTCGTCGGCCACGCCGCAGGGGCGTGTGTCGTTCGTCGATCCCAACACGATGGCCTCGCGCGACATCACGCTCAACAACGGCGTGCGGGGCACGATCGACCCGGACACCGACTACCACGACTTCGCCGACGTGGACCGGTTCAACTTCTCGCCCTACAACCTGGTCCTGACCCCGTCGCGGCGCATGGGCGTGTTCAGCACCGTGGGCTACAAGCTGTTTCCGAGGATGAACTTCACCGGCCGGGCCTCGTACACCAACCGCAAGTCGCTCAACCAGGCCGCGCCCGAGCCGCTGTTCGTCGGTCCCGAGGGCGGAAACCTGAACCGGGTCGATCGCATCGCGATTTCCGGCGACAACCCGTACAACCCGTTCGGCTTCACCTTCGATCCGGCGACCAACCCGTTCGTGGTCACGCGCCGACCGATCGAGGCCGGCCCGCGCCGCTTCGAGCAGCTGGTGAACACCTTCTACGTGGCCGGCGGCCTGAACGGCGACATCCCGGCCGGCAAGCAGAAGTTCTTCTGGGATGCCAATCTCGCCTACGGAGTCAACCGGGCCGATCAGCGGCGCAAGAACTCGTTCAACTCGGCCAAGCTGCAGCAGGCCCTCGGCCCCGGCTACGCGGACGACAACGGCGTCATGCACTGCGGCACGCCCGACGCCCCCGGCGATCCCGATTGCGTGCCGTTCAACATCTTCGGCGGCGCCGGCACCATCACGCAGGAGATGCTCGACTACGCGACCTACACCCAGCACGACGTGTCCGAGCAGACCCTGGTCGACGTGACGGCCAACGTCTCCGGCGAGATCGTGCAGCTGCCGGCCGGCGCGGTGGGCGTCGCGGCCGGCGTCGAGCACCGGCATCTCGAGGGCTTCTTCGAGCCGGACTCGGTGGTCACCGAGGGCGACACCGCCGACGTCCCGGCGCAGCCGACCCAGGGCAAGTACTCGGTCAACGAGGCCTACGGCGAGCTGCGGGTCCCGCTGGTGGCCAACGTGCCGGGCCTCCAGCTCCTAGATCTCAACGGGGCCGTGCGCGTGTCCGACTACTCCATCCTCGACCCGGAGTTCACCGGCAAGGTCGGCGCGCGCTGGAAGCCGATCAAGGACCTCATGCTCCGCGGCAGCTGGGGGCGCGGCTTCCGCGCGCCGAGCATCGGCGAGCTGTACGGCAGCGAGTCGCGCTTCGACGCGAGCATGAGCGACCCGTGCAGCGACTTCAACCGGCCCAACGTGACGCAGGCGGTGCGCGACCGCTGCGTCGCGCTCGGCGTGCCGGCCGACGGCAGCTACGAGCAGCTCAATCCGCAGATCTCGGTCATCACCGGCGGCAACCGCGACCTCGAGCCGGAGACCTCCGACAGCATCAACATCAGCCTGGCCTACAGCCCGGCCGCGCTGCGCGATCAGTCGTGGGTGGACCGCTTCGACGTCGAGGCGGCCTACTACGACATCCGCGTCGACGGCGCCATCGCCCCGTACGACGCGCAGCTGCAGATCGATCGCTGCGTGGTCCAGGGGGATGACTCGGCCTGCGGGGGCATCTCGCGCACGGCGCTCGGCAGCGTCGCCGGCTTCCGCAACACGCTCATCAACCTGGGCGGAATCGAGACGCGCGGCGTCGATCTGGGTCTGACCTACGCGACGCCGCCTGGCCCCTTCGGGCGCATCCGGGTCTCGTCGGTGTCGAACCTGCTCATCGACTACTGGGAGAAGATCCCCAGCATCGACGGCGACGTCACCATCGAGCGCGAGGGGACGCTGTACGGCTCGTCGGAGCGCGCGCTGCCGCGCTTCAAGTCGTCGCTGGTCGTCGACTGGTTCCGCCAGGACATCGGCGCCTCGCTGACGACGCGCTACATCCACAAGTCCATCGAGCAGTGCCCCGACGACGTGCAGGGCATAGAGGGCACCTGCTCGCACCAGGACCCGGTGGACGCCTCGAAGTCGTTCAACGAGCTCAAGCCGAAGGTCTACAACGACGTCCAGCTGGTGTGGATCCCGACCTTCCTGGAGAGCGCGCTCAACATCACGGCCGGCGTGAACAACGTCTTCAACATCGACCCGCCGACCTGCTACAGCTGCGCGCTCAACGGCTTCAATCCCACGACCTACGACGTGCCCGGCATCTTCGGGTACCTGACGGCCAGCTACCGGCTGCCCTGAGCCGGCTCCCCCGCCGCGGTGTCGGCGTGCGCGACGATCTCGCCGCGCGCCGGCACCGCGATGGGCAGGACCTGCTCGCCGTGCTCGCCTCGCTCGAGGGGCATCCGGCGGGTCGCGCCGCGCCACGCGCCCGCCGCGACCGGCAGCTTCCACACCGGCAGGCGCAGGTCGGCCGGCGCGCGGCCGCGGTTGATCGCCACGACGGTGGCGGCGTCAGGCAGGAAGCGCGCGAAGGCGAGGACGTCCCCCTCCGCGTGGAGGACCAGGCAGGCGCCGTGGCGCAGCTCGGCGTGGCCGGCGCGCAGTGCGATGCGGGCGCGGTAGTGCTCGAACAGGTCCTGGTCCCAGCGGGCCCGGTCCCAGTCGAAGCAGCGCCGGCAGTCGGGGTCGTTCTCGCCCTCGAGCCCGATCTCGTCGCCGTAGTAGATGCAGGGCACGCCCGGCCAGGTGAAGAGCATCGTCACGGCCAGCTTCATGAGCGCCGTGTCGCCCCCCAGCACGGTCAGGAAGCGGGCGGTGTCGTGGCTGTCGAGCAGGTTCAGCTGGGCCAGCTGGTTGTCGTGCGGGATGCGGCCGCGCGCGGCGTCGAGCCAGCCGGCGAGGTCGGGGGTGGCGAGCGCGGACGGAGCGCCTTCGATGTCGGCGCCGGCCAGCCACTCGCGCAGCGGATGGGCGAAGCCGTAGTAGTTCATGGCCCCGTCCTCCTGATCGCCCTGCAGCCAGCGGGTGGCCTCGGCGAAGTGCTCGCCGAGGACGTAGGCGTCGCGGCTCTCCTCGCGCACGGCGCGGCGCAGCCCGCGCACGTGGTGGGCGTTGTTGGTCGCGCCGCTGCCCTCGCCCAGCATGTGGATGACGTCGAGGCGCCAGCCGTCGATCGAGTAGGGCGGCCGCAGCCAGTGGCGCACGATGGCGTCCTCTCCCGCGTAGACCTGGCGCTGGACGCCCTCGCACGCGAAGTCGAGCACCGGCAGCGAGCGCGAGCCGTTCCAGCCCACGTACTCGCCGGCAGCGTCGAAGGCGTACCAGGCGCGCCAGGGTGACTCGGGCGACTGGGCCGCGCCGACCGTGTCGTGCTGCCCGTGCAGGTTGAACCACGGGTGGTTGGTCGCGGTGTGGTTCACGACCGCGTCGAGGAGGAGGCGCATCCCGCGCCGCCGCAGCTCGGCGGCCAGCGCGGCCAGCGCCTGGTTGCCGCCCAGGTGCGGATCGACGTTGTAGTAGTCGTCGGTGTCGTACTTGTGATTGCTGCCCGAGGTGAAGATCGGGTTGAGATAGAGCGCGGTCGCACCCAGCTCGTGCTGGAGGTAGTCGAGGCGGTCCAGCACGCCGACCAGATCGCCGCCGTAGAACTCGATGGCCAGGTGCTGGCGGCTGGGCAGCTCGCCCCACGGGCGCGCGACCACCGGCCGGCGCCGCGTGCCGTAGACGTACTCGCCGTCGCGCACGGCGAGCGACGGATCGCCCTGGCAGAAGCGGTCCGGGAAGATCTGATAGAAGACCTGGTCGCGCACCCAGGCCGGCGGCCGCTCGCTGCGGTGGATGCGGAACATCTGATCGCGGTGAGGCAGGCGCGCGTGCTTGCCGTCCGCCGCCAGCCAGCACTGCTGGCCGCGCTCGATCACCTTGAAGCAGTAGACCGTCGGCTGGTTGTGCGCGTCCCAGGGCAGCTCGGCCTCGAAGCGGTGGAGGCCGGCGACCCGCCCGGCCGGGCGCATGGCGATGGTGCGCGCCTCGTTGCCCGGCTCGCAGCGCAGCCAGATCGCGAGCCCCGGGCCGCGGTCCGCGAACAGGTTGAGCGCGACGCCGCGCTCACCGCGCACCAGCCAGGGCTCGATCGGTGGGTGGAGGAGATGGAGCATCGGGGGCGAGGATAGCCTCCGGCGCGCCCCGGCCGCGCGCCCTGGCCTCCCGGCACTCCCGCGGGGTCAGTGCCCGCGGAAGGCCTCCTCCAGCCACCACGACGCGTGCCGCGACGACACCTTGGCGTCGATGACGAGGGGGCGGTCGGGCGGGCCGGCGAGCCAGTCGCGCGCGGCGTCGAGATCGCCCGGGCTGCGCACGGTGATGCCGGCGCAGCCGAAGCCGCGCGCGATCGCGGCCAGGTCGCGGTCGGGGAAGGTCACCGTGTCGAGCGGGTGGCCGTGCGGGCCGAAGTGATGGACCTCGGCCCCGTAGGCGGCGTCGTCGTAGATCGCGACGACCAGCGGCGCGCCGAGCTGCGCGGCGGTGGCCAGCTCTGCCGCCGCCATGAGGAAGCCGCCGTCGCCGAGCGCGGCCACGGTCAGTCGGTCGGGGCGCGCCACCGCGGCGCCCAGCGCGCTGGCCAGCCCCAGCCCGATCGACTGGTAGGCCTGGGTGAAGCAGAAGCCGGCCGCGTCGGGCACCGACAGGAACATCGACGGGTAGCCCATGAAGTTGCCCGAGTCGATGACCACGGTGCGCTCGGCCGGCAGGAGATCGTCGAGCGCGATCGAGAGCGTGCGCGGGTCGATGCGACCCGCACCGCCCTCGTCGTCGTACGGGACGGCGCGCCATCGCCCCTCGGCCGCGATGCGGGCGCGCAGCTCGGGAGTGCGCCACGCGCTCGGCGGGGCGCCGCGCCGCTCGAGCTCGCCGGCGCACGCGCCCGCGACCGCCGCCACGTCGCCGCACAGGCCGAGATCGATCGGGCGATTGACGCCCAGCGCCGACGATTGAAGATCGACCTGCGCGACGAACGCGTCCGGGCCGATGAGGCGCTGGTGCCGCGTGGTCCACATGTTGAGGGTGCTGCCCCACGCCACGACGACATCGGCCTGCCCGACCAGCTCGGCGCAGAGCGGCGTGGCGAAGCCCCCCGACACGTCCAGGTACCACGGATCGCCGGCGAACAGGCCGCGGGCCGCCGCCGACACGGCCAGGAGCGCGCCGCTCCGCTCGGCCAGCGCGACGAGCGCCGCGCGCGACGCGTCGCGCGGTCGGGTCGCGCCGCGCCCGGCGATGAAGATCGGGCGGCGGGCGCGGCAGAGCGCGTCGACCAGCGGCGCGATGTCCGGGATGGGCGGCGCGGCCTCGGCGCCGGCGGCGGTCGATCGATCGCGCGGCTCGCGCGGCTCGCCGGCCGGCATCGACTGCACGTCGAGCGGCATGCCCAGCAGCACCGTCTGGCCGGCCCCCGCGCGCGCGCTCCGGCACGCGAGCGCCGCGTCCTCGGCCGCGCCGGCCGCGCTCACGCGGCGGTACCCGGCGCCGATCGCGCCGGCCAGCGCGGCCACATCGACGAAGAAGTTCGAGCGCGCGCTGGTCGCCTCGGGCACCAGGACCACCAGCGGCGTGCGACTCTTGGCCGCCTCGGTGATCCCGGTCAGCGCGTTGGTGAGGCCGGGCCCCTGGTGGACCGAGAGCGCGCAGATCCGGCCGGAGACCCTGGCGTAGCCGTCGGCCATGCTGGCCGCGCCGCCCTCGTGCGCGGCGGCGATGAAGCGCGCGCCGGCGGCGACCAGCGCGTTGGTCACGTGGAAGTTGCCGCTCCCCACCACGCCGAACACGTGGTCGATGCCGTGCGCGGCCAGCTCTCGCCCGACCGCCTCGGCGACGTTCATCGCCGGCTGCCGCGCTCGACCAGCGCGAGGGCGCGGCACGGGCTGCCGGAGCCGCGCACGATCGGCAGCGGGCCGACGATGACCACCGCCCCGAGCGGCGGCAGCGCGGCCAGGTTCTGCAGCTGGGTGAGCCCGTACTTGTCGTGGCCGAGCAGGAACGAGTGACACGGAAACGGCGGGCTGAACGAGTGGGCCGCGCCCGCGTCGGTGCCGACCGTCTCGACGCCGACGCCGAGCACCGGCGCCTCCTCGGCCAGCCAGCGCGCGCACTCCACCGAGATGCCGGGCGTGTGGCCCTGGTTGAGGAACTCCGCCTCCTCGCTCGAGCGCGCGTCCCACCCGGTCCGGTAGAGCAGCCACCCGCCCTCGGGCAGGCGTCCGTGCTCCTCCTGCCACGCGCGGATGTGCTCCACCTCGAGCAGGAAGTCGGGGTTGCCCGCGGCCTGGTCGGTGAAGTCGAGCACCGCCGCCGGTGCGATGAGCCGTCGGGCCGGCAGCTGCGACACGTCGGCGCCGTCGCGCCCGGTGATCCAGTGGATCGGGGCGTCGAGGTGGGTGCCGGTGTGCTCGCCGGTCGTGATGTTGTTCCAGTACCAGGCCGGGCCGGCCTCGTCGTAGTGGCTGATCTCGGTCAGGCCGAAGCGCCACGTCTGCCCCAGCGGCTCCGGCAGTCGCAGGATCGGCGTGTCCGCCGAGAGCGGAGCCGTCAGGTCAACGACCTCGATCGCGCCGGTGGCGATGGCGTCCACCAGATCCGAGAGCAGACTCATGCGGCCTAGTAAACCAGGTGAGGCGCGCCAGTCAACGACGCGATCACGTGCCGAGGCGCCAGCAGAGCTTCACGAGCAGGACGTCCCGCGGCGCGTCGTCGGCGAGGCGGCCGAGCGCGCCGAGCGGCGCGCGGCCGGCTCCCGACGCGGCGCCGCCGCGCTCCTGGGTCGCGGCCGCCGTGATCGTGGAGCCGGGCGCCACCTCCCATCGCACCACCAGGCTGGCGTTGAAGGCGCGCTCCTCGCCGTCCGGGTCGGCGAGCGAGGCGTCGATCGCGCCGTCGCCGTTCACGTCGAAGCCGAGCGTCGCCGCCTCCGGGTCGCGCGCGATCTGGGCCCGGCGCAGCCGCTCGAAGCGGCGCCCCGCCGTCCTGGCCCGTCCATCGACCAGGCGCTGGAAGCCATCGAAGCGCCCGACGGTCGCGAACGGCTGCACATAGGCCTGCAGGACCAGGCGCGGCGTGAAGACCAGGTCGGCGCGCAGCGCGACCGCGAGCGTGCGCTGGCGGACGCGCCCGACGATCCAGTCGGTGTCGTCCCCCTCCCCCTGGCCCGCGCTGGTCAGGAGCTGCCATCCCACCGCGTCCACCCGGTAGCTGGGCGAGATCGAGACCCACGCCGGATCGGCGATGCGCACCGTCGCGCTCGGGCTGGCCGCCACCGACCACGATCGGCTACCCGGCTCGCGCTCGGCGCTGGCGTCCAGCGACGCGAACGAGGCGCGATTCTGATCGGTGACGAGCGAGATCGACGCGCCGCTCCGCGGCGGCAGCAGCACCGCCGGCCCGCCGCGCAGGCGATCGGTCGACAGCGTGGTCGCCTCGTGGCGCGCGGCCAGCTTGATGGTCCAGGAGGTCCTGGTATCGGCCGATACGTAGGCGTCGGCCACGCGGGTGCGCGCCTCGCCGTCCCAGGTCCAGCCCGCGCCCAGGTTGGTGGACCCGATGGTCCAGGCGCGGATGGGGCTCTCGGGGCGGAACCACTCCAGCTTCCACGCCGCGGCCGCGAGCAGCCAGTCCGACGCGCGCTGGAAGCCGATCTCGTTCATGTCGAAGCCCGGCGAGACCGCGCGCCCGACCAGGTCCCAGGTGAAGGCGCCGTCCACGCGAGAGAGCCGCGTCTCGCCCGCGATACCCGACAGGCTGTCCCCGGTCGGCTCGCCTCGGCCCGGCCCGTCGGGTCGCTGGAGGTAGTGGGTGGGAGACTCGGCCACGCGGGCGATCGCCGCCCGGTCTCCGGACAGGCGACTGCCGAGCAGCCAGCCGCGCACCTCGTACCGGCGTTCGCCGAGGCGGTGCTGCACCTCGCCGCCCAGCGCCGCGGCGTCGCCGACCACCTGGCCGGCGAGCGGCCCGCTCAGGCCGAAGCGGTGCAGGTCCGCCGCCAGCAGGCCGATCGACGAGTCGCCGCCGCCGAGGCTCCGGGTCGCCCGCGCCACGGTGGTGGCGGCCCGCGCCTCGACCGGCGCGCTGACCTCGCGCCCGTCCTCGAGGCGCACGGCGGCGTCCTCGCCGTCGGTCACCGCGCTGAACACGCCGAGCGTCCAGCCCGACCCGGTCTGCCCGGTGAGCTTGCCGGCGCCGAGCAGGGTCGTCTCTCCCGGCACGGACTCGAGGACGGCGCCGGGTGGGGCCTCGCCGCGCGGCGGGCGGCCGACCCGACGCGAGTAGAACGGCGCCTCGTCGGCGAACGAGAGGTCGCGGCTGGTGAAGACCAGGCCGGTGCCCATGCGGAAGAGGTCGAGCCCTTCGAGGAAGAAGGGGCGGCGCTCCGGCTGGAACAGCTCGAAGGCGGACAGGTTGACCTGCGACGGATCGGCCTCGACCTGGCCGAAGTCGGGCAGCGCGGTCGCGGTCAGGTTGACGCTCGAGCCCAGGCCCACGCGCAGATCGGCGCCGGCGCGGAGCGACAGGCCGCGGCGCCCGGCCGGATCGTCGCCCCAGCGCGGCGCGACGTAGGGCGTGGCCTCGAAGCGGACGACCCGCGACGGGGCCGGGACCACGATGTCGTTGAAGTTGGACACGATGCCGCGCAGGCCGCGATAGCGCGGCGACCAGTTCGACGACTCGCGGTGCGCGGGGCTGTAGCGGTAGAAGTTGATGCCCCAGGTCAGGCTCGCGGCGCCGGCCGGGAGGTTGAAGGCGAGCTGAGAGAACGGGATGCGGAACTCCGCGGTCCAGCCGCGCTCGTCGCG
>DATFRY010000657.1:0-2545 GCA_035262925.1 Kofleriaceae bacterium | reverse complement strand
GAATCCGGCCTTGCTGGCCACCACGACCTGGTCGCGCCCCACCAGCCCGCTCGCCGCCGCCTGCGCCAGGGCGCGCCCGATGGCCCGCTCGCTGCGCTGGTGGCGGTAGTTGCTGGCGGTGTCGATGAGGTTGATGCCGAGCTCGAGCGCGCGCACGACCGCGGCCTGGTACGACGCGTCGGTCGCGTCGTCGGCCGGGCCGAGATACGTGCCGAGCCCGATCGACGACACGCACAGCTCGCCGAGCTGGCGAAAATGTCCGGCGGCCGTGCTCGCGGCCATGCGGCGGGCGTAGTCGAGAGTCCCGCCGCGTCCGGCGCTTCCGCGGAGTGGGGCGGCCATGGCGGGAGTATACTCGGGCGCTCGTGGCCAATCGGGAGGCAGGCGTCATGGTCATTCGCGTGAGTCGCAGCGGGAGAGCGAGAGGCGCGGCGGTCGCAACGGCGGCGCTCGCGCTCGCCTGTCTGTTCGCGTGCAGCAAGGACAAGGAGGCCGCCGGCGAGCCGGGCGGGGCGCAGGAGCGCCGCGACAGGGCGGCAGAGCTGACCGCGCCCGCCGCGCTGTTCGCCCACATCCCGGCCAACACGCCGTACGTGTTCGCCAGCTTCGAGCCCATCCCGCGCTCCTACTGGCAGAGGCTGGGGCCCGCGCTGCGCGTGCTGGCCGACAGCGTGCCGGTCCCGCAGGGCGCGGAATCGCCGCCGGATCGCTTCGGCGCCGCCCTCGTCCGCGAGCTCAAGGCCAGCATGAGCGAGGCCGGGCTGCGCAAGACCTTCGGCATCGGGCCCGAGGGGCGCTTCGCGATCTACGGCATCGGCGTGGTGCCGGTCATGCGCCTCGAGCTGGCCGACGGCAAGGCGCTGCTCGCCACCATCGAGCGGCTGCAGAAGGAGTCGGGGCTGGCGCTGCCCACCGCGAGCGTGGAGGGCAGGTCGTACTGGCGCTTCGGCGACGATCAGGGGCTCATCGTGGTCGCGGTGGCCGACAACCAGCTCGTGTTCGCGGCCGGGCCGACCTCGATGGTGGAGGGCGCGCTCCCCTTCATCATGGGGACCAAGCAGCCCTCGCCCAACATGGCCGATGGCGGCCTGCTCAAGAAGGTGGCCGCCCAGCACGGCTTCGCCGGCTACGGGGTCGGCTACGTCGACTCCGGCAACCTGCTCAAGCTCCTGTTCGTGGAGAACCTGATCGGCAGCGTGGGCGGCTCGACCAGCATCCCGCCGGCCTGCATGGAGCAGGTGGCCTCGCTGGCCCGGCGCTTCCCCCGGCTCGCGTTCGGCTACGACGAGTTCTCGGACAAGCGGATCGCCGCGCGCATCGTGCTCGAGACCGACGCCGCGCTGGCCGCCCGCTTCAAGCAGCTGCCGGTCTCGGTGCCCGGCCTGGTCGCCGGACCGCTGGCCGAGCGCGCGCTCTTCTCCCTGGGCGCGGGCATCGACATCGAGAAGGCGCGCCAGCTGGCCATCGACGCGGCGGACGGCGTCGGGCAGCTGGCCGGCGCCTGCGGCAGCGAGGACGTGGTGCGCGAGGCGGCCGCGGCGCGCGCCAGCCTGTCGAAGCCGCTGCCGCCCGGGCTGGACAAGATCCGCGGCGGGTTCGTCGCCGTGCTCGACGGCTCGCTGGGTCCCGGCGGCAAGCCGACCGGGGTCGAGGCGTACGGCGTCCTCGCCACCGACGATCCGGCCGGGCTGGTGGCGATGGTGAGGGGCGAGATGCCGGCGGGGCAGATGCCCGAGCTGCCGGCCGACGGGGGGTTCCACGACCTGGTGCCGGCCGGTGCGGTGCCGGGCCTCGACACGGTGCGCGCGGCCATCAAGCCCAAGGCGCTGGTGGCCGCGGTCGGTGCGCGCGGCGCGCAGGCTGTCGAGGGCGCCCTGGCCCGCACCGGCCCGTCGCCGATCTTCTTCACCTCGTACGACTACGGGATGATCATGAAGAAGGTCGTGTCGGCGATGTCGAGCGAGGCCGGCCAGAGCGAGCAGAAGATCGTCTCGGTGCTCGCCGATCTCTTCGGGGTCATGTCGATGTGGCTGGTTCCGACCGATCACGGCCTGGCACTGGCCGTGTCGATGGGCCTCGACTGATCGGGTAGGCGGCGGGCCGCCGCCTACTCGCCTTCGAGCAGCTCGAGGTCGTCGGCTTCCGCGGCCGGAAGCGGCGCGTGGATGAACTCGAAGAACTGCCGCCGCCGCCGGTCGTCGAGGTCGACGAACTCCACGCCGATGCCGCACGGGTGCTCGCTGCGGCGGCGGACGATGGCGGTCATCGGGAAGATCGAGTTCCCGTGCGGATGCCGGATCTCGAGGCGCAGCTCGCTGTTCAGCGGGATGTCGCGCGCCGTGGGCAGGAACATGCCGCCGACCGAGACGTCGCGCGAGTACATGCGCATCAGGTCATCGACGTTGCGCGGCCACACCTCGAGCACGATGGGGAAGCGGTGGAAGCGCCGGTTCTCGTGCGCGCCGCTGCCCAGCGCCACGCGGAAGGGCAGGACGCCGGGAGGAGCGACGCGATCGGGCGGCAAGGGCGGCGGCACCGAGGCGCG
>DATFRY010000656.1:0-13693 GCA_035262925.1 Kofleriaceae bacterium | reverse complement strand
CGCCTTGAGCGTCGTGACCGGCACGATGTCTCGCGATGAAGCCATCGGTACCGAATCTAGCACTGGATCCGGTACCTGTCGATCTCGGCGCGAGTCGCGCCGTCCCGCGGCTCAGGCGGCGAGGCGGCCGAACAGGGTGGCCAGGTTGGCGCGCTCGATGACGACGTCCACGAGGTCGCCCGGCCGGGTGTCGCCGCGCGGCAGGATCACGGCCTTGAAGCCGTCGGTGCGGCCGAGGAGCTCGTCGGCGCTGCGCTTCGAGCGCGAGTGGATCAGGACCCGCTCGCGGCGGCCCACGTGGGCCGCGTTGACCTCGGCGGAGATGGTCTCCTGCAGCGCCACGATCTCGCGCAGGCGGCGCTTCTTCACCTCGGGCGTCACGTCGTCGGGGATGCGGCGCGAGGCGTAGGTCATCTCGCGCTCGGAGTACGAGAACATGAAACAGAAGTCGAAGCGGAGCTCGCGCATGAGGGCGAGCGTGGCGGCGTGGTCGTCCTCGTCCTCGCCAGAGAAGCCGGACAGGATGTCGGTCGACAGGGCGATGCCGGGCACGCGCTCGCGCAGGCGCGCGACCAGGGCGCGGAACTCGCCGCTCGTGTAGCCGCGGCGCATGCGCTCGAGCACGCGGTCGGAGCCCGACTGCACCGGCAGGTGGACGTAGTTGCACACCTTCGGCTCGTCGGCGACCACGTCGATGACGCGCTCGGTGAAGTCGACCGGGTAGGGCGACGTGAAGCGGACGCGCTCGATGCCCTCGACCCTCGCCACCGCGCGCAGGAGGTCGGCGAACCCGGCCTCCTCGTGGCGGTACGAGTTGACGGTCTGGCCGAGCAGCACGACCTCGCGGTAGCCGGCGTCGGCGTGGGCGCGCACCTGGCGCAGGACCTCGCGCGGCGCGACCGCGCGCTCGCGGCCGCGCGTGTAGGGCACGACGCAGAAGGTGCAGAACTTGTCGCAGCCGCGCTGGATGGTGACGAAGCCGGACACGCCGTCGCCGCCGGCCTCGCCGGACAGGCCCTCGTACACCTCGGCGCGGTCGAGCTTCACATCCACGACCGCCGGCGCGGCGCCGGCCCCGCCCGAGCGGCGCGCGCCGACGATGCCGGCGAAGCGGCGGTAGCTGTCGGGCCCCGCGACCACGTCCACCAGCGGCGCGCGCTCGGCCACCTTGGCCTTGAGGTGCTCGGCCATGCAGCCGACCACCGCGAGCACCACGCCGGGCCGGCGCCGCTTGAGCGCGGCGAGCTCGCTCGCCCGGGCCAGCACGCGCTCCTCGGCCTTCTCGCGGATGGCGCAGGTGTTGAGGACGAGCAGCTCGGCCTCGTCCGCGCGATCGGTCCGCCGGTAGCCGGCCTCGCCGAGGATGCCGAGCAGGAGGTCGGAGTCGGCCACGTTCATCTGGCAGCCGTAGGTCTCGACGTAGACCCGGGCGCCCTCCGCGGGCGAGGTCTCCGCGTCCGCCGGCGTCGACGAAGCCGCCACCGGCGTCGCCGCCGCCGGCGCACGGCGGCCGATCTGGACCAGTCCATCCGACACGCTGTCGCGCCACATACCACGGAGAAGCCGCGCGGCGCTATCATTCGGGCTTGGACCGGCTGCTGCGCAGGATGGCCGCACTCGCCGCGGTGGTCGCCGTCCTGGTCGCGGCTCGCGCGCTCGGCGGCCCGCGCACCGCCCTGATGGCCGGCGCGGCGCTGTTCTCGCTCATCGGCCTGGTCCTCGTGGTCCTGCCGCGCACCGCGCACCGCGCCTTCCGCCGCGGCTCGTTCGGCCGGGCCGCGCTGCTCTACGGCCTGCTCGCGCGCGTCAGGCTCGACGGCGCCGCCCGCGCTGCCCTCCGTCTGTCCATCGCCGCGTGCCTGCTCGGGCGCGAGCGCCATCACGACGGGCTCGCGCTGCTGGGGCGCATCGACCCGGCCGCGCTCGGCGAGTCGGCGCGCGCCGCCTGGCACAACAACCGCGCCTACGCGCTCGCCCGCTCCGGCGGCGACCCGGCCCAGGCGCTCATCGACAGCGACTCCGCGATCGCGCTGCGGCCCGATCTGTCGGGCTTCCGCCACACCCGCGGCCTCGCGCTGCTCGGGCTCGGCCGCATCGACGAGGCGATCCGCGAGCTCGACGCGGTCTGGTACCGCGGCAGCGGCGAGGACACGCCGCCCCTGCTCGAGGCCGAGCGCTGCCACGACCTCGGCCTGGCGCTGTCGCGCAAGGGCGAGCGCGACCACGCGGCCGACTACTTCGAGCGCGCCGCCCGCGCGGCGCCCGGCTCACCGTGGGCCGCGCGCGCCGCGGCGAACCTGGAGCCGACCGAGCGCATCCCCGGACCGCTGGCCGATCTCATCTGAACGGCGCTGCGCGCAGGTCGGCTATACTGGGATCCGTCATGGAACCGGAAGCAGGCGAAGTCCGGCGCAAGTTCACCGTCGACGAGGTGATGCAGATGGTCGCCGCCGGCGTGCTCGACGAGGACGACCGCGTCGAGTTGATCGAGGGAGAGCTTCTGGTCATGAGCCCGCAGGATCCCCCCCACGCCAGCGTCATCGAGCGCCTCAACGGCATGCTCATGGCCGCATACGGCCCGTCCTGCCGCGTTCGTGTGCAGCTGCCGCTCCTGGCGTCGCCGACCAGCCTGCCCGAGCCCGACTTCGCGGTCGTGCGGGGGGACGAGCGCGCTTACGAGTCGCGCCACCCGGGCGGAGACGACGCCGTCCTGGTCATCGAGGTGTCCTGGAGCAGCCGGCGTCGAGACCGGCGCAAGGCGGCGATCTACGGGCGCGCCGGCGTGCCGATCTACTGGCGCCTCGATGTCGAGACGCGGCGGCTCGAGGTCCATGAGAAGCCGGCCCCGGACGGGACGTACACCTTGATCCGCGTGCACGAGGAGTCGGCCGAGGTGGAGGTCCCGGGTACGGGGGCGCGCTGGCTGGTCCGCGATCTCCTCCCCGCTGCGTAGCGCGGACGCTCGCCGCTCACCGCCACTCGTCGCCGAGCTCGGCGTCGAGGACGTCGGCGCACAGGGCCACGCACTCGTTGCAGATGCGGGCATCGCCGCTGGCCAGGAGCTTCTTGACCTCGCCGCGCAGCTTGCCGCACCAGGTGCACGAGACCTCGGTCTCGCTGGTGCGCGCGCGCGTGCGGCCCTCGCGGGGGGCGGCGTCGGCGGACTGCCGCCTGACCGGGGCGAACTCGGCCGTGGACTGGAGCGCGACCGCGCCGCTCGTGCGCAGCTCCTGGAAGCAGGGTCCGCACACATCGACCTGCATGGGAGTGTCGAGCCGTTCGCCGCACATCGGACAGGGGCGGGGCTTTGGCTTCATCGCTCGAGTTCCTCTGAGGGGCTCGCCGGCCGGCCTCGCTCGCCAGTATACGGCAGGCGCACCGTGAGGCACGTGCCGTGGCCCGGCTGACTCTCGAGCTGGACCGTGCCGCGGTGATCGGTCACCAGGTTGAGCACGGTGGCCAGGCCGAGGCCGGTGCCCTGGCTCTTCGTGGTGAAGAACGGCTCGAACACGCGGTCGCGGAGCTCGCGCGGGATGCCGGGCCCGTCGTCGCGCACGCGGATCGCGACCTCCTCGGATCCGGGCCGCAGCTCGACCACCACGTGGCCGCCGCCCTCGGCCGCCGCCTCGGCGGCGTTGCGCATGAGGTTCCACAGCACCTGGCGCAGCTTGGCCGCGTCCCCGTCGAGCGGGACGCTGTGCTCGCCCGTCCGCGCGTCGACCGTGACGCCGGCCAGCCCGCGGTCCTGGCCGAACACGCGCACCGTGTCGCGCACCAGCTCCGACAGGTCGAGAGGCGCGACCTTGAGCGGGCGCGGATTGGCGTAGTCGAGCAGATCGCTGAGCAACGCGTTCAAGCGGTCGATCTCGCGCGTCACGATGACCATGAGCGCGTGGCTGTCGTCGTCCGACTGCGGCATCTGGCGCAGGAGCTCGATGGAGCCGGAGATCGACGCCAGCGGATTGCGGATCTCGTGCGCCACCGCCGCCGACAGCCGCCCGACCATGGCCAGCCGCTCGGCCTGCTTCACGCTGACCTCCATCTTGCGCAGGTCGGTCAGGTCCTGGAAGTTGACCACCCGGCCGAGGAAGCGCCCGCCGTGATCGGCCAGCGGAGAGATCGAGATGCCGACCACCAGATCCGGCTGGCCGGCGCGCGCGATGGCCAGCTCGCCGCGCTGGATGGCGCCCTTGGGGCCGAGCCCGACCAGGAGCCCGGCCAACCCGGGCAGGAGGCTCTCGATGGGTCCCCCCACCGCGGCCCCCGGCGTGGTCGACAGGATCTCGCACGCCGACTGGTTGACGGTGAGGACCATGTCCCACGGGTCCACGGTCAGGAGCCCGCTCGACAGGCAGCGCACGATGTCGCTGTGCAGCGTGAGCAGATCGGCGGCGGCGGTGCGCTCGCTGGCCAGGCTCGCGCTGGTGCGCTGCAGCTGGGTGGCCAGGTTGAGCGCCAGCATCGACACGCCGACGATCGCGGCCAGGTTGAGCCCGAGCGAGCGGCTGAGGTCGATCGGGCTCACCCGCGCCACCAGCCCGGCCGGCATGGGCAGGAGCCCCATCCAGGTGAAGAGGCCGACCAGGATGAACAGGAGCGCCGCCATCATCGAGATCCAGATGGTCGCGTTGCGCGAGCACACCGTCGCCGCGCCGATGATGGTCAGCGGGAAGAAGAAGGTGTAGGCGCTCTGCGCGCCGCCGGTCATGTGCACCAGCAAGGACGCGATCACCAGGTCGACCGCCAGCTGGGTATGGGCCAGCCCGGTCAGCCCGCGAAGGCGGCGCAGCGCCACCACATAGATGATCGTGAGGAGGTAGGTGGTGCCGATGATGCCGTACAGCACGAGCGAGCTGGGGCCGCCCAGATCGGCGTCGCCCAGCCAGTAGAGCAGGGTGGTCGCGCCCAGCACCAGGGTGATGAGCGCCACCCGGAACAGCATCAGGTAGGTGAGCCGCCGGCGCAGATCCGGCGCGGAGTCCTCCGGCGGCGGAGCGGCGACGACCGACACGGTCTCCGCCTCCGCCACCGCCGCCGCCGGCGCGCTCGCCTCCGCGGCCGCGCTCACTGCGCCTGGATGTTGCCGGCCAGCTCGAAGATCGGCAGGTACATGGCCACGATCAGGCCGCCGACCACGGTGCCGAGGAAGACCATCATGAGCGGCTCGATGAGCGCGGTCATCGCGCCCACCGCCACGTCCACCTCGTCCTCGTAGAAGTCGGCGATCTTCTGCAGCATCTGATCCATCGCGCCGGTCTGCTCGCCGACGCCGATCATCTGCACCACCATGGGTGGGAAGACGCGGCTCTCGGCCAGCGGGCTGCCCAGGTCCTTGCCCTCGGAGATGCGGGCGCGCGCGTACATGATGGCGTTCTCGACCAGCTTGTTGCCGCTGGTCTTGGCGCAGATCTCGAGCGAGTCGAGGATGGGCACGCCGGACGACAGCAGCGTGCCGAGCGTGCGCGTGAAGCGGGCGACGACGATCTTGCGCAGCACGCCGCCGACCACCGGGATGCGCAGGAGCGAGCGGTCGAACAGGAGGCGCCCGCGCTTGGTCTTCACCATCATCGAGAATCCGACGGCGACCGCGATGGTGACGCCGGCGTACCAGTACCAGTGGCCGACGAAGCCGTTGGACAGCCGGATGACGAACTGGGTCGGCGCCGGCAGCTTGGCCCCGCGGAACTCCTTGTACATGTTCTCGAAGACGGGGATGACCTTCGCGAGCATGACGACCACGACCACGATCGCGACGGTCAGCACGACGGTCGGATAGACCAGCGCGCTCTTCAGCTGCCGCTTGAGCTTGACCGCCTTCTCGATGTACGTGGACAGGCGGTTGAGGATGCTGTCGAGGATGCCGCCGACCTCGCCGGCGTGGATGAGGTTGACGTAGAGCTCGTCGAACACCTTCGGGTGCCGGCGCAGCGCGTCGGAGAATGTGGAGCCTGCCTCGACGCTGGCCTTGACGCTCGACAGCACGCGACCGAGCGCCGGGTTGTCGGTCTGGCTGGACAGGATGTCGAGGCACTGCACCAGCGGCAGGCCGGCGTCGATCATCGTCGCCAGCTGCCGGGTCACGACCTGCAGCTCCTTCGACTTGACCCCGGTGCCGATCTTGAGCTGGAACTCGCGCGAGGCCTTCTTCACCTTGCGCGGCGTGACCTGGTCGGCGCGGAGGCGGTTCATCACCATCTCCTCGCTGATCGCCTCCATGGTGCCGCGTCGCAGCTCTCCGGCGCGCGTGACTCCCTCCCACTGGAACTTGCCCATCGCCTCCTCCAGCTACCGCCGCGGGTTGTCGTGCTCGAACGTCGTGCTCGAAACGTCGTGCTTCGATCGTCCGCCCGTCAGGACGGGCGCCGGCTCTGCGCCGGGTTTCGCTGGCCCGATCTCGGTCCGCCCGGATCCTGAGCACCGGCCATCAGGGTCTTGAACTCGTCCACGTCGCTCGAGCTGGCCATCGCGTCCTCGAGCGTGATGATCTCGCGCGAGAACAGCTCGTGCAGCGACTGGTTCAGCGTCTGCATCCCGTACTTGCTCTGCCCGATCTGCATCTGCGACTTGATCTGCTGCAGCTTGTCCTCGCGGATGAGGTTGCGGATCGCCGGGTTCGGGATCAGCACCTCGCAGGCCAGCGCGCGGCCGCCGCCGATCTTCGGGATCAGGTTCTGGCACACGACGCCCTCGAGCACGAACGACAGCACCACCCGGATCTGCGACTGCTGGTGCGGGGGGAAGACGTCGATGATCCGGTTGATGGTCTGCACCGAGTCGTTGGTGTGCAGCGTCGCGAAGGCCAGGTGGCCGGTCTCGGCGATGGTCAGCGCGGCCTCGATGGTCTCGAGGTCGCGCATCTCGCCGATCAGCACCACGTCCGGGTCCTGGCGCAGGATGTACTTGAGCGCGCGCGCGAAGTTCTGCGTGTCGGCGCCGATCTCGCGCTGGTTGACCACGCAGCTCTTGTGGAAGTGCAGGTACTCGATCGGGTCCTCGACCGTGACGATGTGGCCGCGCTGGGTCGAGTTGATGTGATCGATCATCGAGGCCAGCGTGGTCGACTTGCCGGAGCCGGTCGGCCCGGTGACCAGCACCAGCCCGCGCGGCCGCTCGCACAGCGTCTGCACCACCGGCGGCACGCCGAGCTCGGCCATCGTCCGGATCTGATACGGCACCAGGCGGAAGGCGCCGGCCACCGCGCCGCGCTGCATGAAGATGTTGGCCCGGAAGCGGGCCAGGTCCTTCACCCCGAACGAGAGGTCGAGCTCCTGGTCCTCCTCGAACCTCATCTTCTGCGCGTCGGTCATGATCGAGTAGCAGAGCTGCTTGGTCTCGACCGGGTTCAGCTTGTCGGTCTTGAGCGGGACCATGCTGCCGTCGATGCGCAGCTGGGGCGGCGAGTTGCTCGTCACGTGCAGGTCCGATGCTCCGTTGTCGATCATCACCTTGAGTAGCTGGTGCAGCGTGAATTGCATGGTGCGGTGGTGCCTCAGTCGTCGACGGTGGTGCGCAGGATCTCCTCCGGCGTGGTCGTCCCCTCGAGGATCTTGTTGATGCCGGCCATGCGCAGGCTGGCCACGCCGCGGCGGATCATCTCCGCCTTGATCTCGGTGGCTGACGCGCCCTGCAGCACGAGCTCCTTGAGATCGTCGCTGAACGGCATCACCTCGTAGAGCGCGATGCGGCCGCGGTAGCCGGTGTCGTTGCAGTTCTTGCAGCCGCGGCCGCGGCACACCACGGCGCGCTCGAGCTGATCCTCGGCCATGCCCATCCTGAGCAGCGCCTCGGGATGCTTGTCGGTGGGCTCCTTGCAGTCGGCGCAGATCTTGCGGGCCAGGCGCTGGGCGACGACCAGGTTGACCGACGCGGTGACCAGGAAGGGCTCGACGCCCATGTTGAGCAGGCGCGAGATGGTCGACGGCGCGTCGTTGGTGTGGAGCGTGGAGAGGACGAGGTGGCCGGTCAGCGCCGCCTTGACCGCGATCTCGGCGGTCTCGAAGTCGCGGATCTCGCCGACCATGATGATGTTCGGGTCCTGGCGCAGGAACGAGCGCAGCGAGGTGGCGAAGTTGAGCCCGATCTCCTCGTGCATCATCACCTGGTTGATGCCGGGCAGGTTGAACTCGACCGGGTCCTCGGCGGTGGAGATGTTCGACTCCACCTTGTTGAGCTCCGACAGAGCCGAGTAGAGCGTGGTGGTCTTGCCCGACCCCGTCGGCCCGGTGACCAGCACCATGCCGTAGGGCCGGCTGATCGCGCGCTTGAAGTCCTCGAGCGGCTTGGCCTCGAAGCCGAGCTTGGTCATGTCGAGCTGCAGCTGCGACTTGTCGAGCAGGCGCAGCACCATCTTCTCGCCGTACAGCGTCGGCAGGCAGGAGACGCGGAAGTCCATCTCCTTGTTCTTGCCGATCTTGAGCTTGATGCGGCCGTCCTGGGGCAGGCGGCGCTCGGCGATGTCCAGGCTCGCCATGATCTTGAGGCGGCTGGTGATGGCGTTGCGCATCTTGAGCGGCGGCCGCATCTCCTCCTGCAGGATGCCGTCGATGCGGAAGCGCACGCGGAAGTACTTCTCGTACGGCTCGACGTGGATGTCGGACGCCTTCTTCTTGATCGCCGACAGGAGGAGCGCGTTGCACAGCTTGACCACCGGCGCCTCGCCGGCCTGGTTCTCGAGATCGACGACGTTGAGGTCGCCGTCCTCGCCCGCCTCGAAGTCGACGTGCTCGTCGAACTCCTCGAGCATGGTGCCGAGGTCGGGTCCGCGATCGTAGTAGCGCTGGATCGCCTCCTCGATGGCCGACTCGGCCGCGACCACCGGCTCGATGTTGTACTGGGTGAGGAACTTGAGCTCGTCGATGGCGAAGATGTTGGACGGATCCGACATCGCAACGATGAGGGTGGCGCCGGCCCGGTTGATGGGCACCACCATGTGCTTCATCGCCACGTCCTTGGTGACGAGCTTCAGCACCTCGGGATCGATCTCGAAGTCGTTGAGATTGATCGACGGGAGGCTGTACTGGCGCGCGAGGAACTGCGTCAGGTCATTGTCGTTGACGAAGCCCAGCCGGCTCAGCGCCACTCCCAGGCGCCGGCCGCTTCGCTTCGCCTCGTTCTGAGCCTCCTGCAGCTGCTGGAGCGAGATCATCTTCTCGCGGACGAGAAGCTCGCCGAGACGGCTCATCCCCTACCCCCCCTTGAAGAACCAAAACCCTTTCAGCAGGTTATTTTGGACGCGCCCAGCTGTCAATCGGGGTCCTGTCGATCGGCGTCCTGTCGATCGGCGTCGCGCGCTGTCGCTGTGGGCGCACGTGCGCGTCCGGGCCAGGATTTCGCCGCGGCGGCCTGGCCGGCCTCTCTGCCGCGCCCCCTCGGTCCTCGAGCGGCGTGACGGTCGGCTCCGCAGGAAATATCGATCGCACGACCGGCTGGGGTAGCTCATCGCGCGGCGCATGCGCGCGCGGCATGGCGGCCTTGCCTGCGGGTGGCCCGGCCGGGTCGTCGCTGCGGCCCAAGCCGCCGCGCCAGAACAGGATCACGGCCACCGCCGCTGCGCCCACCACCGCCGAGGACACGAACATCGGCACCAGGGGACGCATGCCCCGCATCCTCACCGTGCGCAGGTGGGGCAGGGCAGGTGCGCGGCGCGCTCGCTTTTCGGCCTCGGCGGCGCGCTGCTCCGCGTCGGCCAGCCTGGCCTCGAGCGCGACCAGGCGCTGCGACGCGCGCCGCTCGCGGTCCCTGGCCCGAGTCGCGTCGCTCTCTGCCGCTCGCCGCGCCGCCTCGGCCGCGACGACGGAGGCCTCGGCCTCGGCCAGCTCGGAGCGCCGCGCGTCCTCTTCCAGGCGCGCCGCCTCCTCGCGCTCTCGGGCCGCCTGCTCCTCGGTCTGGCTCCAGCCGCTGACCTGACCGAGCGAGGAGTGGACCTGGGCGATGAACTGATCGAGCGACTGCTCGACCTGGTCTCCTTCGGGGACCGCGCCCGCGACCAGCTCGAGCGCGGTCCGGCGCCGGCTCGAGCGAGGGCGATCGACCGGGTGGACCGCAGCGGGCGCGTCGCTCGCCCCCGCCGCGTCGCTCGCAGCGGCCGCGCCGCTCGCGGCGGCCGCGCCGCTCGCCGCGGCTGCGTGGCTTGCCGCGAACGCGCTCGCGGCGGGCGCATCGCTCGCACCGGCCGCGTCGCCGGTCACTTCGCTCCGGGCGGAGGGCTCGCGCGGGTCGTCGTGGATGTCGACGGACATGGACGTGCTTCTCGGCTTGTCCCCGCTCGTGTCGCGGGGGGTGATACGGCCTCACCATGCCCTCGGTCTGGCAGACGAGCGCCCCATGGCCGGCGGGAAGGAGGGCCAGTCTAGAACAGTTCGTTTCCGGATTTGCCCGAAAATTTCGGGTTTCCCGGGCCAAACGGAAGGCGCGAGATTGACTCCCGATTTCGGGCCGCTACCATGCCCGGCCCGTGGCCCACGACCCATCACGTCGAGGCGGCCGGCCGCTCCCCCCCAGGGCGCGCCGCAAGCCGGGCCCGATGGTCCGGCGCGGCACCCTGCGCCTGCCGCACGAGGTGGCGCGCCGCATCCGGCTGGGCCACCCGTGGGTCTATCGCGAGGCGCTCGACCCGCGCCGGGTGCTGAACGAACAGCCCGGCAACCCGGTCGAGCTGGTCGACTGGGACGGCGAGTTCGTCGGCCGCGGCGTGTTCGACGGCGAGACCGCGATCGCGGTGCGCGTCATGACCCGCGACCAGCGCGAGGAGGTGGGGCCCGAGCTCGTCCGCCGCCGCGCCCGCGCCGCGGTCGCGATGCGGCGCAGCTTCCTCGACTTCGACGCCGAGCAGGCGATCCGCCTCATCAACGGCGAGAGCGACGGTCTGCCCGCCGTGTTCGTCGACCGCTACGCCGATTACCTGGTGGCGCAGGTCTACTCGAGCGCGTCTCTGCGCCTCCTGCCGCCGCTCTACGATCACCTGATGGCCGAGGTCGCGCCGCGCGCGATCTACGAGCAGCGCCGCTTCAGGCCGCTGTCCGGCGAGGCCCCGCCGCGCGGGGCCGCCGATCTCGTGCGCGGCGACCCGGCGCCGGTCGAGGTCGAGGTGCGCGAGGGCGCCCTGCGCTTCGGGGTCGACGTGACCGCGCCGCTCTCGGTCGGCCTGTTCGCCGACCTGCGCCTCGGCCGCCGCGCGGTGTCGCGCTGGGCGCGCGGGCGGCGCGTCCTCAACCTGTTCAGCTACACCGGCGCCATCTCGGTCTACGCCGCTCACGGCGGCGCGAGCGAGGTGGTCGCGGTCGACGTCGCGGCGCGCGCCCACGCCCGCGCGCGGCGCAACTTCGAGCTCTCGGGGCTCGCCCCGGAGACGCCGGAGTACGTGGTGGGCGACGTGTTCAAGGTGCTGACCCGCATGATCGAGCGCCGCCGCGCGTTCGACCTGGTGGTGATCGATCCGCCCGCCTTCGCCAGCGGCACGCGCGGCGGCAAGCCGTGGAGCGCGGTCAAGGACTTCGGCGAGCTGGTCGACCACGCGCTGCGCGTCCTGGCCCCCGGCGGCCTCATCGCCGCGGCGTCGTCGACCCACAAGCTGTCGCAGGTCGACTTCGACCTCGCCCTCGCCGACGGCGCGGTGCGCGCCGGCACCGACCTGCGCATCGTCGAGCGCTGCCCGCTGCCGGTCGACTTCCCGGTCGCGCCCGGCTTCCCCGAGGGCAACTACCTCAAGTTCGCGATCGCCGTCCGCGAGTAGCGCGGCCGGGCCGCGCCGGGCCGCGCCGGGCGGGCCGATCAGATCGCGGTCTCGCCGACCCGGTGGATGCGCAGGGTGTTCGTGGTGTCGCCCGCGCCGACTGGCATCGACGCGGTGACGACCACGTACTCACCGGCCGCGGCCAGGTTGCGCTCGCGCAGGAGCTCCTCGATGCGATCGATGAGCTCCGAGATGGTCGACGCCGGCGGGATGAACAGCGGCAGGACGCCCCAGTACAGGGCCAGCCGCCGGTAGGTCACCTCGTTGGTGGTGAGGGCCAGGATGGTCGCCTCGGGGCGGTACTCGCTCATGAGCCGGGCGGCGCCGCCGGAGTCGGTCACCACCGCCACGTTGCGCATGCCCATCTGGCGGGCCGCGATGACCGCCGCGTGCGCGATCGCGTTGGCCGACACCGGCATGTCGAGCGAGGGGTTGGCCACGCTCAGCCGGTAGAGGTGGCTGCCCTCGACCTCGCGGATGATGCGGTCCATCGTGCGCACCGCCTCGATCGGATAGCTGCCGACCGCCGTCTCGCCCGACAGCATGAGCGCGTCGGTGCCGTCGAGCACCGCGTTGGCCACGTCGGACGCCTCGGCGCGCGTCGGCCGCTGCAGCCGGATCATCGACTCCAGCATCTGCGTGGCGGTGATGACGATCTTGCCCTTGCCGTTGGTCGCCTCGATGAGGTGCTTCTGGATGAGCGGCACCTTCTCGGGGCCGAGCTCGACGCCGAGGTCGCCGCGCGCGACCATGATCCCGTCCGCCTCCTGGATGATGTCGTCCAGGCGGTCGAGCGCCTGCTGCTTCTCGATCTTGGCGATGATGGGGATGCTCTGGCCGCCGGCGGTCACCAGCGCGCGCGCCTCGCGCACGTCCTCGGGCGAGCGCACGAACGACTGCGCGATGTAGTCGACCCCGACGCGGATGCCGAACGCGAGGTCGGCCTTGTCCTTCTCGGTCAGGCCGGGGGCCGACACCACCACGTCGGGCAGGTTGATGCCCTTGTTGTCCTTGAGCACGCCGCCGATGGTCACCCGGGTGACCACCTCGCTGCCGCGCACGTCCGTCACCTCGAGCGCGAGCAGCCCGTCGTCGAGCAGGAGCTGGGCGCCGGGGCGCACGTCGCCGGTCAGGCCGGCGTATGTGGTGGACACCCGGTGCTCGTCGCCGGGGACCGACGTGTCGGTGGTGACGATGAACTCGCGCCCGGCCACCAGCTCGACCGGGCCGCCGGGGAAGCGGCCGACGCGGATCTTGGGCCCTTGCACGTCGAGCAGGACCGCCACCGACCGGTCGCGCTTCTGCGCCTCGTTGCGCACTGCTTGCAGGGCCTTCATGTGGACGTCGCGCTCACCGTGCGAGAAGTTGAGCCGCGCGCAGTCCATGCCGGCGTCGATGAGCTTGCCGATCATCTCCGGGCTGGAGGTGGCGGGACCGAGGGTGCACACGATCTTGGCGCGACGCATTTGAATCGATTCTCCGCCGGCGATGGCCGGACTACCCCTTCTCACGGGATTGTAATCGAAACACCCTTGCTTCGATCGGGGAGACCTGCCTAGAAACAGGCCTCGAAATGGCGAGCCGTCTTCCATCCAGCGCGCGCGCGGCAGCGCTGGTCGCCGTCGCCGCCGCCGCGCTCGTGACCGCGGGCGGATGCACCGTGACGCGCGATGCGCCCAACCTGGTCGGCCAGGATGTCCGCCTCACGGTCATTCACACGTCCGACATTCACTCGCGGCTGTTCCCCTACACGTTCGTGCCGAACAAGTTCGATCAGGACTACGGCCTCCTCCCGGCCAAGGGGCCGTTCGGCGGCGCGGCGCGCATGGCCACCATCATCAAGCGCGAGCGGCGCGCCGCCGCGCGCTCCCTGTGGCTCGACTCGGGCGACGCCTTCCAGGGCGCGCCGGTCTTCAACCAGTTCAAGGGCGAGGCCGAGATGCGCGCCCTCAGCCTCATGGG
>DATFRY010000655.1:0-7364 GCA_035262925.1 Kofleriaceae bacterium | reverse complement strand
CCGCCGGCGTCGACCGGCTGCCGGTCGCGCGCATCGCGGCGCTGAGCCTGGTCGACCGCTGGCTCAAGAACGCCGCGCCCGACCTGCGCGCCGCCCGGGTGGCGGACGCGCTGGCCCGCTGCCGCGAGCTGGTCGTGGGCGGCCGCGCCGACGAGATCGGCGACGCGCCGCTGGCCCGCCTCGCCGGCGCCGACTGCGCCTCTCTCGACCAGCTCGCGCGATCGATCGGCGCGGGCGACGCCTGGCTGGCGCGGCTCGATCGCTTCGCCGCCGCCGTCCTCGAGGCGCTCGAGGCGCAGCCCAGGTCGCTGTCGCAGGCCAGCGCCGAGGAGCTCCTGGCCCGCCAGGTCTACACCGACCCCGGTCACTTCCTGGTCGAGCTCCTGCAGAACGCCGACGACGCCGGCGCGCGCTGCTTCGCGGTCGCCGTCGACGACGACCGCGTCACCGTCGAGCACGACGGCGCGCCGTTCGACGCGCGCGACGTCGTCGGCGTGCTCTCGATCGGGCAGACCACGAAGAGCGCCGAGCAGATCGGCTTCTTCGGGGTCGGCTTCAAGTCGGTGTACGAGATCTGCGAGCGGCCGCAGGTCTACTCGGGGCCGTTCGCGTTCGAGATCGCCGACGTGTCGATCCCGCGCCCGCTGGCGCCGCACCCGGCCGCCCGGGCCGGGCGCACGGTGCTGGTCCTGCCGCTGCGCGACCCTGCCGATCCGGACCGTCACCCCGACCGCCTCTTCGAGCGAGCGCAGTCGCTGCCGGGCGAGGTGCTGCTGGCGCTCAACCGCGTGCAGCGCATCGAGGCGCGCCGCGGCCCGCGCCGGCGCTCGCTCGCCCTCGTCGCGGACGAGCCGGGCCGGGTGCAGGTCGTCGAGGACGGTCGCGGCCGCGCCTACGCCGTGGCGCGCGGCGCGGCCCGCTACCCGGGCGCGCGCGAGGCCCACCGGGCCGAGGCCACCCCGATCCTGGTCGCGATCGCGCTCGACGACAGCGGCGCCGCGCGGCCCGCCTCCGGGCCGACCATCTACAGCCACCTGCCGACCGGCGAGCGCTCCGGCCTGCGCTTCCTGGTCCACGCGCGCTTCGACGTCCCGCTCGACCGCGAGCGACTGGACCTGTCGTCGCGGTGGAACCGCTGGGCGCTGGTCGAGGCGGCGCCGCTGTTCGCGCGCGCGCTCGCCGACCTGGCCGGGCGCGGCGGCGCCGCGCTCGACGTCGTGCCGCTGCCCGAGGAGCTGGCCGCCGACGCCTACCGCGACCTCGCGCGCGCGGCCGCCGCCCGGCTGGCCGATGCCCCGCTCCTGCCCGGCGCGGCCGGTGAGCTCGTCGCCGCCAGCGCGGCGCTGTCGGTCGACGACGCGCGCCTCGCCCGCGCCCTGGCCGGCATCGAGGTGGTCCCCGGCCGGCGCCCGCTGCGGCCGCTCGCGCGCCGCGACGCGGAGGTGGCGACCATGCTGGGTGCGCGGCCGCTGACCGGAGGCGACGTCGTCGCCGCCATCGCGCGCGACGCGGCCGGGTCGGGCGAGCGGTTCGCGGCGCCCTGGGGCGCGCGCGGGCTGGCGGACCTCGCGGCGGCGCTGGGCGAGGGCGACGCGGCGGACCTCGCGCCGCTGACCGAGGCGCGCTTCCTGCCGGATCACGAGGGCTGCGCGCGCGCGCCGGGCGAGCTGGTGGCCGCGACCGGCGAGCTGCGCGAGCTCCTCGCGGCGGTGCGGCCGGTCGTCGCCGAGGAGCTGGCCGGACCCGGGCCGGCGCGCTTCCTCGAGCGGGTCGGGGTGCGCACCGCTCACACGCGCGACCTGGTGGCCGAGCTGGCCGCGTGGCCGGCCGCGCGCGCGATCGCGGCGGCGGCCGGGGCCGAGCGGATCATCGCCCACCTGGCAGCGGCGCCGCCAGGCGAGCTCACCGGCGTGCACGCGGCGCGGGTGGTCCCGACCGCGGGCGGCGATCTGGCCGCCATCGGCCAGGTCTGGCTGACCGGCGACGGCCCGCTGGCCGAGATGGTGCGCGAGCTCGAGCGGGCGCCGCCGCTGTGCGCGCGAGAGATCGAGCGGGCGTGCGGCGCCTCGCTGCGCCGGCTGGGCGCGCGGTGCCTCGATCTGCCGGCGCTGGTCGATCTGGTCGCCGGCGGCGCGATCGCGCCCAGCCTCGCCGAGGCGGGCCGCTTTCACCTGGCCCTCGACGGCGCGGCCGATGAGCTCGGCCCGAGCCTGTCGGCCCGCCTCGCGCGCGCGCCGATCTTCCCCGACCGTGACGGCGTGCTGCGCCCGCTGCGCTCCGATCATCGCGCGAGCGGCGGCGGCCGCGGCGGCCGCGGCGGCGGCGGCGGCGGCGGCCGCGGCGACGACGGTGATGGCGATCGCGACCGCGGCGGCGACGGCGGCGACGGCGGACACCTCGCTGACGGCGGCGTCGCGCTCCTGGCCGACGACGAGGAGGTGCAGTCGCTGTGGCCGGGGCGGTGGCTGCGCCGCGACGTGGCCGCGCTCGCCTACGTGCGGCGGCTCGGGGTGGAGCCGATCGGCCCCGACGCGGTCGCGCGCGCGCTGGTGCGCGGCGAGATCGGCGGCGAGCGGCGGCGGGCCGCGTTCGCGTACCTCACCGCGCGCGGCACCCGCCTGGCCACCGAGCGGGCCGAGGAGCTGGCCGCGGCCCCGCTGTGGCCCGACGGCGGCGGCCGCCTGCGCCGGCTGGCCGACCTGCGCCGCGACAGCCCGCTGCCGTCGGTGGCGGCGCTCTACCGGCTGTGGCCGCGCGCCGCGGCCATCGAGCCGGGTGACGAGCCGGGCAGCGCGCTCGGGCTGGCCCGCGCGCTCGGGCTCGACCACATCGTCGTCGAGCCCGGCCTCGACACGGCGATCGACGACCTGGTGGCCGGCTCCGCGCCGGCGCTCTCGAGCGGGGCCGGCGCCGACCTGCTCGATCTCGAGGCACGGCGCGACATCGAGGAGGCGGTGGTCGCGCTCCTCCGCGACGCGGCCGGCCAGCTGCCGCGCGCGCGCCTCGAGCGCGCCCTCGACGCGCCCATCTACCGCGCGCGCGGCGGGCTGCGCCTCCCGCTCGGCCGCTGGTCGGCGGCCAGCCCGGAGCGGTGTCACCGGGGCGCCGATGGCCTCGACGCGGCCCTGGCCGGCGGGCGCTTCCCGGTGCTCGAGTCGGCGGCGGAGGCCGCGCTGACCCCGCTGCTCGACGCGTGCGGCGTGCGCCCGGCCACCATCCTCGACCTCGTCCTCGCGGTCGCGAGCGCCGGCGCGCTCGAACCCGACGCGGCCGGCGCGGTGCGCGACGCCATGGTCGCGGCGGCCGCCGAGCTCGCGGCCGCCGATCCGGCGAGCCGCGCGCGCGCCGCCGAGCTCGCGATCTGGCCCGCCACCGACGGGCGGCTGCTGCCCGCGGCGGGTGTCGTGCGCGGGGCCGAGCTCGACCTGCTCCTGCCCACCAGCGCCGCGGAGTGGCGCGCGGCGGCGCCGTGGCCCGCGATCCTGGCCGACACCGTCGAGCCGGCGGCCGCGCGCGTGGCCGGCGCCATCGCCTTCGCCGAGCCGGTCGCGGCGGTGGCGCGCGTCGTCGTGGCGCTCGCCCGCCCGGGCGCGCCGCTGGCCGAGCAGGCGCCGCTCCTGTCCACGCCCGCGCGCGTCGCCGAGGTCGCGGCGCTCCTCCACGCCGCGCGCCGGCCGGACCTCGCGCCCGAGTCGCTCCCGGTCGGTGTCGACGCCGAGGGTCGCCTGGTCGCCCGGCGGCTGCTCGCCGCCAGCGACGCCGAGGCCGAGCTGATGCGCGGGCTGCCGCTGCGCGAGAGCCTCGCGCACCCGGAGTGGGCGCGCTCGATCGACGTCGCGGCGCCGGGCGCGCTCGAGCGCGTCTCGCTGCGCCAGCTGGTCGCCGCGCTGCTGGCCGCCTCGCCCGCGCCGGTGCGGCCTGCCGAGCATCCCTCGCTCGCCACACCGGAGGCGCGGCGCCGCCTGCACGACTGGCTGGCGGCGCGCGGCGCCGACATCGCCGGCGACGAGCAGGCGCGCGGCGCGCTCGGCCGCGCCGCGGTGATCCTGTCGGCCGGGCTGTGGCTGCGGGCCCCGCGCGACCTCCTGTTCGACGCCGACCTGCCCGACCTCGGCATCGACTGGAACGCTGCCGAGGAGGTGCCGGCGGGGCTGGTCGACTGGTTGCGCGCCACCTTCCGGCCCGGGTCGAAGCAGATCGCGCCGCTGGTCGATCACCTGCTCGCGGCGGCCGATCGGGCCATCGCGGCCGCCGACGGCGCGCGCCTGACCGAGGTCCTCCATCAGCTCGCGCGCGCGCTGGGGGCGGAGCGGCCCGAGGGGCTGGAGGAGCAGGCGCGGCGCTTCAAGCTCCGCCGCCGGCTCCGGGTCGAGACCGACCGCGGCCAGTTCGCGCGGCCGCGCAGCCTGCTCGCGCTCGATCCGGTGGCCTGGGATCTGATCGCGCGCTTCGCCGGGCCGCCGCCGCCGCGGGTCGCGTCGCGCTACCGCGATCGCGATCTGGTGCTGCGCCTGTGCCGCGCCGCCGGCGCAGAGGCCGAGCTGGACCAGGCCGCGCTCGAGCGCGCGCTCGCCGGCGAGGGCGTGCGCCCCGGCCCCGACGCGCCTCTGGCGCTCGCCTGCTACGCGGCGCTGGTCGCGACGCGGCGTCCCGAGCTGCGCCGCCGGCTGCGCGAGAGCGAGCGCGCCTGGGTGCCGGATCGGGCCGGCCAGCTGCGCCGGCCCGGGGCGCTCTACCGGGAAGACGCGGAGGTCGAGGAGATCGTCGGCCCCGACGACAGGCTGTTCCCGCACCCGGAGCTCGCCCACCGCGTGCCCGAGGCGAGCGCCTGGATCGGCTTCCGCGGCGCGGAGCAGGCCGCGCTCGGCGACGTGGCCGCCCACGTCATCGCGCTGCGCGCCGGCGGTCGCCCGGTGCCCGACGCGGTCCTGCGCTGGCTCGACGACGGCATCGCTGCCGGGCGGCTGGCCGGCCCGGCGGTGCAGGGCGCGCTGGGCGACTGCGACTTCCTGCGCGACGACAGCGGCCGGTACCGCCGCGCGGAGCACCTGGTGCTCGAGGGGACGCGGCCGCTCTTCGGTGAGCGGCGCGGCGACTTCGCCGGCGCGGGGCTGGCCCGGCTGGTCGCCGCGCTTCGCATCGCGCGCCGGCCCGGCAAGCGCGAGGTCGTCGGCTTCCTGACCGAGATCGCCGACGAGACCGCGGGCGGCGCGGATCTGCTGGCCGACGATCCGGGGCTGGCCGAGCGCCTGCCGCGCTGCATCGACGTCCTGGTCGCGGCCGGCGGGCGCGGACCCGCGCGGCTTCCGATCGCATGCGAGGGCGCGGCCGGCTACGTCATCGCGCTGCTTCCCGACGCCGCCGGCTCGATCGGCTTCGACGGCGACCTGCCGCTGTCGCCTGCCCTGGCCGACGACTCCGACGCGGAGGCCTGGCGGGCCTACCTGCGCGGCTACGGCGTCGGGCCCGCCAGCGAGCCGGCCGCCGACGCGGCGTCGCGCGGTGCGCCTGCGTCTCCGTCGTCGCTTCCGCGGTCACCACCGCCGCCGGGTGCGCCCGCCGCACCGGCGCGCAGGGGGCTGCTCGATCGGATCGCCGATCTGTTCCGCCCCGCGCCGGTCGCCGCCGCGCCGGACGAGGCCGAGCCCGACGAGGATGCCGCCGACGCTGCCGCCGCCTCCGCCGCCGCCGACGACGACGAGGCCCGTGACGCCGCCGACGAGGAGCCGCCGCGCGGCCGAGAGCCGGCCCGTCGGCCCCCGCCCGCGCGCCGCGACCGGGACCGCGAGCGAGGCCGAGGCGGCGACCGCGACCGACACCGCGACCGCGACGGAGGCCGCGACCGCGAGCGCGACCGCGACCAGGACCGAGGCAACGCGCCCGGCTCCAGCGCGCCCGCCCGCGATGGCGGCGCGGTCGATCAGCGGCGCTGGTTCCGCCCCGAGCGCCGCCTCGGCCCGCAGCTGCGCGCCGGCCGCGCGTGGCTCGACGACCGCCGCCACGCGGCCGAGTTCGGGCTCGCCCATTCGCCGCGCGCGCTGCCGGCGCCCTATCTCTACGCCCCGGTCGCCCTGTTCGCCGCCTTCCGCGGGCGCCAGCAGACCTGGGACCCGTGCCCCGCGCCTCCCGAGTGGCGGCGCGGCGGCCGCACCGCCGGTCGCGTGAGCATGCGCGGCCGCCTCCCGGGCGGCGCCGCCGTGCTGCCGCTGCCGCTCTACGGTCGCGTCGCCTCCATCGACACCGACGGGGCGCGCGTGGTGGAAGGGGAGGGAGGCGCGGCCGTCCTGATCGCCGATGCCGGCGCCGACGCCGATCGCGGCGCGCTCATCACCGTCGACATCGATCTCGGCGAGGCGCCGGACTTCACCCGCGCCGAGCCCGCCCGCGGCGAGCCCGAGCTCCTGCGCCCGACCACGGCCGACGGCGAGCTGCCCGACGAGGCGCTCGCCCTCCTCGATCGCCTCGAGCAGGACCGAGCGCCCGCGCTCGATCGCGCCCTCGACATCCGCGAGTTCGTGCGCACCCGCTACGCCTACGATCCGACCTACCTCGAGGACCCGGCCATCGCGACCTGGCTGCGCCAGCGCGCGCGCGGGCGCTCCAACGAGCACATCGCCGCGCTCCACGCCGGCGGCGACGCCGAGCACCTGGGCCGCGGCGTGTGCTACGAGCTCAACCTGCTCGCCTGCGAGCTCCTCCGCCGCGCCGGTATCCCGGCCGCGATCGCCACCGGCTGGACCCTCGACCGCGGCTTCGTCGACGAGCCGGATCACCTGTTCGCGATGGCGCTGCTCGAGACCGGCGCCGGCCCGCGCTGGCTGCCGGTCGACGCGTCGACCACGCGGGCCGGCCGTCCCCTGCACGCCGGTCACCGCCCGCCCGGACCCTGGCGCGCGACCCGGCCGGGCGCGGCCCCGCCCCGGAGCCCCGCCCTCGACGACGCCGGCCGCCGCGCCTCGACCCGCGGTCGCGACGAGCCCGCGCGCGCGCCGGTCGGCGAGCTCCTGCGCGTGGCCCGCCACGTCGAGGACGTGACCGGCCGCCGCCTCGGCTCGCGCGAGGAGATCCTCCGCGCCTGCCGCGCCCTCCTGAGCGACCCGGCCCGCGCCGCCGAGCTCGCCGCCCTGCTCGGCGGCCCGCCCGACGACGACTAGCGCCCGACTCCGTATTCGCGCGGCGACCTCGTCGCCTGGCCCGGAACGTACCCTCGGTCGGCCCTTCGGGCCTTCCTCGGCTAGCGCCCGACTCCGTATTCGCGCGGCGACCTCGTCGCCTGGCCCGGAACGTACCCTCGGTCGGCCCTTCGGGCCTTCCTCGACTAGCGCCCGACTCCGTATTCGCGCGGCGACCTCGTCGCCTGGCCC
>DATFRY010000654.1:0-14474 GCA_035262925.1 Kofleriaceae bacterium | reverse complement strand
CGCTGGACGATCTCGATCCCCGAGAGCTACTACCTGTTCGCGCCGCTGGTGCGCGGCCGCACGGTGCTTCTCCAGGGCAAGGCGTACATCGCGATCGACGCCCGCACCGGGAAGGAGCTGTGGCGCCACGACGGCGAGTGCTGCACCGCGCTGGCCAGCCCCGACGGGCGCGAGCTGTACGTGCGCGGCGAGGTCGGCGTCGCCGACCGGCTCGACTGGAGCGGCCGACTGCGCGCACGGCTGCCCGGCGAGCTCGCGGCGGTCTCCGACGGCTGGGTCGCGCTCCAGGAGGAGGGCCGGTTCGCGGTCCATCGCCACGGCGCTCGCGATGCGACCTGGAGCCAGCCGACCAGCAACCACGTCTACGTCGCCGCCGTCACCCTGTCGGGCGACGATCTCTTCTACTTCTCGAGCGCGGACTCGACCCTGTGGCGGCGCAACCTGGCGACCGGCCGCGCGCGCGCGATCCGCGCCGCCCACAGCCGCGTCGTCATCAGCACCGACGCCAGCGGGGTCGCCCCGGCCCACATCGGCGCGGCCCCGATCGTGGCCGGGCCGTACGTCTTCGTCCTCGACTGGGCCATCCACGCCTACCGGCTCGGCGCGCCCTGATCGGTCGCGACCTCGGCTCGAGGAAGGGCAGGAAGCCGCGACGGCTTCTTTCGGTCCGGCTGCATCCGCCGCATAGTCGGGCCATGCGGACGTGTCTGGTCCTCGCGGCCACGGTTCATCTGGCGATCTCTGGATGCGCGCGTCCCGCCCCGGTGGCCGGGGCCGCGTCCCCGGGCCCCGCTCCCTCCACCGCGCCGGCGGGATCGACCGCATCGGCGGCTTCGGCGGCTTCGGCGGCCCCGGCCCTCTCGCCCGATGAGCTCCTCGCGCGCTCGCCGGCCGCCGACTGGCGCGCGATCGATCCCGAAAACATGGTCTACATGGATCTGCCGTCGGGGCGGGTCCTCATCGAGCTCGCGCCCGGCCACGCGCCGAACCACGCGGCCAACATCCGGGCGCTGGCGCGCGAGGGCTACTACGACGGCGCCGCGATCGTCCGCGCGCAGGAGAACTACGTCGTCCAGTGGGGTCGCCCGGAGGACAGCCCGCGCCCCATCCGCACCGGCCGCGCGACCTTGCCGGCCGAGTTCGACCGCGATCGCAGCGGCGCGCCCACGTTCACGCCCATTCCCGACTCCGACACCTATGCGTCCGAGGTGGGATTCTCGGCCGGGTTCCCGGCCGCCCGCGACGGACAGAGGGTGTGGCTGGCGCACTGCTACGGCATGGTCGGAGCCGGCCGCGACCTGGCACCCGACTCCGGCGGCGGCGCCGAGCTCTACGTCGTCATCGGCCAGGCGCCGCGCCACCTCGACCGCAACGTCACGCTGGTCGGCCGCGTCCTGCAGGGCATGGAGCTCCTGTCGATCATGAAGCGCGGCACCGGCGACCTCGGCTTCTACAAGACGCCGGCCGAGCGCACGCCCATCCAGCACATCGGCGTCGTCGCCGACCTGCCCGAGGGCCAGCGCGTCCGCCTCGAGGCGCTCCGCACCGACAGCCCCACCTTCCGCGCTCTGGTCGACTCGCGCCGCACCCGCCGCGAGTCGTGGTTCGTTCGCCCGACCGGCCACATCAACGTCTGCAACGTCCCGCTGCCGGTCCGCGCGCGCAGGTGATCGGGCGCCGCCGCGGGCGTGACCGCGAGCTAGAGGCGAAGGATGTCGATCGGCGTGAGATCGATGAAACCGGTGTCGCAGTCGGAGCCGTTCGGGCACTCGCAGCTGTCGTGGTTGTACGTGATGCCGCAGAAGGTGCAGCCGCCGAGGCAGAGCATGACGGAGTGCAGCTCGTAGGCGAGGTAGAAGCGGTTCGCGACCCGGGCGAGCGGGATGGTGTCGGTGCGCGTCTTGCCGTCGAGCGTGTGGCCGCGACGGACGAGGAACGCGCCGTCGACCAGCTGACGCACGCCGAAGTCCGCGATCGCGCCGCCCTCGGAGAAGGTCGGCCGCAGGACGTCCGTGTTCACCACCACGGCGCCGCCGGGGCCGACCGTCGCGATGACCGGGCTGGCGCTCGACGCCGCCGTGTCGATGTCCGTGTCGTCGTCGGCGACGGTGCCGCACGCGGCGGCCAGGAAGAGGAGGAGGCACGCGAGTGTGTTCTTCATGAAGAGCTATTTGCCGTCCGGCCTCCAGACCTGACACGGTTCGATCACTGACGCCCGACGACCCGGCGCAGCGAGGGGCAGGCGGTTCCTATTCGGCCGCGCCGTCGGCTGGATAGGGGAAGTAGAGCTCGTTGCCGTCTGGATCGCGGACGATCATGAGGCGGTAGCCCCAGCGGCCGTCCTCCACGGCGACGCCCCTGCCCTCCAGCTCCGCACGCACGGCCTCGAGCACGGCCACGTCGAGGGAGATGAACATGCGGCCGCGGCCGGTCCTGTCGGGTTCCTGCGACGACAGGATGAGCTCGCAGCCCCGGCGGTCCACCTGGGCGACCAGCGCCCTGCCTCCATCCTCGTGGCGCCAGCGCTCCTCGAACCCGAGCTGTCCCGCGTAGAAGGCGATGGACCGGTCGATGTCGGACACGAACAGGACGGGTCTGGCATACCAGCGCTGCGACGCGTCGCGCGGCATCGTGCGGCGACTATAGGGCGAGCACGCCGCCGTCGACCAGGCCGAAGTGCTCGGCTGCGAGGCGGCGCCATTCCGCGGCGTCCGCGATCGGGGCCTCGGTCTTGAGGCCGGCGGCGTCGGTCGTGATCAGGCGATCGTCGCGCAACGTGAGGCGACCGCCTGGCGTCAGGCGCGAGACGACGCGGCTGCGGGTGAAGTGCGAGTCTGGCGAGGTCTGATGGTGGTGGCAGCCGGGCGCGAAGTCGGCGAGGGCGAAGGGCGCCAGCTCGAACCGGAACACGGGGCGGCCCTCGTCGTGCAGCACGCCCGCGCCCGGACCGTCCTCGGCGATGCGGAAGGTGCGGCGACCGTCGCCCTGGTCGCCGCGGTCGTCGAGGCGGAGCGGCCGGATGGTGCTGTCGCCGAAGCCGACGTCGGCGAGCCAGGTCCCGTCGACCCGCAGGCACATGTGATCGAACGGGATGCCGAGCGCGCCGCCGTCGCCGAAGACGCGCGCCGCGAGCCGCTCGACGCGGAAGCCGAGCGCCGCCAGCAGCTCGGCGAACAGCCCGTTGAGCTCGTAGCAGAACCCGCCGCGCCGCCGGCCCACGATCTTGTCGTACAGCCAGCCCGCATCGAGCTGGATCGCCTCGCCGGCGTGAATGCTGAGGTTCTCGAACGGCACGGCCTCCAGATGCGCGAGGTGCAGCCGCGCGAGCACGTCCGGTGTCGGGGCGAGCACTGCGTCGGTGACGCCGATGCGCGCGAGGTAGGCCTCGATCCGACCGGGCTGCGCGGCGAGGTGACTGGTCATGAGCGTCGATCCTCTACCGCATCTGGAGTCCGCGCGGCGTCAGAAACCGAGTCGCGTCTTGACGAGGCGTGCGCGGTCGCGGGACACGGTCAGATCGGTCGGCGCGTCGCCCCTGAGGCGCAGGTTGAGCCCGCCGCCGGGCAGCGGCGCCACCTCCTTGACGTGGGCCAGGTTGACGAGGGTGGCCCGGTGGATGCGCAGGAACTGCCTCGGGTCCAGGCGCTGCTCGAGCTCCGCGATCGAGTGGTCGACACAGTGCGCCACGCCCCCGACCGAGGCGTAGGTCAGCTTGTCCTCGGCGAAGAAGTGCGTGACGGTCGCGAGGTCGATGAACCGCAGACGCTCGCCGAGCCGCGTGGCGATGCGCTCGGGATACTCCGGCCGGGTCTCGCGCAGCGAACCGGCCATCGCCTTGACCAGCGAGCCCAGCGCGGTCGCCGACAGCGCCGCGGCCATGCCCAGCCGCTCGACCTTGGCCAGCGCTCGCTCGAGATCCCCGGCCTCCACCGGCTTGAGAAGATAGTCGACGGAGTTCACCGCGAAGGCGTCGAGCGCATACCTGTCGTGGGCGGTCGTGAAGACCACGATGGGCTGCTCGGGCACACGGGCCAGGACCTCGAAGCCGTTCAGGCGCGGCATCTGGATGTCGAGGAAGCACACGTCGGGCGGCGCCCTGGTCAGGACCTCGACGGCCTCCTCCGGTTCGGTCGTGCTTCCGACAACCTCGACCCGTCCGGTCGCCTGGAGCAGGCGCGCCAGGCGGGCCAGCGCCAGCGGCTCGTCGTCGACCAGATACGCGCGCAGCTTCACGTGCACGGAAGCACCATCTCCACCACGCAGCGGCCCTCGCGCCGCAGGACGCTCAGGTGGGCGCGCGCGCCGAACAGCGCCTCCAGCCGCTCGACCAGGTTGTCGAGCCCGTGGCCGGGGGCGATCGCGGCCAGGTCGAAGCCGGGCCCGCTGTCCGATACCTCGATGCGGAGCCGGCCGCCGTCGGCGCGGGCGGTCACGCGCACCTGTCCGCCGCCGCGCCGGGGCGTGACGCCGTGCTTGACCGCGTTCTCGACCAGCGACTGGATCGACAGCGGCGGGACCCGCTCGGCGTGCAGCGCCGCCGGCACGTCGACGTGGCCCTGCAGCTTGTCGCCGAAGCGCACCGCCTCGATCCCGACGTAGTCCTCGACGATCGCGAGCTCCTGCCCCAGCGGGATCAGCGCCTGGCCGGTCGTGTCGAGCGACGACCGCAAGAGCGTCGCCAGCCGCCCGACCAGCCGCTCCGCCCGCGGCGGATCGACGGCGATGAGCGCGCTGATGGAGTTGAGCGTGTTGAAGAAGAAGTGCGGATGCAGGCGCGCCTCGAGGGAGCGCAGGCGGGCCTCGACCGCCAGCACGCGCGTGCGCTCTCGCGCCATCTCGTGGGCGTGCAGCTGCGTCTCCGCCTCGCGCAGGCGAGTGCGCGTGGAGTCGTGGAGCATGGCTCCGAGGCCGCAGCCGATCGAGAGCAGCGCCGTCGCGCACAGGATCTGGACGACCTGCGGCCAGAAGCGCCCGGCTGCGGCCAGGCCGGCCCACGTCAGGAGCGCCTGGACCATGAGCGAGCCGAGCGCCGCCAGGAGCAGTGTCCCCGCGAGCACGGCCAGGACGGGCGGGACCTTGCGCGCGACCAGGCGGGCGACGAGGCGGCGGCCGACGAAGACGGCCGGCACGCCGGCCGCGTTGGCGTAGACCAGCGCCCACACCCACGCGCGCCACAGGCCGTCCCAGCCCAGGCCGCGATCGCCGGCCAGGAGCATGAGCGGCACCGCCGCCGCCGCCACCAGGTTGATCCACGCGACGGCGACCATCCATCCGCGCTGCGCCCGTGCCATGTCGTCGCTCAGCCTCAGCCTCGGCCTCGGACAGAGTCTATCGCCGCGCCCGCGGTTCCAGCACGCCGTTCCGGAAGACGTCGACAACCTGCCTGTCCTGCCCCGGCAGCTGCATCTCGCCCAGCACGTCCTCGAACAGCGTGGCGTACTCGATCTGCCCGGTCGCGAGCGCCACCCAGATCTGCCCCCAGTAGTGGCTGCGTCCGACGAGGGTCATGCCTCCATTCGCGATGGAGAGGGGGTTGAAGTACGCGCGGTAGTCGATCACGGCGCAGTCCTGGCCATTCCGCTGCGAGCGGCCGGTCAAGATGAGCTGGACGTCGCGGTTGTGGAACGTGCCGATGCCCGGCATGCGCACGGTCTGCGATGACAGGAGCCGGTAGGGCTCGTTCGGCTCGAGGTGGTCGAGCGCCTGCGCGAACATGTCGAGCGCCTCCACGTCCCAGACCAGGTTGCGCTCGATGATGGCCGTCGGCGGCGCATTCTCGAAGAACCCGGGCGCGAACATCTCGTCCATGGTCGTCGGGCTCCTGCGATATCGGAAGCCCTCCATGAAGGCGCGCGCGCGCGGCTCGCCCAGGGGCGCCGACGCCCCGTCGGCCTCGGCCACGCTGACGTCGTTCCACACGACGTCGCCGCCCGGCCGCCCGCGGGTGCACGTGGCCTCGACGTGCTGGCGATGCGTGACGTGGCCGCGGACGTCCGCGGCCGTGTAGTCCATCGCGAAGCGATAGGCCCGCGGGCCCGCCTCCTCCTCCGCCGACTCCTGGCGCGGGTTCCAGGGGCGCCAGATGACGAGCGCCAGGGTCAGGATGATTCCGACCGCCGTGAGTGCCAGCTTTCCGGGTCGCATCGACACCTCCTCGCAGGCAGCACTCTGCCGGCGAACCGGGCGCGGAGGCACGCGCCCTCCGACGGGAGGCAGAAAAGCCGGATGAGCGGCCGCCCGGACGAGACGAGGCGCAGTCCGCCGCGCTGGCGGCGTCAATCGTCGAGGAACTCGAGGAAGCGCGCCTGGAGGATCTTGAGCCCGACGCGCGCGAAGTCGGCCTTCACCTTGCGCGTGGGCCCGCTGCCGGACTCCGAGAGCACGCGCCCCTCGCCGAACAGCGGGTGGCGGACGCGGCGAGCGCTCGGGGCGTTGTAGCTCTCGGTCATGGCCGGCGCGATGGACGGCGCGAACGGCGCGTCGGTGTCGGGGCACCCGGCGGCCCGCTCGTCGATCCAGGCCGCGAGCGCGACCCTGCGCTGGCGCCCGCCGTGGACGTCGTGGAGCACCAGCTCCGTGCCATCGCCGCCGCGCCGCGGGTGGAGCTCGACGCACATGAAGGTGTCGGCGTCGGCCACGCCCACGCCGACCAGGTCACCCCGCACCCGGTGCTCGCGCAGCCAGCCGGTCGTGCCGACGATCCGGGCCAGGACGAGCGCATGCGTCGTGGACAGGGGCGGCGTGGCGGCCGCGATGCCGGCGAGCAGGTCGTCCGCGAAGCGCATCCCGACCGCCAGCTCGACGTTGCGAACCTCCTCGATCGCCAGCACCGGCGCGGCGGTCACCCCGGCGGCCGCCCGCAACCGGGCGAGCGCGCGGCCAAGCCCCGGCGGGACCGACAGCGGTCCAGGTCCACGGCGTCCTTCCAGGGCCGACACCCGTGGATCATACGCCGAACGATCGGCGCGCCGCCGGGCCGTGTCACTCGCCGGCGGCGATCGCCGCCCCGCGGGCCTCGGCGCGCTCCCACATGCGCAGGTAGCCCTCGGCGGAGCGGAACAGCGGCTCGAGCTCCTCGTCGGTGACGCCGTCGCGGCGCGCGTCCTCGATGAGCTCGGGCAGGAGCCCCAGGTGGATCATGCCCTCGTTGTTGAAGTCGACGGTGCGGTTGCCGAGGTGCGGCTCGGTGAGGGTGACGTCGCCGCCATAGGAGACGAACGGGTAGGTGATCGGGTTGGCCTGCGGGACGTCGCCGCACTCGCTGTCGGGGCCGAAGCGCGGCCGCGGTCCGCCGGCGAAGCCGTTCAGGTCGAAGCCGAAGCCCTCACCCGGGTAGCCGCCGTTGGCGGCGATCTCGGCCACGCGCGCGCGCAGCTCGTCGCCCATCGCGCCGGCGCGGTCGGCGGCTGCGCAGCGGCCGAGATCGGTCTTGGACACGCCGCCGAGCTGGTAGATGAGGCCGCGGTTGGTGTTGCCGTGGCTGCCGACCGCCGGGTAGTCGTTCTCGACCAGGAGCTCGTAGGCGCGCACGTACGAGCGCTTCGGCATGTGATCGACCTCGATGAGCATGCCGCGCTTCATCATCTCGAGCATGAGCGTCTCGCCGAGCGGGGTGAGGCCCGCGTTCTGGCACCACTCACCCTCGAGCGGCGGCTCCTGCAGCTGGGGCAGGAAGGGCAGGAGCGTGGCGAGCGGGTCGGCGGCGAACGCGGACATGTCGTTGGGCGCCGGCGCCGAGTAGTCGTCGCGCGGCTGGTTCAGGCCGCCGAAGGTCACGCCGCCGTTGTCGAAGACCGACGGCGAGTCGGGACAGTCCTGGGTGTAGTTGGAGAAGTGGCCGCTGTTGACGAAGCTGCCCAGCTGGCCCACGTTGCGGTCGCCGTCGCCGGCGGAGAAGGCGTTGTCGAACTTGTGCACCGGGAACAGCACGCGCACGCCGAGGTCGTGGTAGCGGTCGAGCTCGGCCCTCACCGTGTCGGCGTCGCAGGCGGCGACGCCGTCGGGCGGGGTCAGGAAGCAGTCGAACAGGTTCGAGGTCTCGATGCCGAGCACCACCGCCAGCTTGCCCTCGGTGATGACCGCGCGCGCGTCGGCCGGGTTCTCGACGATGCGGAACCAGCCCTTGCCGGGGCCGCCCGACTGCGCGTCGATGTAGCGCTCGAGGTTGCGCGTCTCGGCGATGATGCGGTCGACGGCGACCATGTCGTTGCAGGAGTAGCGCACCGACTGCACGCCGAGCCCGGTGATGAGGTCGCACAGGACCGAGTTGGTGGTCGCGTGCTGCACGAGCAGGCGCAGCCCGCCGCGGTAGGCGCGCTCCAGCCAGCGGTAGTACTGCGTCTGGTGGGTCGCCCGCTTCCACGTGTTCGGCCAGTCGGTGAACTCCGGGTAGCCCTCGGGGTGGTGGTCGAACTCCGGCGTCATCTTCGCGACGAACAGATCGAGCAGCGTGCTGGTGTCGAGATCGCCCAGCCCGGAGAATGCGTAGCCCACCAGGTCCAGGCGGCCCTCGTCGCCGTGGAAGGGCGCGCAGCTCGGCAGCGCCTTCTCCACGCCGAGGCGGTGGAACGGCGCGCCGTGGAAGATGCCGCCGCCGCCGAAGCCGAAGTCGGTGAAGAGGTGAGAGTGGGTCTCGACGATGCCGTAGACGTCGCCGTCGTCCCAGGTGGTGCGAGTGATGTCGCCCTCGGCGTCGACGGTGAGCTCGGGGAACTCGCTGCAGCCGGTGGCCTCGGACAGGGTGATGACCGCCGCCTCCGACTCCGCGTCCGCGAGGCCGGTCGTGGTGAGGTACTTGCCGGTCGCCAGGTGATGGAGCTGGAAGCGGGTCGGATCGCCGGCGTTGACCTCGAGCTGCCACTCGGCCGGCGAGACGTAGGTGTCGTCGAGGAGGTCGAGGTCGGAGGTCAGCGTCTCGGCGCGGGTGAGCCCGCCGGTCTCGCCGACGACGTAGTGGCGGTCGGACGAGTAGAGGAGGTAGGTGGCCAGGTCGGTGGCGCGGAGCACGAAGCGCTCGCCGGACGCCTCGCTGTCCGCGCTGAAGTCGTAGCCGGCACCGTCCGCGGTGGCCTCGAGCCAGCGCGGCTCGTCGCCGCCGGGCGGGGTCGCGTCGATGACGAAGCAGCCGCCGGCCACGCCGTCGACCCCCGCGTTGTCTGGCCCGGGCGGACGCTCCCCCATGCTCGACGGATCGTCGTGGCCGCATGCCGCGAGCGAGAGGACCGAGAGGAAGAAGAGGGGAGTGGAAGCGACGACCCGGACAGCGCGGTTGCGGGCGGACATCGGGGTGGACGCTAACCCGACCGCCTCCGCACGGTACAGGGCGAACAAGCGACCATTCGGGACGCTCGTCGGCGGCTACGGGTCCATGGCGACCGGTGCGTCCGATGGGCGGCGAGGTAGGTCGATCAGGGCAGGCCGGCCTGGCGCGAGGTGGTGACCGCCGTGCTGAGGAGGCTCGTCTCGAGCGGCGCGACGGTGAGCTCGAGCGGCTGCGCGGCGACCGCCGTGGCGGTGCCGGGCAGGCTGACCGCGGTGAGGTCGCCGCTCAGCGCGGTCGCGGTCGCGCCGCTCGCCGGATCGAGGTCGATGAAGCCGTTCCCGCTCAGCTCGAGCAGCCACGCGTCCTCGGAGCCCGCCGTGAAGCTGCGCGTGCTGGCCGCGACGAGCAGCCCTCCGTCGGCCGCGATCGCGACGGGGTTGCCGCCCCGATCGTAGGGCGGGAGGCCGCCGGCCTGCTCGCCGTCGGAGCCGCCGATGGCGCGCGACCAGAGGACGTCGCCTGCGTCGCTCACGCGGAGGACCCAGAGGTCGGCGTCGGCGCCGAGGCCGGTCGAGCCGACCACGGCGAAGCTGCCGTCTGGATACGCGGCGGCCGCGACCAGGTAGTCGTTGTCGGACCCGCCGTCGTAGGCGCGCGCCCAGGTGACCTCGCCGGCCGGGTCGAGGCGGAGGAGCAGACCGGACGAGAACTGGTGGCCGCCGACGAGGAAGCCGCCCTGCGGCGACTCGACCGCCGCGTAGCCGAGGAAGTTGCCGCCGGTGTCGAACAGGCGCTGCCACTCGACCTCGCCGTCCCGGTCGAGCTTGACCACCCAGGTCGCGTTGAAGACGACGCCGAACGAGTCGGTCTGGCCGGCGAGCAGGAACCCGCCGTCCGAGGTCGCGACCACGTCGTAGGCCTCGTCGTCGCCGGCGCCCCCGTAGGTCCGGGCCCACAGGAGGTCGCCGGCGGCGTCGAAGCGCGCCGCGTAGAAGTCGGCGGCGGCCGCGATGTCGCGCGTGCCGGCCACCAGGAAGCCGCCGTCCTGCGTCTTCACGGCGCGGCTCGGCCCGAGCCCGCCCGGGTCGGCGAAGGTCTCGGCCCACAGGACCGCGCCGTTCGGGTCGACCCGGAGGAGGCGCAGCGTGTCGACGGTGGCGCCGAGGCGGCCGGCGGTGACCAGGTACCCGTCGCCCATGTCGATCGCGTCGGTGGCGGCGTCGAGATCCTGGTAGGCGAGCTCCCACGAGACGTGGCCGAGCGCGTCGACCTTGACCAGCCAGGCGTCGACCGGCGTCGGCGAGTAAGAGTTGGTGGCGCCGGCCAGGAGGGCGCCGCCGTCGCCGGTGGCGAGAAGCGCGTTGATCGAGTCGAGGTTGTCGCCGCCGTACGAGCGGGCGAAGGTCTGGATCGCCCCCTCGCCGCCGGCGCCCGGCTGGCTCGACGGGGCCGGCCCGTCCGCGCAGCCGAGCGCCACGCTCTCGCCGATCGGCGGGGTCGTGTACTCGATGACGTCGATGTCGACGTCGAAGATCCAGAAGTCGAAATCGATGGAGATGTCGAGCCCGGCCGCGCCCTCGACGCCGGCCGACAGGCACCACCACGGGTCGGCGTCGGCGTCGACGTCGGCCTGGACGAAGGCGGTGAGCCGCGCGAAGCCGACGTCGAACCCGTAGAGGCCCACGTTCAGGCGCGGCCCGGCGAACAGGCGGGCGGTGCCGACCACGCCGTCCTCGAAGCTGGGCAGCTCGACGGTCGCCGTCGGATCGATCTCGCCGATCGGCCCGAAGCCGCCATCGTGGTAGCCGAACCCGACCCTCGCGGTCGCGTCGGTCTGGAAGCCGACGTTCATCTTCGCCGTGACGGAGCCGCTGGCGCCGACCTCGAGGTCGACCGACGAGGTGATGACGACCGGGATCGGTCCGACGAAGAAGGTGATCGGGGTGAGCTCGAGCGTGGCCAGCGCGATCGGGGTGCCGGGCAGGGTCGCCGCGCGGCGGGCGTCGATGTTGACGTTGCCCGAGACGGTGCCCCCGATCGAGACGGACGCCTCCTCGAGCGAGAAGCCGTCGAGGTCGATCACGAGCTCGAGGTTCGGCTCGATCGCGATGTTGCCGTTCATGACGACCTGGTCGGCGGTGGTCGCCGCCTCGTCGCCGTCTCCGTCGAACAGGACGACGTCGTTCAGGCCGAAGTACAGGCCGCTCGGCGCCAGCGAGCGGCGCCCCGGCGGGGCAGGACCGGCGACGACGCCTGCGCGCAGGCGGCGGGCGGCGACGTCGTCGGCCCCGAGCTGGAACGTCTCGCGGATGCTGGCGCGCTCGATCGCCTCGGCCAGGGAGGCGGGGGCGGTGGTCAGGATGACCGAGCCGGACCCTGCCGCCCCGCCGGACCGGTCGATCGCCTGCACGCGGCGGAGCGCGCCGGACGGGAGCAGCGCGCCGTACACGCCGGCGACCACGATGTCTCCCGCGGCGAGGCCGTCGAGGAGCGCGGTGGAGCGGGCGAACGTGAACGTCGCCAGATCGCCGGACACCGAGTCGAGCGCCGCCAGCGAGTCGTCGTCGAGGACCTTCGTGGTATCCGGGATGACGACGTCGCCGCTTCCGCCGCCGCCTCCTCCTCCGCACGCGGCGGACAGGGCGATGGCCGGGGCGAGCGCCGCGGCGACGACGATGGATCGCCAGTCGCCCATCAGAAGCTCGCCCTCACGGTGACCTGAGCACCTCCCTCGGCCTCGAGCGTCAGCTCCACGCTGCCGCGGACCTCGAACGAGACGATGCGGTCCCCCTCGATGACCTGGTCGGTGACCTGCTCGAGCTCGTCCACCACCAGCTCGATGTCGACCAGGTCGCCGTAGAGCGTGTCGTCGGCCAGCGTCACGACCCCCGAGGTCACGCCCGGGACCGCGTCTGCGAGCTCGTACGTGCCGGCCTCCGGCGCGCCGGAGAGCTCGAAGTTGACCCCGACCGAGTCGAGCGGCGGGTCGAGCGTGCCGATCACGCTCGTGTCGATCATCGTGAACAGCCATCCGGCGCGGTCCCCGATGACGAAGCTCCCGTCCGGGTAGTGGTTCACCACGGCCCCGCACATGTCGAACGCGCCGCTCGAGGCGCCGGAGACGTCGCCGCTGCACGCCGCGCCGCCCGTCGATCCGTCGTCGCCGCCGCCATCGTCGCCCGCATCGCCGCCGCCGTCGTCGCCGCCATCGCCGCCGCCATCGCCGTCATCATCATCGCCGCCGCTGCCGCAGCCGACCGGGGCCAGGGCCACCACCAGGGTGAGACACGTCGCGAGTCTCCTCATTCCGCTCCTCTCGTCGATCCGGGCCGATCTGGAGCAACGGGGATGCCACGGCCAGCGTGCGCGGGAATCCGGTGTTTCCCGACACTCGCGCGCCGCCGCACCCGGCGGCCGCGCAGACCGTCGAGCAGATTCTGCGCGATGGTCAGCGCACGTCGCCGTCGTCGTCCAGGCGAGCGAGGTCGATGGCCGCGCCCAGCTCCTCGAGCACGCGGCGGGCGGCGCCGCGCAGCTCCTCGGCCCGCGCCTCGTCCCCGCGCGCGCCCGCCCGGCGGGCAGCCACCACCCAGGTGCGCGCCAGCTCGTAGCGGTCGTCGACCAGCAGGCGCTCGGCGGCGGCGAGCGCGTCGTCCACCTCGTCGCCGCGGCCGGCGCGGGCCAGGACGCCGGCCAGGATGCGCTGCGCCATGCCCTCGCTCACCGACGCGCCCGCCGCGCGCGCATGTTCAAGCGCCGCGCGCGCGCGGGTCTCGGCGCCCGCCTGGTCGCCGGCGCGCAGGTCGAGTCGCGCCAGCGTCGCGAGCGCCTCCGGCAAGAGCCTGCGGTAGCCGGCGCGCTCGGCCAGCGCGAGCGCGTGCTCCAGCTCGGCGCGGGCTCGCTCGTCCTCGCCGGCGTCGACCAGGATGACGCCGAGGTTGTTGTGGACCAGCGCGCGCGCGGCGACCCGACCGGCCGCGGCCAGCTCCTGCGCGCGCCGCGTGTGCTCGATCGCGGTGACGATCTGTCCGAGCGAGTGGTAGTTCACGCCCAGGTTGACGTGCGCGATGAGCTCGCGCTCCGGGTCCTCCAGCGCCTGCGCGATCTCGAGGTGGCGGAGGTTGCACCGCAGCCGGTCGCGCCAGCGCCCGGCGCGCAGGTAGTTGGCGGCCAGGCGGCTCAGCGCGACGGCGAGCTCGAGCAGGTCGGGGTCGTTCTCGAGCAGCGCGACCGCGCGCTCGGCGAGGGGCGAACCGCGGCGGTGATCGCCGATCTCGTGGCCGATGACCCAGCCGAGCGTGCCGAGCATGCGCGCGGCGAGCCGCCGCACCGGGCGCTCGGCCGCGTCCAGCTCTTCGGGCGGGCCGAGGAGCGCGAGGCCCCGCTCGAGCCGGTCCACGGTCTGCGCGTAGTCGGCGCGGTAGCTGGCCGCCGAGGCGAGCTTGTAGAGCAGGCGGGCGCGGTCGATCGGGGCCGCCGTGCCGGTCAGCGCGCGCTCGAAGCGGGCGACCGCGGCGGCCGAGTCGAGCTGGACCAGCGCGTCGCCGGCCAGCTCGTCGAGGCGAAGGTCGGGGCCGTCGCCGAGCTCCTCGGCGCGCTCGAACGCCTCGCGGGCCTGCTGGTCGGCGGCCAGCTCGAGCGCGAGCTCACCGGCGGCGATGTACGCGGCGCGCGCCCCGCCGCGATCGCCGGCGGCGTCGCGGTGGCGGGCGAGGGCGACGCGCAGGGCCGGGTCGCGCCGGACCAGCGCACCGCGCGCGGCCAGGTGATCGGCCACCGCGGCGTGGATGCGCCGGAGCGCGTCGGCGTCCATCTGCGCGGTCGCCACGTCGCGGACCAGCACGTGGTGGAAGACGTAGCGCTCTCGGTCGGCCGCGCTGGTGGCCGAGGGCGAGGCGCCGGGCCGGGGCTCCGATGCGATGACCGGCGCGATGAGCTGGCGGCGCTCGAGCTCGGCGAGCGCGCGATCGAGATCGTCGTCGGCGGCCGGCGTCCCGAGCGCGGCGGCGAGCGCGGCGCGGTCGAACTCGTGCCCGACGACCGAGGCGGCGTGGAGCACGCGCCGGGCGCGGGCGGGGAGCCGGTCGAGTCGGGCCTGCACCGCCAGCTCGACCGAGGCGGGCAGGCGCGCGCCGCCCGCGCCGCCCGCACCGCCCTGCCCGGCCGACTCCGCCGCGTCGCGCGCCAGCTCCTCCAGGAAGAACGGGTTGCC
>DATFRY010000653.1:0-2663 GCA_035262925.1 Kofleriaceae bacterium | reverse complement strand
TCCGCTCGCGAGCGGTCGCCGGCACGCGCCCGAAGAAATCGACCTGATGCGCGATGTAGACCAGGGTCGCGTCGTCGATCTGGCGGTGGCGCTCCGCCAGCCAGCCGGCGAACGCCGCCGCGTCCAGCTGCGGATGCCCGCGCAGCTCGGCGTCGATGGTGTCGATGATGTGGTGCAGGAACACCGCCTCGTCGCCGGGGTAGCGGCCGCCGCAGGGATGGACGACGGAATCGGCGCCGCCCGCGGCCAGAATTTCGGCCCCGGCCGCCGCCAGCTGGCCGAACAGGTGCCGGCCGCAACGGCTGTCGCCCGAGGGCTGCCCGTCGCGCAGACGCTCGTCCATGCTGCGGTGGTAGAGCGCGAAGATCTGCGCCTCGAGCTCCCGCGCGATGACCGGCTCGAGGGTGGTCTCACCGTCGTAGTTGATGGTGAACCAGAAGAATCCATCGGGCCGCAGCCAGCGCCAGAGGCGCGGCAGGACGGCCGGCACGTCGAGCAGGTCGAGGAGCTGGTTCGCGATGACCAGATCCATCTCGCCCGCGTGCGGCTCGAAGCGGAGAAGGTCACCGTGGACCATGCGCACCGAGAGGTCGAGGTCGGGGCCGCGCACGCGCCAGGCGTCGCTCGCGTCTCGCTCGGACTCGAGCCCGCGCGCGCCCGCCCAGCGCCCCACTCCGGCCGCGCCGTCGGCGACCGCCGCCGGATCGGCGTCGAGCGCTGTGTAGTCGGCGCGCGCGATCAGGCCCCACTCGACCAGGCGCGGCACCATCGTGCCATTGCCGGCGCCGAGCTCCAGGATGCGAAGCGGCCGGTCCGGTGGGCCGGGCACCACGTGCCCGCGCAGCGCATCGAGCACCACCCGGTTGAGCGCGCGGTCATCGACCGAGCGCTTGGCCGAGAGGTAGCGCACGAACGGGGTCGACGTCTCGGGGGGACCTTCGGCCATCGCGGGCGGCGGATAGTAGATGACGCGACCATGGCTGACAAGGGCCGGCCCCGATCCGGGCCTCGCTCGCCGGGGCGTGCTACATGTCGAGGCTGCCAGGCGGTGCGCTTCTGGACATGACCCTCACAACGGCGAGGCTGCGCTCGCTTCGCGCGCCGGTCCAGCTGGCGGTGACAGCGGGTCTGCTCGCGCTCCTCTGGCACGTCAGCGGCGGCAAGCTGGTCGAGCGGATCGCCGGAGCCGACACGCTCTGGGTGGCGGCCGGCTTCGGCTGCGCGACCGCCGCGATGGGGTTCGCGGCGATGCGCTGGCGCTACACGGCGCTCTCGGTGGGCGCCCGGATCACCGTCGAGCGGTCGCTCGCGGAGTTCTACCTGGCCGCCTTCCTCAACCAGGTCCTGCCCGGCGGCATCGCCGGTGACGCCCTGCGCGCGTGGCGCCACGGCAAGCGCGAGGCCGAGGTGGAGCGAGGCGGAATGGGTCGGGCGATCCGCGCGGTCGTCATCGAGCGCATCTCCAACCAGACCGTCATCGCGATCTGCGCGCTGGTGAGCCTGACCCTGTGGATGTGGATGCCGGGCGCGTTCGGCCACACGCGCGTCTGGGTGCCGCTGGTCGGCTTCGCCGCGGTGGTCGCCTCGGTGCCGGTGGTCATCGCCGTCATGGCCCGCCGCCACGCTGGCGGCCGCATCGACCGCCTTCTGCGCGACGGCCGGCAGGCGCTGCTCGGCCGCAGCATGCTGGCGCAGCTCGGCCTCGGCTTTCTCGTCATCGGCAGCTGCGTCGCGATGTTCTACTGCGCGGCGCGGGCGGTGCACGCTCCCCTGTCGCTCTATCACCTGCTCGCGCTGGTGCCGGGCGCCCTCTTCGCGATGTCGATTCCGATCTCGATCGGCGGCTGGGGCCTGCGCGAGGCGTCGGCCGTCGCGCTGTGGACCATGGCCGGCCTCTCGCCCGACGCGGCCCTTGCCAGCTCCGTCCTGTACGGCCTCCTGGCGCTGCTGGGTGCCCTGCCGGGCGCGATCGTCCTCGCCGTCGACCGCTGATTGACGACCCCGCCCCCGCGCGCCGCCCTCGGCGCGTCCTCGGGGCAGCAGAACGCCGTTGCGCCCTGCATGTTGCCGGTGCCCGACTCGCAGATCCACCGGTCGAATGACCCCTTCCCGTCGGGCCCGGGATCGGGGCGACTCTCGGCGATCGCGCCGTTGGCGGTCACATCGCAGCCCCCCGACACAACGAACGTGTCCGTCGGACAGACTGCCTCGCACTGAACGCCGGGCGGGAAGTTCGGGCTATTGCAGGCGTTGACCACCCACTGGCAGGCGCTGAACCCGGGGCCGCCGGGCCCGGGCGGCCCCTCGGGGCCCTCGGGGCCCTCGGGCCCTGCCGGGCACTCACACTGACAGCCGCCCGCCCCCTCATTGCACACCGCGCTGCAGTCCTTGGTCTCCTCGCCGACCCCTGACGACGGGCAGAAGATCGCCATGGCCGTGCCGTCACATCCCAGGAAGCTGTCCGGATCGCAGGCCACTCCGGCGTCGAACGGACTCGGAATACACGTCCTCGCGATACCGTCGGAGGCCGGGTACTCGCCCTTCATGTCGCAGAACGGACGCTCGGGATCCGTGCACTGATTCCGTGCGTCGCAGTAGAGCGGGTCGTACGTCGTGCAGGCAGGCGAGAGCGCGGCGACGACGAGGAGGAGCGGCAGGTGACG
>DATFRY010000652.1:0-18268 GCA_035262925.1 Kofleriaceae bacterium | reverse complement strand
AGCGCCTGGATGCCGCGGATGAAGCCGGGCCGCGTCACCCGCAGCGCCATGCTCTTCGGATCATGGCAGTCGACGCAGCTCACCGGGTGAGCGTGCCCCGAGTCGTGGAGGAGCGCGCTCACCTCCTGGTACGTGTGCTTGTAGGTCTCCTCGAAGCCTGCCATCGCGTCGCCGTGCCCGAGCTGTCGATAGAGCGGCATGATGGACGCGTGGCAGTGGAGGCAGGAGCCCGACTGGGGCCTGGTCAGGCGCTGCGTGGCCTCCTGGTCGACGAGCATGTAGGCGTGGCCGCGCCGGTCGCGGTAGTCGATCGAGAAGGCGTAGCCGAGGAACATGCGCCGCAGCCACGGGTCGCGCTCGATCTTCTCCTCGGGGAGAGACTCGCTGCCGCCGTGGCCGCCGAACGGCGTGCTCGTCCTGAGCGCGGTCCGCTGGTAGCTGTCGTACTGGCCGGGCCAGTTCTTGCCCCACTTCGCCGGATCGGTGTCGTTCTCGGTGACCTCGACCAGGCGGACATAGGGCGTCCGCTCCTCCGCCTTGCGCTCGAAGATGTTGATGAGGAGCGCGGTCGTCGTCGCCGTCGCCGCCGCGACGATCAGGATGATGCCGGCCAGGAGCGCGGGGCCGCGGGGCCGCAGGTTCGAGAGTCTGGTCATCGGGTCTCGTCTCCGGGCGAGGTCGGGTTCGGCGCGGGACGCTCGTCGTCCCCCGGCGGGCCGCCGAGGCCGGCCGTCTCGCCGTGCCCCGCGGTCGCATGGCAGTGCACGCACTCGACGGCGTCCCGGTCGGTCCGCGCGCCCGAGACCAGCGATCGCACCATCGCCTCGTGGCAGCGGATGCAGTTCGCCTGCAGGATGCGCGCGTTCCGGGACTTGATGCGGATGGGCTCCTCGAAGTCCTGGAAGGTGAAGCCCTTCGAGTGGTGATAGCCGTTGCTGGCCTTGGCCAGGTACTTCGCCGCGAATGTCTGCGGCAGGTGGCAGTCGGCGCAGGTGGCGACCCCGTGATGGCTCGCCTTCTGCCATCCATCGTACTGGCGCCGCATGATGTGGCAGTTGGCGCAGGCCCTGGGATCGCTGCTGAAGTAGGACAGGCCCTCGGCGTAATGGAACGTGAAGCCGCCGAGCCCGCACAGGACACCGACGGCGATGGCGACGATCAGCGAGCCCCTCCGGCCGAGCCCACCGGCCGGCGCAGACGACGTCGCGGTCACCATTCCCCCACCCTCCCGATCGACCGACTCAACTCTGGGTCTGCGTGGCCCTACGTGTCAAGATCAGGCCATGGGGGGCGGCGTGCCGGCCGCAGGAGTGAGGCGCCAGCGCAGCTCACCCCGACCGGGCCGGGTACCCGCTGACGCCGACGTCCTCGGCCGTCATCAGGACCAGCGACGGTGGGCGCGCGGGGATGGCCAGCGCGCGCAGGGGCCCGGTCATCCAGATCATGCAGATGATCATCTCCAGGCCCTGCTTGCCCGCAAAGGGCAGGGCGAGCATCGTGCCGCCTTCGCTGATGCCGCCGATGCCGGCCCGCGCGCGCGTGAAGAAGGCGTCGCCCCGGGTGGGCAGGATCTGGCGGGTCGAGATGGCCCTCAGGATGGGAGCGACCTGGTGCAGCATGAGTGACACCCGGCTGTCCTCGATGGCCGGCTGCTCGCCGTCCAGGATCACCGCGCGCAGGATGTCGGTCGCGCGGTCGCGCTCGGTGGCGCGCAGGCAGTCGCGGATGTGGGCGAGAAGCGCCCGGCCGTCGACGCGATCGGCCACGCCTGGGAACATGTAGGTCGGACACCGGATCCCGACGCGCGCGGCCAGCTTCGACATGTCGCGCAGCTCGATGAACGGCACGCCGCCGGTCGGCTCGCCCGCGCCGAGCACGTGCTTGCGGGCGGCGGTGTAGCGCTCGCCGGTCCGGGCGGCTCTCTCCCGGATGCGCTTCTTGAGATCACGCTTCGCGGTCATCTGCTCTTCCTCTCCCGCGTCGCGGACTGGAGCCCATGCATCCCCGCGGCGCGAGGGAAGGAGACGACTCGAAAGGTTCTGCTCTGCCGAGGAGAGGGGCTCCCCTTTGCCCTCGCGAGCGGTCAGGCATGGGCTGACCGGAGAAGGGTTGCGCGCTGCAGTCCGCGCCGTGAATTCGAGTTTGCGCGGCCCACCCGAGCTTGTCAATTGCGGCGGTGAACGCGGCTGCGCCCGGGATGGAGCGCTCGGCGCGTGCTCTGCACGCACAGTGCGGCCCGTCGCCACGGGCCCGATCGGCCGCCACGAGCCGTGGAGCGGCGATGGGCTGGCATGCCGATTGCGCTACCGGGGAGCATGAACAATCGAATCGTGACCGCAGCTCTGCTCGCGTTCTCTCTGGCCATCGCGGCCGGTGCATCGTCGGCGCTCGCTGCGCCGCCGTTCATCCCCGGCGCCGCGACGTCCTCGCACAGGGCGCCCGCCGCGAAGGGGCCGCGCGTCGCCGTGGCCGATCGAGGCGACGACGCCAGCCGCTACGCCGCCGCCGAGCGCGCTCAGCCGCGCGCGGCCCGCTTCGAGGGTGGCGCCACCTTCGTGATCATCGGCTCGACGGCGGCCATCGTGCTCGGCGTCGTCCTGCTGGTCGTCCTCCTCTGATGCGCCGGGCCCTGCGACCGGCGGCGCGCTGCGCGGTCGCCCTGGTCGCGCTCGCGCTTGCCGGCTGCATCCGCTTTCCGTCGACCGCGCGCGCGGCGCGGCCCGAGGCCATCTCGCCGGCGCGCGGCTGGATCAGCGTGCGCGCGGTCGAGCCGGTCCGGCAGGAGAGCGCGCGCGACTGCGGGCCGGCCGCGATCGCGATGGTGGTCCGCTTCTGGGGCGTGCCGCTCCGGCTCGCCGACGCGACCCGCGCCGCCCTGCTCGCCGGATCGGATCGCGGCAGCACGCTGGGAGCCCTGCGCGACGTGGCGCGCGCGCGCGGGCTCACCGCCTTCGCCATCCGCGCCGACCGAGCCACGCTGCAGCACGAGCTCGAGCGCGGCCGGCCGGTCGTGGTCGGCCTCCTGCGCGCGCGCGGAGACCGGCGCCTCAGCCACTACGAGGTGGTCGTCGGGATCCGACCCGACAGCGGCGACGTGGCCACCATCGATCCGGCGGCCGGCCTCGGCATCCGCCGCTGGAGCCAGCTCGCCGCCGAGTGGGATCCGGCCGGGCGGCCCGCCCTGGTCGTCATCGGCCGGGCGGGCCGGACGGCGCGCGCGTCACATGGTCAAGAGCTTGAAGGCGTGGTTCCACGTGCCGGTCGCGATGCCGTGGAGCACCCAGACGATGCACATGGCCTCGAGGTAGCGCGATGACTCGATGCCGCCCACGTCGACCACGCCCCAGCCGAAGTCGTCGAGCAGGGCGGCGACCTTCTTCTTCGCCCCGGCGTCGTTGCCGGCGATGAACATGTCCGGCCGGCCGCCGGGGAAGCTCGGCCGGAACATGTGCGCGTTGCCGACCGTGTTGAAGGCCTTGACCACCAGGGCGCCCGGCACCTGCCGCTGCACCTGCTCGCCGCCCGAGTCGGTGTGTCCGACGGACAGCTTCGGCGGAGGCCCGCCCGTCATGTCGAGCGGGTTGGTCGCATCGATGAGCACCTTGCCGCGCAGCCGGTCGGCCCCGGCCGCGGCGAGCACGTCCTCGTTGGCCGCGCCGAGCGTGGCGAGCACCGCGATGTCCGCGAACTCTGCCGCGTCGGCGAACGTGCCGGCCGACGCCCTGGCGCCCGCCTGCGCGGCCCACGCGGCGGCCTTCGCGTTGCCGGCCTCGCGCGCGCCCATCTTCACGTCGTGTCCCAGCGCGATGAAGGCGCTGGCGAGCGCCTTGCCCACGTCACCGGTTCCCAGGATCCCGATTCGCATCGTCTAGCTCCTGTCGATTGAGTCGCAGGTCGTCACTATCGGTCTGCGCAGCCTGACCTTCAATGTCCGCCCGTCGCCAGTTCTTGCTCGAACGTCCAGGCCGGCTGGACGCAGGAGCGCGCGCGGCTTCATACTCGGGGCGTGCTGGACACCCGGCAAGCGATCGATCCGCTGGGCGAGGCGCTCCACTTCCTGCGCATGTCCGGCGCGTTCTACTGCCGGTCGGAGCTGACCGCGCCGTGGGGGCTGGCCCTGCCCGAGCGTCCGGGCTGTCTCAGCTTTCACGTCGTCACGGCAGGTCGCGCGTGGCTCGAGGTGGAGCCTGAGGGTCAACGTGAAGGGCCGCGCGCGCTCGAGCCGGGCGACCTCGCCCTCGTGCCTCACGGCCGCGGCCATCGCCTGCGCGGCGAGCGGCGCGCGCGGGCGGTCTCGATCGACGAGCTCGACCACGAGCGGGTGAGCGAGTGCTACGCGATCCTGCGCCACGGCGGCGGCGGCGCGCCGACCACGCTGGTGTGCGGCGCGGTCAGGTTCGATCATCCGGCGGCGCATCACCTGGTCGCGCTCCTGCCGCGCGTCATCCATGTGCGCGCGTCGACCTTGCCGCACGCCGGGTGGCTGCACAGCACCCTCGCGCTGATGGCGGCCGAGGCGCGCGAGCTGCGGCCGGGCGGCGAGACGGTCATCACGCGGCTGGCCGACATCCTGGTCATCCAGGCCATCCGATCGTGGATCGAGGAGGACCCGGCGGCGCAGACCGGGTGGCTGGGCGCGCTGCAGGACAGGCAGATCGGCCGCGCGGTCGCGCTCATCCACCGCGAGCCGACGCGCGCCTGGACGGTGTCGTCGCTGGCCGCCGAGGCCGCGATGTCGCGCTCGGCGTTCGCCGCCCGCTTCACCCAGCTGGTCGGCGAGCCGGCCATGCACTACGTGGCGCGGTGGCGCATGCACGTGGCGATGACCTGGCTGCGCGAGGAGGGGGTCGGGGTGGGCGAGATGGCGGGTCGGCTCGGCTATCGATCGGAGGCCGCGTTCAGCCGCGCGTTCAAGCGCTTCATCGGCGTCCCGCCGGGCGCGGCGCGGCGGGCCGGCGCGCCGTCGCGGGCCGCGGGCTGAGTCGCGGCAGGCGTGGGCGATGGGCGGCGGCCGGCGGCCGGGGTCAGACGACGTCGACGCCGTCGATCCGGATCGCGATGGGGCCGCGAAACCAGGACAGCATCGCCATCTCCGACGACAGGCGGGCGCGACCGAGCAGGTCGAAGGCGTTGCCGACCACGAGGCCGCCGGTGACGGGCGCGCCGCGCACATGGGCGAGTCCGATGGCGGCGGTCAGGACTCCGCTGCGCGGATCGGCGTCGATCCAGTCGAGCTCGGCGACGTCGAGCAGGTGCCGCTGCCCCGGCTGGCCGAGCGTCGCCGCCGCGGTCGCGCCCGGCGCGAGCACGAGGTTGCGCACGCCCCCGTTGGGGGCCATGCGCGCCAGCGCGGCCTCGCGATGGTCGAGGGCCAGGCCGGCCGCGACGCCGTCGCGCACGAGATCGAAGCGGCGCACCGGCTCACCGAGATCGCCGAACGGCGCGCTCATCGGCGCGAAGTCGATGGTGCCGTCGCTCTCGAGCGTGAAGGCATCGACTCCCTCGCCCTCGCCGGCGGGGCGACCGCCGACGCGCCCTGCGCCCGCGGCCCCGCCGCTCGAGTGCGCGCGCGCGGCCCTCGCGCGTGTCGTCGCGCCGGAGCCGCCCGGGCCGCCGCGCGCGACCCGGCCGCTGCCCGCGCCGTCGAGGCTGCCGACCCCGAGCTGAGCGGCGGCGCTGGCGCTGTCCGCCACGGCCGCGAAGATGGGCTGCCCCGGCTGATAGCGGCTGATCCCCAGCCTCACCCACTCGGCGCTGGCGTGGGCGACCATGGGCGCGAACCAGCCGAAATCGGCCGCGCTCGACGGCAGATCGAGCCCGGCCCTCGGGTGGGCGATCGCGGCCTGGCGCAGGAGCAGGTCATAGCGCCCCGGCTCGAGCGGCCGCGCCGCGGCCCGCTTCTCCGCCCGGCGCGCGGCGTCGGCGACCCGGCGGGAGAGCGCCATCTGCGCGCCGGTGCGCGCGCGGCCGCGCACCCTCTCGACCAGAGCGCGGCCGCCGACGGCGAGGTCGTAGGTGGCCGCGGTGGCCTCGTACTGGCTGATGAAGCCGCGGCTCGTCTCGGCCCGGTGCCATGTTCGCGCGACCTCGATGTGCGCCGAGCCCACGGCCGCGCCCGGTCTGCTCGCCTTGCGCAGCTCGGCCATGGCCCTGTCCAGCACCCCCTCCTGATCGGCCACGATGTCCCGATCGGCGACGGTGACGCGTGCGGGCGCCGCGGGCGCAGGCAGCGCCCACGCCGGCCCCAGCGCCATGCTGGCGCGCTCCGCGGCCCTCGTCACCAGGCGGCGCGCGTGGTCGTCGTCGTCTCCCTCGCCGTCGAGCCACAGGGTGGCCGCGCCGCGCCCCCGCTCGCTGTCGCGCAGGACCACCGCGTGGAGGGAGACGGACTCGCTCCGCTCGTGCGCCGGCCGCGGCCCTGTCGCGCGCGCGACCCGGCGGACGCGCGACTCGACGGCGATCCATTCGTCGATGTCGCGCGCGCTCTCCAGGAGCCGCACGAGGCGTTCGACCGTCACCGGCATCGAGCCCTCACCCGGCCCCCCACCCGGCCACGTCGACGTCGAGCCTGCCGTCGAGGCTGGCGGGCGACGCCGTCGCCGTCATCGACATCGACCCGTCCCGCGCGCTACCCACCGATCCACCCCCTCGTCACCACGGCCGGCGCCACGACGGAGCTCGCCACGCCGCTCCTCCACCATCCATAGGTCCCGGCCGATCGCTCGATCGCCCTCACCGCCCCGAGCAAGGCCGGCACCTGACCGGCCACCACGACGGGCCCGTACACCCGCCCCGTCAGCCTCCCGCGCTCGATCTCCCGCGCCCTCAGCGCGCGCACCGCGACGCGCCACGAGCGCGGATCGCCGTCGCCCTCGACCCCGCTCTCGATCAAGAAGCCCTGGCCCTCGATCGCGGCGACCAGCGCATCGCGATCCCGCCCGCCCGCCGCGAGCACCAGGTGCGACGACCTGGCCGCGACGCCGTCCTCGCCGAGAGCGCCGCGCCTCCCGTGCCCGGTTCGCGGCCTGCGCAGGGCAGCGGCCGCCGCCGCATCGCACAGGGGTCCGCGCACGACGCCGTGCTCGAGCAGCGCATGCGGGGAGGCCGCCCAGCCCTCGTCGTCGAAGGAATAGCCGCCGAAGGCGCCGGCCGCGGTCGCGTCGTCGCGCAAGCTGACCTCACCGGCCGCGCCCGCCTTCCCCTCCAGCCCGGCCGCGCGCGCCCCTCCTCGCGCCCACACGTCGCCCTCCCATCCCCGCGCGGCCTCGCGCACGAGCAGCGCCGTCACCGACGGATCGAGCAGCAGATCGCGCGCGCCGGGCTCGATGCGCCCGCCGGTGAGGAGCGTCAGCGCGCCCTCCGCCGCGCGCTCGAGCTCGCCGCCGGCCAGCTCGGCCCCCTCGAGCCCGACCGCGCCGGCGCCGGCCGCCTCCTCGGCCGCGAGCGCCGATCCGGTCCAGGCCAGGAACAGGACCCGCGCGCCGGTCCGGACCAGCCGCTGGGCCACGTCGCGCCCATCCCCGACGAACACGACGTCGCTGTCGTCGACCTCGATGCAGGCCGCGCGGTAGACCAGCCGGCTGCCGCCCACCCGGGTCGCGCGCTCGTGGAGCCGCCCCGCCCGCGCGAGCCAGTCGCCGATCGGCCTGTCGCGCGGGTCGATCGCCAGCCTCGCGCGCCCCGCGGTCGCGCCGCCCGGTCGCGCCGCCGCCGCCGCCGCGCCCGGCCGCGCGCCCCGTCCCGCCGGAGCGCGCGCCGCCAGGGCCCTCGCCGCCCTCGCGACCGCATCCGGCGACAGGTCGGTGCCGGCCTCCTGGAACCAGCTCGCGCCGTCGAAGCCGGCCAGGATGACGCTCGATCGCCCGCGCTGGTCGACGGCGCGCTCGTCGGGCTCGACCACGACCCGGGTCAGCTGGCCGAGCTCGGCGCGCACCGCGACCGAGCGGAAGCGGCGCCCCAGATCGGCCGCGACCTGGCGCAGCTGATCGCGCAGCTGGGCGAACGTCTCGGCCGGCACCGGCTCCGGGCGCGGCGCCGGTCGAGGCCGCGCGCCGCCGCATCCGAGCAGCGCGCTCCAGCCGGGCGCGGCGCCGGCCGCCGCCAGCGCGGCGAGCACCTCGCGTCGCGACCACCCGCCCATCGCCGCGCACTGTAGCCCGGCCTTCGCCCCGGGCGAAGGCCTCGCGCCCGCAGTCGAAGGCTGGCCTCGCCGCCTCACCCCGCGCGCGCGCTCACGCCCTCACAGCCGGACTTGCAATCCCGCGCCCAGGAAGAAGTCGATCTGATCGCGCCCGAAGTTGTCGATCGGCGTGCCGAACGTCAGATACGGCTGCACCTGGCGCCCCATGAAGCGGGCCGTGACGGCGAACGTGTGGATGAAGTCCTCGTCGGCCGAGTCGATCTCGTCGAAGTCCTCGGTCGTGGCCAGGTTGACCACCTCGGCCATCAGCGCGACGCGGCCGAAGTCGATGCCGCCGGCCACGTTGATGCGAACCAGCGTGTTCGGCTCCAGCCCGGTCGCGTCATCGCCCTCGTCGATGCCGACGTCGAGCCCGACGTCCGCGCGCAGGAAGAGCCGGCTGGCGTGAAACAGCGGCGAGAAGCCGAGCCGCAGGTACGTCATGTTCGGGATCGCCTGCGCGATGTCGGTCAGCCGCGTCCAGCTGGCCAGGAAGTTGGTCGTGAACCCGCGCGCGTCCTCGTCGGCGGTCGGCAGCGCCACCCCGGCGCGAAACACCAGCGACAGGGTCGGGCTCTCGACGACGTAGAGCCCGCCGACGTCGAAGTTGCCGGTCGCCGTCTCGTCGTCTCCGTCGGTCACCGAGCGCGCGAGCGGCAGCGACGCGTAGATGCCGGCCCCGCGCCGCGACACCAGCTGGGCGAAGAAGTCGAAGCGCATGGCCGCGTCGGCGTTGCTCGCGCCGTCGTCGACGAACGCGGCCCCGAAGTCGAGCCCCACGCGCGAGATGCCGTCGCCGCGATCGAGCGTGGCCATGTCCGGCATGCGCTGCGCGCGCGCCGGCGCCGCCCACCCGGCCACCAGCAGGGCCGCGAGACCGAGGCCCGCGAGCACGCGGAGGCTCAGCGGAGCGCGGCCCGAGACGCGGCGGCCAGCGCCAGCACAAAGGCGACCACAAGAGCGACCAGAAAAGCGAACGGCGAGGCGAAGGCGAACGCGAACACGCCGATGATCAGGGTGACGTGGGCGGTGCTGCACGAGTACCTCCATGGCTGCCCCGCCACCATGGCCCGGTCGCCCGGGCCTGTCAGCGGGAGTCTTCGGTTTTCTGCGCCTGCATGGCCGACCCTCCCAGCGCGACGTCGGTCGCCGCGCCGCCGCCGCCGCGGCCGAGCTCCATCCATCCCGCCAGCCGGTTGAAGTCGGCGAACCGCGTCAGCTCGCCGTCGCCGCCGAGGAACACGAACGCGAGCCGCCGTCCGTTCATCTCCACGCCGGTGACCAGGCAGTAGCCGGCCTCGCGCGTGTAGCCGGTCTTGCCGCCGAGCACGTGCAGGCCGTTCCGGTACAGCACGTGGTTGGTGTTGGCGTAGTTGATCGTGCGGACCCGCCCCTCGCTCACGTTGTGGATGCTGGCGAAGCGCGTGGTCAGCACCTCGGCCAGCACCGGATCGCGCAGCGCGGCGGTCAGCGCCGCCGCCATGTCGCGCGCGCTCGACCAGTTGCCATTGAGCCCGGTCGGGTCGACGAAGCGCGTGTGCTGGAGTCCGAGATCGCGCGCCAGGTCGTTCATCGCGCGCACCAGCTCTTCGGGCCCCAGCCCGACCGCGCGCCCGACCGCCGTCACCGCCCGGTTGTCCGACGCGATCAGCATCGCGCGCAGGAGATCGTGGTTGCGGAAGCGCTGGCCGACACTCAGGTGCGTGCGCGATCCGCCGCGCGCGAACCTGACGTCGTCCATCGTGATCTCGGTGATGCCCTCGAGGTCGATGCCGCGCCGCCGCGCGACCAGCGCGACGTAGATCTTCCCGGTCGACGCGATGGCGCGCACCGCGTCGGGGTTCTTGCCGTAGACGATGTTGCCCGTGTCCATGTCGACCGCGAGGGCCGACACCGAGCGGATGTTGGGCAGCCCCTCCGGCGTCAGGGGCGGAACGATCCGCTCGGCCCGCGCCCGGTGGCGGTGCCCGCGCCTCCGGGCATCCGCCGGGTGCGCCGCCAGCGAGGCGATGATCGCCAGACTGATCCCCAGGAGTAGCCCGCTCCGCGACCGCCTCATCGCCCCCCACCCCCCAGAACGGTCCCGACCCGAACGGCCGTGGGCCTCATCCATCCTTGGTATCACGAAGTGCAATTCCGGTGAAATGCTGCAGTGCTGTCGCACCCCCGGCCACACCGCCGGCTCCCCACCGCGGCCGATGAAACCCCCTGTGCTTCTCGGGCGTCTCATGACCTGTCCCATCTCTGGCGACGGTGACGGGAAAGGTCGCCTAAGCTATTATCGCGAGCTCGTACGAGGGGTGCATGGAGCAGGCCACCGCGCAGGACCGCCTACTCGGCGCAAAGGTCGGCAACTACGAGGTGAAGCAGAAGCTGGGAGAGGGCGGCATGGGCGCCGTCTACCTGGCCGTTCACCCCAACATCGGCAAGCGCGTCGCGCTCAAGGTCCTGCACCCGGAGTTCTCGAGCAACGAGGAGGTCATCGGCCGCTTCTTCAATGAAGCGAAGGCGGTCAATGACATCCAGCACCCGAACATCGTCGACATCATCGACTACGGCGAGATGCCGTCGGCGAGCGGCAGCGGGCAGCGGGTCGTCTACTTCATCATGGAGTTCCTGGCCGGCGACAGCCTGGCCAAGCTCATCCACGACCATGCGCCGCTCGCGCCGGAGCGCGCCCAGCTCATCGCGCTGCAGATCGCCGACGCGCTCGGCGCGTCGCACCGCCACGGCATCGTTCACCGCGACCTCAAGCCCGACAACGTGATGATCTCGGCCCGGCGCGACGGCCGCGACTTCGTCAAGGTGCTCGACTTCGGCATCGCCAAGCTCACCGGCGACAACCCGGGCTCGCGCCGCACGCGCACCGGGATCGTGATGGGCACGCCGGCGTACATGTCGCCGGAGCAGTGCGAGGGGCGCGGGCTGGTCGATCACCGCACCGACCTCTACGCGCTCGGCATCCTCCTCTACGAGATGCTGACCGGGCAGGTGCCGTTCCGCGGCGAGGGCTACGGCGAGGTCCTCGTCCAGCACATGACGCACCTGCCGCGCAAGCCGTCCACCATCCGCGGCGTCATCCCGCCGCACCTCGAGGCGGTCTGCCTCAAGGCGCTCGAGAAGCGGCCGGGCGATCGCTTCCCCGACATGGACCTGTTCATGCGCGCGCTGCAGGATCCGGTCGGCTTCGTCGAGTCGCACGGCGGGCTGGACGGGTTTCTCACCTACGGCCGCAGCCACCCGGGTTACGAGCAAGCGCCGCCGTACCTGACGTCGCAGCCCTCGCCCTACCCGGGGATCACGCTGGCCAGCGAGGCCGGGCAGCACGGCGACCCGGCCCACGCGCGCCTCACCACGCCGATGCCGGGCAGCGGGCTGCACACGCCGCTGCCGCAGCTGGCCCAGCTGGCGCCGCAGTCGGGGGTCGGCCTGCCCGGCCTCGACCCGCGCAGCTCGTCGCATCCGTCGTACCGCACGCCCGCGCCGGGCGAGGTGCGCCACGGGATCCGCGCGTCGCGGCTCATCCTCATCGCGCTCGGCGCCGTCGCCGTCGGGGTCGCTGCCTTCTTCGGCTATCGCGCCCTGCTGGTCCCGCAGCATGGGCGGCGCGTCGTGGAGCAGCCCGCATCGCCGGGCGGGACGACCCAGCCGGGCGAGCCGGCGGGCGGAGGCACCGGGACGGCCGGCGGGCTCACCGTCGAGCCCATCCCCGAGAAGGTGAACATCTCGATCGACTCGCAACCGAGCGGCGCGCAGGTGTTCGTGGCCGGAGAGAGCGCGCCGCGCGGGGTCACGCCGCTGACGATCCAGCTCGACCACGGCGACAGCGCGGTGGACCTGGTGCTCAAGGCCGAGGGCTACGAGGACAAGCGCGCGCGCGTGGTGCCGAGCGAGAACCGCCGCTTCGATCTCCAGCTCACGGCCGCGAGCCCGAGCGAAGCAGGCGACGCGGCCGGCGACAAGGCCGGCGACAAGGCCGCCGACAAGGACGGCGACAAGGGCGACGGGGAGGCCAAGAAGGGCAGCGACCGCGCCAGCAGCGACGGGGACAAGAAGGGCCGCGACCGCGATCGCCACCACCGCGACCACAAGGGCTCGGGCGATCGGAGCCGCGGCGGCAAGTCCGGCAAGGGCGACGGCGAGAATCCCACCCAGGTCGGCGACGGCGTCCTGCGCCCGGACCTGTGACCGCGCGGCCATCTGGCCGCACGCCGCGCCCCGCGCCGCACGAATCGCCGCTCGCCGCGCCCCACGCCGCACGAATCGCCGCTGGCCGCGCGTCTCGCCGGTGGCCGCCGCTCATGGCGGCGACCCGGCGGAGACCATTCGCGGCTCGTCCGGGCTAGAATCAGGCCGCCATGATCGTCCGCTCGAGCAGCGTCATCCTCGCATGCGCCGTGCTCCTGTCAGCGGCCTCGCCGGCGCTGGCCCAGGAGGATCAGTCGCCCGACAAGCCCTCCGGGGACAAGAAGAAGGCGATGCAGATCTACAACAAGGGCGTCGTCCAGTACAACCTCGGCCGCTGGCAGCAGGCGGTCGAGCTGTGGGAGCAGGCCTACGAGGTCTTCGACGCGCCCGAGTTCCTGTTCAACATCGGCCAGGCCTACCGCCAGCAGCGCAACTGCGAGCGCGGTCTCTTCTTCTACCGGCGCTACCTCGCCACCAAGCCCAACGCGCCGAACCGCAGCGAGGTCATGAAGTTCATCGCCGAGCTGGAGAAGGAGTGCAGCGAGAAGGCCGGCTCCGGCACGGGCGGCGGGGCCACGGCGGGCGGCGCGGGCGGGACGGCCGGCACCGGCAAGACCGGCTCCGGCGACCAGTCGACCGGCGGGGCCACCGGGCAACCCGGCGGCGACACGACGGCGGGCGGCGAGGCCGGTCGCGACCAGCGCGCCGTGACCGGCGCGGGCGGCGCCGGCGACCAGTCCGATGTCGGCGCCGGCGACGGCAGCGACGCGGGCGGTGACGGCGAGGCCGACGGCGAGGGCGACGTCGAGGGAGGGGCGACCCCCAGCCCCGAGCGGCCGCCGCATCTGTTCGCCGTGCGCATCGCCGGCGGGCCCAGCTTCCCGTCGCTGGGGCCGCTCGACGTCGGCACGCTGGTGTCGTTCAACCTGGGGGCAGGCCATCCCATCAACCTCGGGCAGATCGTCCTCGAGCCCGGCGCGCTGGTCACGTACACCCCGGTGCCCTGGGAGGTGATGGCGACGGACAAGAGCGGGACGGCGGGCCTGACCGGCCTTCTCGCCAACGTCGGGGTCGGCTACGAGTTCCTGCCCGGCCTGTCGGGGCGGGCCGAGGCGGGCGTCGGCGCACTCATCTTCAGTGGCCTGACCGAGCAGGGAAATCCCTTCCTCGACGAGACCGACGTCGCCGACGGCGCGATCCCCATGTTTCACGTGCGCGGGGCGCTCGGTGTCGAGTACGCCATCACCAAGAACATCGTGGTCGAGGCCCAGCCGGTCGTGTTCTCCTACAGCCCATCGCGCCCGCTGCGCGCCGAGATCGACAAGATCACGCGCTTCGAGATGCTCATCGGAGCCGGCTACAGGATGTAGCAATCGAAGGAGCTGCCATGAAGAAGTGCCCCTTCTGCGCGGAAGAGATCCAGGACGAGGCGATCAAGTGTCGCTTCTGCAACTCGTTCCTCGACGGGCGCCCGGCGCAGCCCGAGGGCGGCCAGGCGGCGGCCCCGACGCCGCTCCAGCCGGCCACCTCGGCCCAGCCCGGCCCGCCCGAGCGCAAGTTGCTCTACGCCGGATCGCCGTCGTGGCGCGCCTTCTTCGGCGAGTACGCGGTGGTCACGGTCGCCACGATCGGCATCCCGCTCATCGCGTTCTGGATCGCGCGCGCGATGGAGGCGACGCAGGTGCCGATGATCCTCTCGGTCGCCATCCCGCTCGCGCTCGGCGTCATCGCCTTCTTCGCGGTCCACTTCTACCGGCGCTCGCGCGTCTTCCGGGTCACCACGTCGAACATCGAGAGCGAGTACGGCCTGCTCAGCAAGCGGATCGACGTCCTCGAGCTGTGGCGCTGCCGCGACGTGCGCTACCGGCAGTCCTTCTTCGACCGCATCCTCGGCATCGCCCACATCGAGGTGTTCACGACCGACGTGACGACGCCGATGCTGCAGGTCATCGGCCTCCCCGCCTCGCGGCAGCTGTTCGAGCGCATCCGCGACTCGATCGAGATCCAGCGCCAGGCCCACAACGTGGTGGGCATGGTGCAGTAGCGGCTCGCGCCTATGGACGCGCCGGCTCTTGCGGCGGCGCCGCGGCCGGCGGCGGCCCCGACCCCGACGGCGTCTCGGGCAGCGTCGCATCCAGCGCCCGGGCCCGCTGCCACTCGGCCCGGGCCTCGGCGGTCTTGCCCTGCCTGGCCAGCACGGTGCTCAGGCGCGCGTGGGTCTCGGCCACGCGCGGGGCCTGGCGGATCGAGTCGCGGAACAGCTTCTCCGACCCGGCGACATCGCCGCGGTTGAACAGCAGCGAGGCCAGGAGCGCCATCGACGCCGCGTCGTGCGGATAGCGGCGCAGGAGAGCGCGGAGGTGGGTCTCGATGGCGGCGTCCCGCCCGATCGAGACCAGGAGCCGCGTGGTCGCCGACGCCGCCGCGGGTCCCAGATCGAGCAGCGCGCCCGAGCCCGGCGCGATCGCCCCGCGCAGGAGGGCGCGCCAGCGCGCGTGCAGGAGGCGCTCGAACGGCGCGTCGGCGGGAGGCTCGCCGCCGTCGACTCCCGCCTCCCACAGGAGCTCGTCGGTGAAGAGATCGCCCAGCCACTCGTCGTAGACGACGTAGCCGGTCACGCGCGGCAACAGCGGCGCCAGCGCCGGGCGATCGCCGCGCGGCGCCGCCGACTCCAGCCGCTTCATCATCTCGGGGCCCAGCCGCCGATCGGCTCCGCTCGCGCGCGCCGCCGCCGCGAAGCGCCCGCGCTCGAGCTCGTAGTCGCCGCGCACCAGCCCGATGAGCGCGGCGATGCGCCGGCCGATCGAGCCCTCGAAGTCGGGCGGCGGCCGCGCCTCCTGTCCGCGCGTCGCGTCGCCGGCCTCGAGCAGGTAGCGATAGCCGCGCCCGACCGGGCGCGCGTTGGCGCTCTCGAGCCGACCGAACGCCGGGTGATCGCCGCCCACCGGCCGGCCCCGGCGAAGGTTCGACACCGCGAGCCGCTCGGCCAGCTGGCCGCGCAGCCCGTCGTCGACATACGGCACGTACAGCCCGGGCAGGAGCCGCTTGACGTGGCGCAGGAACCACTCGTCGCGGCACAGCTCCGCGCTGGCCACCGCGATGTCGGGGCGCCCGCCCGCGACCAGGCGCTCGTACTGATCGGCGAACAGCGCGTGGTCGCCGACCGCGAAGTAGACGCCGGGCCCGGCCGCCATGACACCGACGGTGTCGGCCCACAGCCGCGCCGGATCGTCGCCCCGATCGAGCGGCGGGCCCGGCGCGGCCGCCAGGGCCGCCGCCGCCACCGGCACCAGCACGACGGCGATCGCGATGGGCCGGGTGCGCCGCCCCGGCCCGGCCAGCTCGCGTGGCATGAGCCGCAGCGCGGCCGCGACCAGCGGGGCCAGGCCGGCCGCGAGCACCAGCAGCGCGGGCAGGACGTAGCCCGGCAGATCCGGGTTGAGGCGATCCTGCAGGCTCGCGCCGAGGACGACCGCGACCGCGACGCCGAGCGCGCAGCCCGCACCGCGCAGCCGCGTGAGCGCGCCGAGGCCGAGCCCGACCAGCCCGCCCAGCAGCACGCCGAGCCCGGTCCCCTGGCCCACCACCGACCACAGCCCGGCGAACCGCTCGCCCGCGCCGGCCGGCGAGAAGTTGCCCTGGTACGCGGCCGCGGTCACCAGCTTCCAGAAGCCGCCCGCGCTGGCCGGATCGCCCCACACGAGCAGCGCGCGATCCGGGGCCAGCGCGCGCACCGGCAGGTACGCGTAGGAGGCCAGGGCCAGCGCGCCGAGCGCGAGCGCGGGCGGCGCCAGCCTGATCAGCCGGCGGCGCGCGGTCATCGCCGCGGTCACCGCCATCGGCAGCGCGGCCGCCGCGGCGATGACCGGGTGGATCGCGGCGGCCAGCGCGCAGCCGAGCGCCGCCCCGAGCAGGTGGCGCGCGTGGCGCTCGCCGTCGGCGGCGCGCGCGAAGTCGAGCACCGAGGCCAGCGACCACAGGAGGAGCGCGGCGGTCGGCCCGTAGACCTCGGCCCGCGTGGCGTTGGCCAGCGCCGGCGGCGCGAGCCCGGCCAGGACCGCGCCCACCACGCCGGCCGCGCGCGCGGCGTCGCGATCGGGCGAGAGCCGCCGCGCGACGGCCACCACGCCCGCCAGCGCGGCCGCCATGCCGGCGGCGCTGAGGAGGTTCACGCGGAACCCGATCTCGCCGACCGGCAGCAGCGCGGCCAGCTTGCCCAGGAGCGAGTGGACCGGGTGGCCGGGCGGGTGCGCCCCGCCGAGGGTGAACGCGGCCGCGCTCAGCTCGCCGGCGTCCATCCACACCACGCCCGACCCGGCCAGGATGGTGTAGACCGCGGTCGCGATGGCGAACACGGCCAGCTCGGGGCCGGGCCCAGCGGCCCGCCACAGCGCCGCCGCGCGCGCTCTCATCGCCTCCTCGTCACCTGCGCCGGCACCCCGCGCGCGATCGAGCCGGGCGGGACGTCGCGCGTCACCACCGCGCCGGCCCCGATCTGCGCCCCGCGGCCGATGCGCACGCCGGGCAGGATGATCGCGCCGGCGCCGACGTCGCAGCCGTCCTCGAGCGCGACCGGCGCGAACGCGAGCGCGCCGTCCATGATCGGCGCCTCGCGGTCGAGCGGCATCTGGTGGATCGACGTGATGATCTTGACACCGGGGCCGATGCCGACCCGCTCACCGACGGTGAGCCCGCCCGCCGCGTGCAGGAACGCCATCTGCCCGATCCAGGTCCCGTCGCCGATGCGCAGGCGGTTGCGGTGGTAGCCCTTGAGGATGGCGTAGTGCCCGACGTACACGTCGCGCCCGATCTCCACGTTCTCCGGGTGGAAGACCAGCGCGCCCGGCTCGAACACGGTGCCCTCGCCGCACGCGGCCAGGTCGGCGCGGTCGAACTCCCCGCTGCCGTGCGAGCTCGCCACCGCCCCAGGCTACCACTCAGGGCCGCCGGTCCGTGCTCGGCTTCTCCCACAGATTGATGTGGCCCTCGGCCGCGAACCGATCGATGGCGCGGAGCTCGTCGGCCGTGAAGGAGAGCCTGGCCAGGCCGGCGACGTTCTCGCGGATCTGGGCCGGGCTGGACGCGCCGATGAGCGTGGTGGTCACCCGCGCGTCGCGCAGCACCCAGGCGTAGGCCATCTGCGCCAGGGTCTGGCCGCGCCCGATCGCGATCTCGTTGAGGCCGCGCACGCGGGCGAGGTTCTCCTCCGACAGGTGCGCGCGCGTGAACGACCCGCCGCCCGGGCGGTTGGGCCGCGCGTCGGCCGGCACTCCGCTCAGGTACTTGTCGCTGAGCAGGCCCTGGGCCAGCGCCGTGAAGGCGATGCAGCCGATGCCCTCGTCCTCGAGCGCGTCGAGCAGGCCGCCCTCGACCCAGCGGTTGAGCATGTTGTAGGCGGGCTGGTGGATGAGGCAGGGCGTGCCCAGATCGCGCAGGATCGCCGCCGCCGCGCGCGTGCGATCGGCCGAGTAGGACGAGATGCCGGCGTACAGCGCCTTGCCCTGCCGCACGGCGGTGGCCAGCGCGCCCATGGTCTCCTCGAGCGGCGTGTCGGGGTCGAAGCGGTGCGAGTAGAAGATGTCGACGTAGTCCAGGCCCATCCGGCGCAGGCTCTGGTCGAGGCTGGCCAGCACGTACTTGCGCGAGCCGCCGCCCTGTCCGTACGGGCCGGGCCACATGTCCCAGCCGGCCTTGGTCGAGACGACCAGCTCGTCGCGGTAGGCGGCCAGGTCGCCGGCGAGGATGCGGCCGAAGTTCTCCTCCGCGCTGCCGTACGGCGGGCCGTAGTTGTTGGCGAGATCGAAATGCGTGATGCCGAGATCGAACGCCGTGAACAGCAAGCGGCGCTGCGATTCGAGCGGCGTCGCGTCCCCGAAGTTGTGCCAGAGTCCGAGCGACAGC